>NZ_CP147247.1:3248750-3570625 GCF_002140975.2 Enterococcus sp. 9E7_DIV0242
AGCCAGTTTCATCATATTTAATGCCATGACAACGATGCCTGATTCCTTTCGGACGTTCGCCAATCCTCGAACATGGTATCGTGTGAAACCTAAACAAGCTTTCATACTTCCAAAAACAGTCTCCACATCAATCTTTCGACGCGCGTAAATCTTACCTGTTTCTGAAGTTGAAAGCAATTCTCTTTGTTTTGCCTTAAAATATTCCCACGAAGGATTGACCGTAATCTTTCTTCTGTTTCCTTTTCGAGTCAAAGCTTCTGGAATCACCCGTTTATTCTCATCATACTTCTCTGCTTGGTATTCTTTGAAATCTCGTACAAATCCCTCTTTATCAGGACGTTTTCGATAGGCATTAAAATTGAATCGAACTCCTTTGGAGTCAATGTAATAGTCTTCTTCTGCATGATACATCCAGTTCATTATTTTTCGTTCATCCGTTTGCCATTTACGACTTTTTTCTTTGCGCATTGTCCCATAAGGGATCAATGCAGTATGTGTCGATAACTCATCCTCCAAATAGCGATAGTTTCTTTCAGAACCGTAGCCGGCATCTGCTACAAGGTATGTCTTCTCTTGTTCAGCTATGTTCATTCTTTCCAACAATGGAATCAGTGTTTTTGTGTCTGTTGGATTTTGATAAACGTCATAGCCTAACACAAACTGGTTACAGGTCGCAATTTGTAAATTATAGGCAGGTTTTAATTGACCATTTCTCATCGGGTCTTCTTTGACTCACATAAAAGTAGCCCCATAATCTGTTTTTGAATAACTATTTCGAGTACCACAAATAGACAGTCGAGTTTGGTGTTCAACCATCCTTTCACGCCGTTCTATCAACTTAGGTTTCTGTGATTTTAGTGTCCGCCGTTCTTGTTTCGCTGGGTTAGGAGAGACCTTCTTGGTCTCCTTCACTTTCTCCTCTAACTCTTCAAGACGCAGCTCCATTCGAGTAATGACTTCATCAACCATCTCTAGCGTGAGGGATGAACCATCAGGGATTTGCTTGTTTCGATAAGCTTCTTTCAATTACGCCATCATCTGAAGAATGGTCTCTCGATTCATCTGATCAAATTTAATAGTGCTCTTTTTCCAGACAAAGCTGTATTTATTCGCATCGGCTAGAATTTTCGTTCCATCAATAAACACTGCGTCATCAATCAATTGACATTTCCGCAGATAATCGACCAATGAATCCAGCCCTTTAGTAAGTAGGTTCTCTATTTCGACAGAAACCCTAAAACGAGCAATTGTCCGATAAGAAGGCAGCTGTTCTTGCGTCAACCAACGAGCCGGTAGGCTCTCTTCTGCCAGTTGTTCAATCTTACGACTACTGAACACACTACGAGTGTAGGCAAATAAAACTAATTTCAACATAGCAGCTAAGTCGTATTCTCTAGGTCTTCCAAAAAAATACGGGTCACTGATTTGAAGCGATTCAACCAGTTCATTGATGAACCAAGCCGTATTCTCTTTTTTAGGAATATAGGAAGTAGTAATATCTAAAGTTAGTTGATTCATGTTATAATAAGTATGCATGATTTTAGTCCTTTCGAGGATTAGTGTGAAAACTAATCCATCTAGGATAAGAAGCAGTCCAATAAATAAAGCGCACACCAAATAAACGTCAAAAACGACAGGTCCGACGATAAAAAAGTTATTTAGATGAGTGGTGCTAAGTCTTTTCTAACAAAATCATCTGGTAATAAACCTTCTGAAATGAGTAGTTTGGTTGCTTGTTTAAGAGCTTTATCTTTCTGCTTTTGAATAAGATTGTCTGGCATGTCAATCTTATACAAGTCAGTCGGATTCCAAACTTCTCCAGTCGAAAGCATATGGTAAATAGCTGTAAGCATCATCCGAGCGATTGCGATGATCGCGCGCTTTTTACCTCGTCGTTTATAAATACGCTCATATTTTAAACGGTAATAGGGATGCTTCTCTTTCGCTTTTACCGCAGCGTGAGCACACTGGACAAGTGTTGGTTTTAAATAAACGCCAGCTCGAGAGATGCGGACAGATTTCTTTTTACCAGCAGATTCATTACTACTAGGAGAAAGTCCTGCCCAGCAACATAATCTTTTTGACTGTGAGAACTGAGACATATCAATGCCAATTTCAGAAATAATTTGGATAGCTGATTGGCGACGAATCCCTGGAATCGTCTCTAGTAGTTGAATAGCTGGTTCGTAGGGTTCAACCATTTGGTCCAATAGGTAATCAAGGAAGCTAATCGAGTGATCAAGGTAAGTTTTGTGTTCTTCAATCAGTTGAATTCGAATAATCTGTTCATTTGTAAAAGAGTAACCTTCAATTGATTGGATGAGCTCCTGTCCTTTAGGCTTCATGCTTCCATGAAGCAAGTCGAGCACATGATTCGGATCAAACGCTTTACTTGAAATCAAATAATCTCGGACTCTCTTAGAGCTGACACCAAACATGTCAGAAACTACAGAGTCCATGGCAACATTACCAACGGTAAAGGCATTTTGAAGTCGATTTTTCTCGCTAGAACGATGACTGACTAATCGGGTCCGATAACGAGTAAACTCACGCAAGACTCGAACATCTTTTTCAGGGATAAAACTGCCTCTTACCAATCCCATACGGAATAGTTCGGCAATCCATTTGGAGTCCTTCTTATCATCTTTGTTTCCTTTTACTGCACGAACCCATTTGGGGTTCGCAATCGTGACGTTCATCACGTCTTCAAGCAAATTGGAAACGGGGACCCAGTACTTACCGGTACTTTCCATACAAACATCGTAGCACTTGCATTCTAACAGCCAGTCTTTCAATGCCAGAATCTGGTTGTTAAAAGTTGAAAATCGTTTTTTCTGATAATGCGGCGTTAATTCGCCAGCTTTCGTGGTGATGACGGTAGCTATTAAAAAGCTTTTGTGCACATCAATACCACAACAAACGGGATAAACGACTTTCATGATTCTTCGCCCCTTTCTATAAGTAGCGGAGAGGCAGTGACTGGCCGGGGCAGCATTTAACAGAAGTTGTTAAAACAATGATTAGTGTGCGGACTCTAACGTTCCACTCATTTGTGCTTGAATGCCCTGGCCTTACACTGGTTAGAATACTGGTTTAAACCGGAGGTTTCCTACAACTTACCTCACCGTGCTTTGTAGTGTGCCTCTCCTAGTTCCATTATAAACTGAAATCCGCATCAGTTTTCATTACTATTTGACTCGATGAGCGGAGCGAGTCGAGATGGAGGTTAGAATGGGAAGAGTACGGAGTGCAATCTGTACTCTTTTATTGTACCCAAAAAACCTTATGAAATGAACTGGTTTCAGTCGTTTCATAAGGTTTTTTACTTTTAAATCTATGACTTATTATACGAAAACTAAAACTCTAAAAAAACAAAAAAAGGCTACCTCCTACTAATCGCGTAGTTAGCCAAAATGGTATAGAACACTTCAGTTAATCGTGATTGAGGTGTTCTTTCTATTTGATAAATAATTTCCTCCAAGTTCTTGGTAACGTGACTGATCGGAAAGCATCCGATAAATGATTCGCAACAGTAGATGTACTGTCGCAATAATTGCTTTTTTATGACCGGCGTTCTTTCTTAAACGAAAGAAAAATGCCCGTATTCGATTAGATTTCCCTTGGGAAATCGCCGCTGCTCCTTGAGCCAATACTTTTTTCAAATAAGAATTGCCTTTCCTTACTCTTTTACTTCGCGTTTTTCCGGCGCTCTGGTTGTTTCCTGGACAGACCCCCGCCCATGAAGCTAAATGCCCGGCTGTCGGAAATACCGACATATCTAACCCAATTTCTGCTAGTACAACAGCTGCCGTTCGGCGATTGATTCCTGGTATTTCCTCTAAACGTTCCACATACTCTTCATAAGGCGCGAGATAGTCGTTGATTGTTTCTTCGACTTCTTTTATTTGATTTTCCAAACACTCGATTTGAGTGAGATGAAGAGCTAACATTTTACGATAATGTGGTGTCATAAATCCTTCTAAGGATTCCATCAATTGAGGAACTTTTCTACGCAAAGTCGTATAAACACACGTAAGAATGAGACTTTCTGTAATGGATTTGTCCTCAATCAAGGCATAAAGTAAGGCTCTTCCGGATTTCCCATAGATATCTTTTATCACTGAAGTTAATTTGATTCCGGCATTCTGTAAGACCATATGCCCGCGATTCTTTTCCCGAGTCAAGTCTCTCAATTCCTGAATCGGTTCCGGTGGAACGAAACTGGTAGGAACGACCCCCAAACGAGTAAGGCGGGCGATCCATTCCGCATCCTTCATATCGGTTTTCTTCCCTGGGATATTTTTGATCTGACGAGGATTGGCCAATTGTAGCTCAAAATGGTTCTGTAGAATCCGCCAGACACATTTCCAATAGACTCCAGTACTTTCCATACTGATATGTGTGACGTCATAGGACACCAACCAATCAGATAATTCGAACAACCCACGAGTAGTGGTATCGAAGCTGGCGAAAAACTTTTCCGGGCGTTTTTTTCCATCAATAGAGCGAATAACACAGGCAACAATGACTTTTTGATGGATGTCTAATCCAGCACAACAAGAACGAAGTACATCTTCCATAATAAAAAACCTCCTTGAAAAAAAGGGCAGAAGAGGCTATTCTACTTATAGAAACGATTTATTTTTATACGCAGGTTCTATGACCTAATGATTGGTACAAATAAGTAGAATGATCTAGTTTGTCACTCAAGGTCAACTTGGAGAAGAACCTCAATAAGTAATCGACCTACAGGTCATTTCCTGTCAGTTTTAGTATGACAGGAAATGACCTGTAGGTCGATTCTTTTTTGTTTTCATTCTGTTTGGTGGCGGGAACCGCCATGGGTGTTTGGTGTGCTCCCCGTCAATAGGACAGTGAAATAGTAAAATAGATTTGCAGACTACTTATCAAAATAGATAGGTAGTCTTTTTGATATAGTTCGATGATTTAAGCAGCTTTATAATAATTATTGTGAAACTCTATAGGTGTCATTATCTGTAGTCTTCGTTGATAACGCCCAGTATTGTAATACTCAATATAGCTAGAGATCATGGCAACGAGTTTCTCACGACTAGTGAACTTGCGTCCATAGTAGTTCTCTCGTTTAAGCATTCCCCAAAAACCTTCCATTGGCCCGTTGTCGATACATTTCCCTACACGAGACATACTCGGAATCATGCCGGCTTTTGTGATTCGGGTAAAAAAGTCAGCGTGGGTGTATTGAAACCCTTGGTCACTGTGAAAAAGAGGGTGAGCCTTTGGCTCTAACTCAACCGCTTGATCAAACGTATTGAAAACCAGATTCAAATCATTGGTATCACCTAGTGCATAAGTGACAATGCGATGATCATAGAGATCAAGTATCGCACTTAAATAGAGTTTATGCACAGTGGAACCAATAAAATACTTGTTTATGCTAGTTTAAAAAGGGGCCACTTTTCATAGAAACGATGGTTGAAAAAGGGACCACTACTAACTCACAATAAGTAAAGAATCAATTTACTTATTGGAGGTCTTGGAGTGATAACTTTTATGGATAAATTAACAATCATTCGTCTGCTGGAAGGTGGCCGTTCTCAACGTTCTGTTGCGAAAGAACTGGGTCTCAATCGAAAAACTGTTGGTCGTTACTGGCGGCAGTATCAAGCAGCACAACGATCATTGGAACAAGATCCTGCCAATCCGATAAAAAAAGAGCAGTTAACGGCTCCACCAACTTATCAAACAGAGAATAGGCAACCTAGAAAATATACACCTGAAATCGACCAACGGGTCGAAGAAATTCTCGCATTTGATCAATTAAAAGCCAAACAGCTTGGTCCTCATAAACAACGATTGACCACTGTAGCGATTCACGAAATGTTGGTATCAGAAGGGTTTGATATTGGACAGAGTACATTACGTCCATATATTCGAGAAAAACTTCAAGCAAAAAAAGAGGCGTATATCAAGCAGCTTTACCCATTGGGTTATCGAACCGAGTTTGATTTTGGTGAAGTAAAATGTCTGATCAACCAACAAAAGAGAACATTGACGATCGCGGTATTCTCTTGCCCAGCTTCTGGTTACCGCTGGGGAAAGCTCTATGAATCTGCCAACCAACAGGTTTTCTTGGATGCCCATATTTGTTTCTTTGAACAGCTTCAGGGTGTTTACTCTACGGTTGTTTATGACAATATGCGAAACGTAGTGAAACGCTTTGTCGGCCGACATGAGAAGGAACTCAATGACGAGTTAGTGAAAATGGCTCTTTATTATCGCTTTGAGCCAGTGGTGACCAATCCCTTCAGCGGCCATGAAAAGGGACACGTAGAGAAAAGTGTGCAGGTTTTACGCCGAAAAGCGTTCACAAAACAGTATGAGTTTGAATCGATTGGACATGCCCAAAAACATTTAGATCAAGCTATACTTGAATTAAACTTAGACTCGACGATCGCTGTGGAACAGGCACAATTACAGCCGCTCCGAGGATTTTATGACTACGGTATCACTACAAAGCAAACCGTAGATAAATATAGTTTTGTCCATGTGAATGGCAACTACTATTCCGTTCCAGATTATCTGGTTGGTCAGAAAGTCATCGTGAAACGTTATCTCAATGAACTGAAAATTGTCGGTTCCAGCCAGATTATCGCGACACACCTTATTCAGAAGGGAGAAAAGCAATACTCGATCGATATTCGTCATTATTTAACGACTTTTTTACGGAAGCCTAAGTCATTGGAACACTCGCTTGTTTTGAAGAAGACACCTAAGTTGCGGCATTGTTTTCTTCAGTATTATCAAAAGACCCCGCGTAGATTTCTTCAATTTATTGAAAATCATTTAAGTATCTCTTTGGATCAATTGATCATCCAGTTAGAAGAAGAAGCGTTGAAAGACCATAAGGTCTCTAAAACACCACCTAGTCGAGCGGTAAATGAAGCGAGAAACCAACTGCAGGAATATAATCTGATCCACCAAGTGAGAAAGGCGGCCAATAAATGATCGAAGCATATGCCAAGCAATTAAAATTACCTTATCTGAAGAAAAACTATTCCACTTTACTCCAGCAAGCGATCGACCTGGATCAAAATTTTGAGGAGTTTCTTACACAGCTGCTTACGTTAGAGATTGAACAGCGGCAAAACAATCGGATTCAAACACTGATTCGTCAATCAAAATTGCCAAGTAAAGTGACGTTCGATGACTACATGGACAGTCATTTAGAAGTGAAAATGAAGAAACAAATCAAAGAGTTGAAAACATTACGATTCATCGATCAAAAAGAGAATCTTATTTTAATGGGCAATCCTGGCGTTGGGAAAACCCATTTAGCAACTGTTCTCGGAATGGAAGCCTGTCTTTCCGGAAAAAGTGTCCTCTTTACGAATATCCCTAACTTGGTCATCGAACTAAAAGAATCCATGAGTGCGAACCAGTTGAATTTTTATAAGCGCCGGTTTGGCAAATACGACTTAGTTATTCTAGATGAATTAGGTTATGTGTCATTTGATCAAATAGGAAGCGAGATTCTCTTTAATCTTCTCTCGAATCGAACGACTGCCGGCTCGATGATCATCACGACGAACCTGTCCTTCGATCGCTGGGAAGAAACCTTTAAAGATCCAATGCTTACAGCAGCAATGGTGGACCGTTTGGCCCATCGGGCTCATGTGTTGGATCTCAGTGGTCCATCTTTTCGTGTAGAAGATACAAAGAAATGGCTAAACTAATTTTTGGCCCCTTTTTGAATCATCCAGTGGCCCCTTTTTCAGTTGCGTTTAACAATACTTGAATTCAGAAACATCAGTTACCCATTTCTGATTGGGTTTCTCCGCGTGAAACTGCCGATTCAAGATATTCTTCGCTTTATGGTAAGGCACATAAGCATGCCTCGTGATGCAATTCGCTGGATGCTTAATCATAGACTGGATTTGTTCATGACGACAGATGCGCAAAACCCGTTTATCATTAATAATCATGTGATAGGTTCGTTTCAGTTCATCTTTGATGCGGCGATACCCCATATCCGGATGTTTCTCGTGGATGGTATGGATTATCTCTGCAACTTGACGATTCGCTTGTTCGCGCATACTTTTCGGTTGTTTTAACCAGTTATAATAGGCTGAACGTGTGACTTGCAGGAAGGTGCACATCGGTTGGATAGGATACTTTTTTTCTTCGTGTAAGCGCTTGATCGCCTGATAAGCTAAAGCTTTTTTGAATTGCCCCAACGATTCCTCCCTTCTAATTCCTTTAGTTTTTTTAACAAGTCGTTCTCCATGGTCAAACGCTCAATTTCTCTCTTCAACTTAGCCATTTCAATAGCGGTTTCTTCCTCCGAAGTACGGCTAATCTGCTGGGCTTTCCGTCGACCGCGTCGATCTTGTAGTCCTTCAACTCCCAAAGCTTCATACTTCTTTACCCAGTTGTAAACATTTTGATAGGAGACCTGGTATTTAATTGCCATAGCGCCATAGTCCTTATCATGTGCCAGACAATCCAACACAATCATTTGACGTTCTTGTTGACTGGTTTCACGAGATTGACTCATTCTACTTCCACCACTTTCTGACTTGAAGTCTTTATGAGTATTATACCTCCTGACCCAATTAATTAGCTGTGTTTTACTTCTTAATCCATATTTATGGGCGATAGTCATCAGACTTCCATAGCCAGCGAGGTATTCGTGAACAGCTGCCAGTTTAAGTTCTTTGGGATAGCTCTTATAATTCAAAGGGGGCAGTAAGCCCGTGGGACCTTCACTTTTATATAAGGCACACCATTGCCTCATCGTTTCTGTGGAGACAGTTGCTTTCTTCGCTGCACTACTTAAACTGATTTCATGTCTGAGGTATCTTTCGACAATTTCTACGCGTTCTTCTGGGCTGAGATGTATTCTTCTTTTTTTCATGCTAAATACCCCTATCTAGGATTTAATTATTTCCTTGTCCTAGATAGGGGTAGCATACCAGTTTGTCACAGTCCCTTTTTTTATGAGAGAAAACTTTAGTTGTCTAGATTACATAACATGAATCGTTTTAAGTAACATACCTCTTTTTAGGTAGAAAGGATTTTAACAGCAGCTGGAAAAACTGCTGTTTTTTTGTACTTTTTACGTGGAAATTATTTAAACTCTTGCACTTATTTTAGCACAACAATTATTTTGGCGGATTTTATTTGGAATTACTTTGTTACTTTTATTTAGCGCTAATATAATTTTTAGTAAACAAACGACGTTTGCTCCAGTTGATAAAGAGGGTTCTATTGGACATAAATCAATTCCTGCAGAAGAGCAGCTTTCTAATATATTGAGTATAAATGGGGTAATAGAAACAATATACACAGTTGAGGTGATGAATCCCACTATAATGGCTGTCTTAAAAGATACAGAAATATTTGGTGATAATTTATGGTTTGGTAGTGAATATGCTAGTCCGAAGTATGATGACTCGTATTCATTATTAGATATGTCTGTATCTTATTTGCATGGTGAACCATACATTTTAGAAACTGGCGAAAGATTGGATAGTGATATGGATCCAATGTTGCAACATTAGGAGAAATTTGTGAAGACCTATTTTTCTATATATATTAACGATTTTCGACAGATAACCATCGCTTATCGATGCCATGTACATTGCTATATACACAATCGAAATAAGTATATGTGGTATTTGTACCAGAGAATGATGATGTGGCTTGAGAAGCGTATCAACCAAGTCTCATTTCAACCCAACGGGTTTCGTCCTAATTCTATCACTCTGATTTCCGGAATCACTGTTCTTGTCAAGTGTAAACTTAGACTTGGAGTGCTGTCATCTTCAATAATATCTCTAGCCTTCTCTAAAGTTATGGGGTTAGGGTTTGTTTCACAATTTAACTTAATTACAGGTCCACTTACCATATTATAGACGAAAGCTTCCCTTGAAAAAAAACGTTAGGTAGTTGAAGTACCTTTTCACTATAGAAAATGCAGTAGTTTCCAACATTACAGTAATCAGTAACTTTCTAATTTTCCTATTTTGGTATCTTATTACATTATTAACGATATTGCAAACGTTCATCGAAGGAAATTATTTGTTTCTAAAAGTTTTTTTAAAATAAAAAAAGAGGATTTTTTGCGAACTTTATGTCCGCTTTTTAATGGTAATCTATAATTATCAAAAAGACGTTTTTGTAAATATTACTTGTTAGGCCTAATAAATAGAAATTGAGGAGGAAAAAATATGGTTAACGATCCGTTAATGTTTAAAGTGCAAAAATGGTTAAACGATACGTACGTAGGAAAATCAGGATTCTATATAGTAGAATTGACTGGAAAAACTGGTTGGGATACGGTAAATGCACTAACAAGAGCACTACAAATAGAACTTGGAATAAGCGAGTTGTCTAACAACTTTGGGCCGACTACTTACCGACTTTTTGATCAAATTGCACCCACTTTAAAAATCAATGGTAGCTACTCAACTAACGTAGTTAAGATCTTGCAATGTGCATTATGGTGTAAAGGATATAATGCATACGATCAAACTTATTTCGGAGAATTTACTACTTATACAGAAAGAGCAATAAAGCAAATTCGGGTAGACTGTGGTCTTGCCGACAGTATCGATGACTCTAGAGCAGTGGGGAATTTGAACTCGATGCTTATGAAGGCTATTCTAAATATGCAGTCATTTGTACTGATCCCTTGGGGAGACCATCGTATAAGAGATATGCAGAGAAAATTGAACAGAGAGTATTACCCTTACTTTGGTTTGCTACCCTGTGATGGTGTTTATCAACGGGACACGAACCAAGCGATTATTTATGGGCTACAATGTGAGATGGGAATGCCTGTGGGAACAGCGAATGGTTTCTTCGGGGTTGGGACAACTGCTGGATGCCCTACATTGAGTAAAACACAGGGAACAGCAGCTAATATTAAATTATTACAATACGCTTTATATGTAAATGGAGAGTATACTTGGTTGTTTGATGGCAAGTTCTCTGAACATGTAGAAAAAGCTGTAATCAATTTCAGGAAGTTTATGAAAATTGGAAATCAAAACTCACCTATCGCAGATATGCCAGTTATTAAAGCATTGCTATCTACTACCGGGGATACCGCTCGGTCAGCACAAGGATTTGATGCTTCAACTAGAATGACTCAGGAAATGATTAACACTGTGAAATCTTCTGGAATGAGCTATGCGGGACGCTATTTGACGGGAACCGTTGGTGTGGGTGCAAATAGAAGAGCTAAAAATTTGACTATTCCAGAGGCAAAATTATTGCTGGAAAATGGAATCAATATTATTCCAATCTACCAAGATAATAGCGCTCAACTTTCGGATTATACTAGGAAAATTGGAGAAATCGATGGGAATGCAGCGTTTCAACGAGCATTTGAATTGGGGCTGCCAGCAGATACTATTATTTATTTTGCAGTAGATGTCGATATAACTAGCGACCAAATAGAAGAATATATTCTGCCATACTTCAAAGGAATAAATGATGCATTGGTTAGCTTTGGTTTAAAATGGGATTATTTTTACACGTACAGAATTGGTGTATATGGTCCAAGAAATGTCTGTAAAATACTTGCTGATAAAGGCTTGGCTAGTCCAAACTGCTACGTTTCCAATATGTCTTCAGGTTTTTCAGCAAACTTGGGATACCCTCAGCCGAGAGAATGGGCTTTTGATCAATTTTATGAACCACCTTATGGAGTAGGTTCTGGTGCAGGACATATTTACATTGATAAAGTGGCTGTTTCGGGAAAAGATTCAGGAGTTAGCCATATTCAACCTGAAATGAATCAAATGAAAGAATTACTGAAGGAATTGAATCTGCCTTCTTTGACTAACTCACTAAATAGTGGGTCTATACTATTCGGAAAAGAAGTAACAATTGCAGATTTAGGTGTTGCTAAATTAACATTCAAGCCAACATTTGGTCTTTCACCAACACAAGGAGATCAAATATTTAATATTTCCAATGGAAAGCTTGATGCAAAATTTACTCAGGAGCTTGCTAAAAATTTTGATGCTACTTATATACAAAGTTTGAAAGATGGTGCAGAGTCTCTTTCCGCAAGAGTCAAGAATGGTAATATCTCAGTTGCTGTAGGGGCAACCTCTTCTGGGAAAATCTCATACGCAGTCACTGTAAATGTTATTGATCATGAGTTTGAACAAGGTGCAGGAAAAGTTTCGTTTTCTTTTACCTTCAAAGTCGAAATTCAAAAAATATTTTTTGATGATAACCAATTAAGCGATGTTTGGGAAACATTAATGGTAGCTTCAGTAACAGTATTAGCAGTAGTAGCGGTTGTTCTGCTTTTTCTATCTTCGGGTGGGTTAGCATCAGTAGGGGCGCTGGCAACATTTTTCTCTTTTTTGCTGATTCCTTAGAATAAAATAAGAAAATTTAAAATTCCCCGAAAAAGTGCTTATGCCCCCTTTTTCGGGGTGAACATTTTAGTAAATAGTTTATGGCTGGTACTCAATGGGAGTGCTTCTCTTTTTTAAGGAATTAAGAACTTCTTGTAAATCCGTGTTGGAGTCTACTGGATTCATTATATTTATTACAAGAGAGATACCACCTTTACTAAAAGTCGGCCTATAGATTTCTATAAATACATTTTCAATTTGGGTAACTCTAGTGGCATTCAATATAGTTGAAAAAAGCTTATCATCAGTTCTTGATGAAGTATATAGTCTGAATTTGTAAATAGAGATGCATATTCTGCTCCTATTTTTCACTAAACATTTTTTTATATAAAGTTCAATCTTTTTCCTCTGAATGAATTTAGCATAAATGGGTGCTATTTTTAGAAGTATAAATAACCCTACTGAGTATGGAATTAATGAGATAAACAACATAATAATAGCTAGCATTATTCCGTGATTTAGAGCATATATTATATTGATAAAAATAATAAGAGTTGTCATAGCAAGGATTCCTGACCTTATTATGTCCTTAGATTCTTTAAGAAAAATTTCTCCAGAATTACTAGAATCTATAAATTTAGTAGCTATTCTTTTAGGAAAATCATTGCATTGTTGATTCATGTATTTCACACTCCTTTTTGATTACTAGAAAGTAACTATCACTTTGTAAAAAAAAGTTACTCTTATAAATAATAATGTATTTTCAATTTTTTGAAAATACAATGTATCCTAAGTTGTGAAGATTTATTCTTATCCAGAAATAATTTTTAATAACATTCAGAGTATTTTAAATATTATATATTGTTTTAAAAATTAGCATATGGTACTATTTAATAAAAGAGGCATACTTGTATTTAATATAAGGAGAGATTGCGGTGAAAATCAAGGTATTGGGTGCATTAGTAGTGATTTTAGGATTAGTTTTTATCTTCAATGAAAGCATACTACAAACTAAGGATGTAGACAAAGTTTTAGCAAAAGAACAACCAGTGATGGAACAAATGACTATTAGTTCAAGTGATGTAACAGATGAAAGCTCTCCAATTGTCAATTTTGAAAATTTAGATGGGGAAGCACTTTACAATGTTTTTAATGGACCTAATGTTGCTGAAATCATCGATCTTTTAAATATGTATAATGATGATTTAGATAGAGTTGTTGTAACTACAGATGGAGAGATTATGACGGGACAATTCGATTTAAAAAATGGAAATTCAGATAAAATTAGAATAGATGCTGATACTGATCCAAATAGCTTGACTATTCTGGAGCTTAAAGAATTAGTTGAAGCACACCAAGATGAGATAAATGAATTGGCGAAGAATCGTAGTCAATAAATTTATATATAAAAAAAGGAGTTTTGAAGATGAAAAAAGTAATGTTGATTGTTTTATTGGGTGTTGGGATTTCTATTTCAAATAGTCAAGTAGAGGCTGCAGAATATAAAGAACTGGAAGCTGCACCCAAAATGACAGCGGTAGAAGCTGCTTTTGCAGGCTTAGAGGACACAGATAAGGTTGTACAGTTGCCAGATGGAACATTTCTATATGGAGAAGCTACAATTGGAGAAGTTGGAATTCATAGGAACTCCTCTGTTACTGTGAATAGCGAGACAGCAGAGAATGCTGTAACAGTTGAAGAAGCAAAAAATATATTAGAAGAACATAAAGATAAGGTTCCTGATAAACCAATGCTTCGAGGAGTAGTTTCCTCCTTTAACTACAAAGGACTAAGATATGGAGCAAGAGTATCTGGCTATTTTTCAAGAAACACAGGTTGGAACTCTCTAAATACAGTTTATCAATCTACAGAAGGTGGTTCATTTTTAAGATATTACTCAGGTTATGATTCTGCAAGAGTTGGTAGTGCACAACAAGCATTACAGACCTTTTCAGGTATAATTTCAGGGTCAATCGTGTCTGCAGGGAAATATCAGTATTTTAGTGGAATAAATACAATGTATACGTATTATCCAAGAGATCCAGGTCAATGGCAATCGTATCAAATTGTTAATATTGATTAGAAAATACTAATAATCGGATGAACAGGGCACAGCAAGGAAATTTGGTTCCTTGCTGTGTTTTTATTGATGACTTTAGTCGGTTCCAATCACTAAAGTGATTGGAACAAAAAAACACGCGTACTGCGCGCGGAAGAAGTAGCTTTAGCGATAAAACTCCTTTCGATATACTATATAAAGGCTACCGACCGTTATCTAGTATATCGAAAGGAGTTTTTATGTCAAACGACGATAAAAGTTCGGCACACACTCGATGGAATTGTAAGTATCATATTGTATTTACTCCTAAATACAGAAGGAAGGTCATTTATGGAAAATTGAGACAGGATATTGGGGAAATATTGAGAAAGCTGTGTGAGATAAAGGAAGTAGAGATTATCGAAGCACATGCGATGCCAGTCCATATCCATATGTTGGTAAGAATTCCACCAAAACTGAGTGTATCAGCTTTTATGGACTTTTTAAAAGGGAGAAGTGCAGTGATTATCCACGAGCGTCATGCCAATCTCAAGTATAATTATGGGAATCGCTTGTTCTGGTCAAAAGGCTACTATGTGAGCACTGTAGGGCTAAATCAAAAAATAATTGCCAAGTATATACGAGAACAAAAAGCAGAAAATCGAGTAAGAGATAGCGGGTGGCTACTTACTATAATAAAATGCGCAAATTTTATAATCAAGTTAGCCACCTAAGAAACTAAAAAAAATCATAGTGAAAATCGTGTATTATTTAGTTTCCGACACCAATCAATAAGGAGATTTTCACTATGACTTATCCACATTCTTCACCAAAACACAAAAAGGGTGGACACTTATCTGCCATTGAACGAGGAAAAATTGCGGGTTGGTTAGCTGAAAAGCTGTCCAATTGTGAAATAGCTCGAAGAATTAGCGTTCATCATACTACCATCGCGAATGAATTGGAACGTGGACAAGTAAAACAGATCCGGAAAATTAATGGTATCAAGTATATTTATGTGACCTACAATCCTGAATATACCCAAAGTAGTTACGAAACAAAGCGCCAGAAGTGTCATCGGCCCACCAAGTTCAATCAAGTAAAAGCCTTCCTAGCCTACTTTGTCGAAAGGTTCCAAACAGTTGCTTTCGCCCCAGATGTTGCAGTAGGAGTTACCAAGTCAACGGGGTTGTTTCACCTGTCTGAAATGGTCTCAACGACCACTCTTTATAAATATATCGATGAGCAGCGGTTGGAGATCAGAAACATTGATTTTTTGCACAAGCTAGGGCGAAAAAATAACCAAAAGCGGACGTTGATGAACAAAAAAATCTTAGGTAAAAGCATCGAAAGTCCACCGGAACACGTTGAAAGTAGAGAAGAGTTCGGCCATTTCGAGATCGACACAGTCATTGACAAACGAAAGGGAACGGAAACAGCACTATTAATGCTTTACTGAACGCCAAACTCGTTTTGAAATCATTCGACTGATTGATGGAAAAGATGTCGATTCCGTTGCGTATGCGATAACCTTGCGAGGCTACATAGACGTTTACTTCACGCATCCATATACTTCCTGTGAGCGAGGAATAAACGAAAATCATAACCGAATGATTCGTAGAATGATCCCCAAATCCAAAATTCTCGAAGGATATGAACGCAAAGACATTCAGCGAATTGAAGACAGGATGAATGATTTACCTCGAAAGATTCTTGGTATGACACCCCCAGACAACTATTTGAACAAGAAGTTCAGACAGTGGTTCGTTAAGTTGACAGCGAGTCTCTTGGTCTGTGGCTTATGCCAGACTGTCTGTCATACTACCACAGACCAACTCACTGTCAACTCAAAAAGGAATCACGAGATAACAGACGATATTCATTTTTTTCTAAAAGTGGCTAACTTGTTCTTGAAATTTTGGGTTGATCTTTGATTATTGACTAGTGAAAAGAGTCACAGCTCGTTATTTAGTGAGCTGTGACTTTTTCAATGCCTGCTGAATATCCTCAATCAAATCCTCGACTGCTTCGATACCAATTGATAACCGTAACAAATCATCTGTCAGGCCATAGGATTCCCGCAACTCTTTCGGAATGTCGGCATGCGTCTGTGTGGTTGGATAAGTAACTAGGCTTTCTACACCGCCCAAGCTTTCTGCAAAAGTAAACAGATTTAATGCTGCTAGAAAAGCTGGGATTTGTTCTGCAGTCTGCAGTTTAAGACTGATCATACTGCCTTGTTCAGGATAGAGTACTTCCTTAATCTGAGGCGCTTGTTTTAAAACGGCGACTAATGCTTGGGCATTTTCTTGTTGCTGTTTCACTCTCAAGGATAGTGTTTTAAGACCGCGAATCAACAGCCAAGAATCGAACGGCGACAAGACGGCTCCAGTGGTATTCAAGGCAAAAGCCAGCTTTTCACCAAGAAAGTCAGAATCTGTGATGACTGCCCCAGCTAATAAATCATTGTGTCCACCTAGGAATTTTGTAGCGGAATGGACCACGATATCTGCACCAAGAGTCAATGGTTTTTGAAGAATCGGTGTTAAAAACGTATTGTCGACGATCAGTAATGCCTCATATTCTTTAGCAATCACCGAAGCAGCAGTGATGTCTAGCTCATTCATCAGGGGATTAGTTGGCGTTTCCAGAAAGACAGCCGCCGTTTCGGTATCGATCAAGTATTCCAGCTCAGCCAATGTATCAAAATAGGTAAAGTGACAGCTGCCCTTTTTTTCCAAATCATTGAAATAGCGGTAGCTGCCGCCGTATACATCTCGAGAAACAAGAAAGTGACTGCTACAGGGAAACAATTCAAAAACGAGTTGAATGGCACTCATCCCAGAGCTTGTTGCGAAACCGTAGCGACCATGCTCCAACTGCGCTAATGCTTGTTCGACAACCTGTCGTGTGGGGTTAGCTGTTCGCGTGTAGTCAAAGCCTGTACTTTGACCCAACTCGGGATGGGCATAGGTCGTGGATAAATAGATGGGGGTGCTGATAGCGCCCGTTTGATTATCTGTATGGTTGCCGATTTGAGCCAACTTCGTTGCTTCCTGCCAGTGCGCAGAGTCAATAATTTTCTTCATAAACATCCTCCTCGATTGTCGCAAACCCATAATCACGAATATGTTTTTTCAAAGTCTCCAAATAATGACTTCCTAATGGTGAAAGTGTAGTACGTTGACTTTTGATCCAGCCAATTTCAATTTGTTCAGGAACAGCTAATGGAACCGCAACGATACTGTCGTCATTCAGCTCCCGACTGATGATCCCAGAGCTAAAGGTATAGCCATTCAAGCCAACCATCAAATTGAAAATCGTGGCTCGATCGCTGACCTTGATATGTTTTTTGTAAGTACGGGTACTGAGGATTTCTTCAGAAAAATAAAAAGAATTGCTGTTTCCTTGTTCAAAAGAAAGATAAGGAAGATCGTCCAGTTCTTCCAAGGTAACGGATTCTCTTCCAGCCAACGGATTGTCCTTACTGACAAAGATATGTGGTGTGGCATAGAACAGGGAAGAGAAGACCAAATTTTTTTCTTCAAACAGTTTTTCCAATATTTGTCGATTGAAGTCGCTCAAAAAGAGAATCCCCAGCTCACTGCGAAACCCAGCAACATCTTCCAAGATATTTTGTGTTTCGGTTTCTCGCAAGGTAAATTGATACCCATCATCTTCATAAGCGTGGATAAATTCAACAAAAGCATGAACAGAAAAAGCATAATGCTGAGAAGAAATTGATAGTCGGGAGGTCCGTGTATAGCTGTGCTTATAACGTTTTTCCAGTAGATCGACCTGATCGATCACCTGTTTGGCATAGGCTAAAAATTCTTGACCTTCTTCTGTGAGTGAAACGCCGGATTTACTCCGATGAAGGAGACAGATACCCATTTCGCTTTCCAACTCCTTGATTGCATTTGATAGTGTCGGCTGTGATAAAAATAAGCTTTTTGCTGCTTCGTTGATCGATCCGATTGCTGCGATTTTTTCTAAATATTCTAGTTGTTGTATACGCATAAGCCTGCTCCTTTCATGAAATAAATAAAAAAACGCCCTTTTTCTATATAAGAAAAAGGACGAATGATTTCGCGTTACCACCTTTGTTTGTCGTTGCCTTACGAAAACGACCTTAGCCAGTACGAGCTTCTGCTGATACTGCGTTGCTGTAACGGGCACCTCCGTCAGCTGCTTATGTCACCACTCACCACTGAATGCTCAAAGACCATCTTCCAACTGATTTTCTCTGCTCCTTCTCACCTGCCGGAGCTCTCTGTACGAGCCTTTCGAGTTGTACTCTTCTTTTCTGCGCATCTATATTGTCCTATACTATAGCTAAAATTTTTTCAGATGTCAAATGATTCTCTCACTATTTTTTCACTATAATGCCAGATTCATTGTCTGACTTCTCTAATTTAGGAACGAGGGTGTGATAGAGGTGGTCAGCTTCAAGCACCCAGCCAGTTTTTCTAGTTGTCTAGCTTTACAGGCTAACTCCTCTCAACAATAAGGGGAAACATGTCTCATGATAAAGAACATCATGTGTCAGTTTCCCCTTATTGTTCGGGAGCTGTGCGAGCCTGTAAAGCTTTTCTATCTATAGCTTTTTCCTATAACGGGTTATAAAAATTAACAGTTAGTCAGGTGCTCTAGGGTTGTGGTAAAGTTTTTCTCATAACTATTTAGGAGGCGATTCCATGAAAACAACGATCATTGGCTTCCCGAGAATCGGGGAAAACCGTGAATTGAAGCGTGCAACAGAAAGCTATTTCCGCGGAGATATCACACAAGAAGTATTAGTGGACAAAGGAAAGCAGCTGAAGCGAATGCACTGGAATCTGCTGAAGGAAAAAGGAATATCGTTGATACCGAGTAATGATTTTTCTTTTTATGATACGACATTAGACACGGCGGTATTGCTGAACATCGTTCCAAAACGTTTTTCAGCGTTAAAGCTTTCTGCATTGGATACCTATTTTGCGTTAGCGAGAGGGTATCAGGGAGAAGCAGGGGATGTTACTGCATTGCCAATGAAAAAATGGTTCAACACCAATTACCATTACCTGACACCGGAGTTCGAAGCGGACACAGAAGTGAAGGTGGTTGGGACAAAGATATTTGATGACTATTTGGAGGCCAAAGAAATCGGTATTGAAACGAAACCGGTGATTTTAGGGCCGTTTACATTGATAAAATTAGCTGCATTTAAAGGGACGACACAAGAGGCTCATTTACCTGCTATTTTATCCGCATATAAGGGGATCATCACGACCTTAAGTGGCTTGGGTGCATCGTGGTTACAGTTCGATGAGCCAGCTTTAGTGAAGGATCTATCTGCAGAAGATAAAGTGCTATTCCAAGAAATCTATCATGAGTTAGGTGAAGTACCTAGAACAGCTAAGCTATTGCTTCAAACTTACTTTGGCGATGTACGAGACATTTATACAGAGCTTCTGACACTGCCGATAGATGGGATTGGTTTGGATCTGATCGAAGGGAAAAAGACGCTTGAGCTGATTGAGACCTTCGGCTTTCCTCAAAATAAGCTGCTTTTTGCAGGGGTGGTCAATGGGAAAAATATTTGGCGGAACGACTATCGTCAAACATTAGGGCTAATTGAGAAATTGCCACAGGATCAAGTAGTGTTGTCGACATCCTGTTCACTGCTTCATGTGCCTTTTTCTGTCGAGCAGGAGGCGTTCCCGACAGAAACATCTCAGCATTTTGCTTTTGCGAAAGAGAAGCTAGGTGAGCTGACTGATCTGGCGGCCATTATCGGACAAACAGCTGATACATTGATCAATGAGCCATTGGTAAAAAATCAACAGCTTTTCAGTGCAGAACGTGTGGCAGAAAATCAAGAATTGACGCAAAAATTAGCAGGACTAACACCCGTCGATTTTCAACGGCAGCCAGCATTTGAAGCGCGAAGTATTGTGCAGAAGTCTGCGTTGGAGCTGCCTATTTTACCCACAACGACAATCGGTTCTTTCCCTCAAACCAGAGAGGTGAAGGCCACTCGAGCGAAATTTAAAAAAGCAGAGATTCGTACGGAAGAATACCACAAGTTCCTGAAAGAAAAAATTGCGGAATGCGTTGCTTTTCAAGAGGAGATCGGTCTGGATGTTTTGGTTCATGGGGAATTTGAACGAAACGACATGGTGGAATATTTCGGAGAGAATTTGGAAGGCTTCCTTTTTTCTAAAAATGCTTGGGTTCAATCCTATGGCACACGTTGCGTAAAACCGCCGATCATCTGGGGAGATGTTACGCGTAAACGCCCGATTACGGTTGCTTGGTCTACGTTTGCTCAGGAACTGACGGACAAGCCGGTGAAGGGGATGTTGACGGGGCCGGTAACGATTTTGAATTGGTCATTCCCAAGGGAAGATATTTCGATAAAGGACTCTACCTTGCAGATTGCTTTGGCCATTCAAGACGAGGTGTTGGATTTAGAAGCTAATGGCATCAAGATTATTCAAATCGATGAAGCGGCGTTAAGAGAAAAGCTGCCTCTACGAAAAAGTGACTGGTACCAAGAATATCTGGATTGGGCGGTACCGGCTTTTCGACTGGTTCACAGCAAGGTTTCCGAACAAACACAAATCCATACGCATATGTGCTATAGCGAATTTGCGGATATTTTATCTGCAATTGATCAGATGGATGCAGATGTGATTTCTTTTGAAGCATCACGTTCCAATTTAGATTTGCTGGACGCGTTGATTGCCCATCATTTTAAGACGGCTGTTGGACCGGGCATATATGATATCCATTCTCCGAGAGTTCCTTCGGTTGCGGAATTGACAACGACAATTAAGAAGCTATTGGAAAAGCTGCCTGTAGAAAAGCTGTGGATCAATCCAGATTGTGGGCTAAAAACCAGAGGGGAAAAAGAAACTTTTGAAAGTTTGAGCAATTTGACACAAGCAGCTGCTCAAGTAAGGGAGGCGCTTGTGTATGAATCTGTCAGGGAATAACAAGCCAAGTCTGTCCTTTGAGGTTTTCCCTCCTTCCACAGAGGCTACGATCGATAGTCTATACAGCTCTTTACACCAAATGGAGGACTTGCGACCGGACTTTATCAGTGTCACTTGTAGTAATCGACAGCTTTCTTTAGAGGAAAGTACGGTGAAGCTTGCGACGCATATCCAAAAAAAGCATCAGGTACCTAGTATTGTCCATTTAACTGCTGCTTATTCAAGTAAAGAAGCGATTGACAAAATCCTTGCGTCGTTGCATCAGAAAAAGATTCGAAATATCTTAGCATTGCGGGGGGATCTTGATGCTACATTGACCAGAGGAACAGATTTTCTTTATGCAGGTGACTTGATTGCTTACATCAAAGCGTGGGACCAACACTTTTCGATATCTGCGGCTTGTTATCCGGAAGGCCACCCAGAGTCTGTTAACACGATCAATGATATCTATCACTTGAGAGAGAAAGTACAAGCAGGGGCAGATCAACTGATTACACAGCTGTTTTTCGACAATGAGTTGTTCTATCGATTTCAAGAAAAATGTTGGTTGGCAGGAATCGAGGTGCCGATAATTGCTGGGATCATGCCCATCGTGAACAAACGTCAGGCGGAACGGATCATCCGAACTGCCAATGTCCAACTGCCGAAAAAGTTTTTGGCTATATTGGAAAAATACGCAGATAATCCTGTTGCATTACGTGATGCCGGGCTGGCATATGCGATCGATCAAATCGTTGATTTAGTGACTCAGGGAGTTTCCGGTATTCATCTATATACGATGAACCAAGCTAATATTGCACGAAGTATTTACACGGCGACGCATTCCTTGTTTGAGCTAGAATCTCGCGAAGCGTCGTTTATATCCTAATGCTTGCGTTTAAAGTAAGGTGCTCGCATTCAAAATGAGAACAGGCGATGAACTGAATATTATCCCCAATAGTTTTTAATTGAGGTCGGGACAGAAGTTGCTTCTGTCCCGCTGTTTATTTAGGTTTAGATGTATAAAGGAATGTGAGCTTGGGTATATCCCAAGCTCATTTTTGTCTATATAAATCAATGTTTGAACGTGAGATAGCGGAGTTTTGACGGATGAGAAAAGCTGCTTACGTGATGGGAGCCTAGGCAGAATTTTATTATATTATGTCTGTATGTGTTACGCTTTTTTTGAAATAAATAGCTGAGGAGGAAACAACGATGAATGCATTGATTCGGCTGTACTTTTTATGTGCGGGTATTTTTCTGATTTTTGATCTTTTTTGGTTATTGGTTGTTTCAAAAAAAATGTATCAGCATTTTATTGGGTCTTTAATGGGTGAAACAAAAATTGTTCCAGCCATTCTTTTTTATCTTCTTTATATTGTTGGCGTTCTGTTTTTTGTAGTTGTACCGGGAATTGAAAAAAGTAGTCTTTGGTATGTACTTGGCAGTGGGGCGCTGTTTGGGCTGATTTGCTACGGGACCTATGATTTGACCAATCTGGCTACGATAAAGGACTGGCCGGTGATGATGACTGCTATCGATCTTGCTTGGGGGATGTTTGTTACGGCGGCAGCTTCCGGGCTTACGTATTGGTTAAATATTCTGTTATTTGGAGGGAAAGTCTGATGCTGGAAGAACTAGAAGGACGGCGTGTGTTACAAGGCTTTTTTAATGGTGCCTCTATGCTGATCGACAGAAAAGAGGAACTGAATAAAATCAATGTTTTTCCTGTTGCTGATGGTGATACTGGGAGTAATCTGGCTTCTTTGATGCAAGCAATTTTAGACAGTGTTTCTCCTGAGCTCTCTTCCGTTGAATCAGTTTTAGCGGAGATTGCTGATGCTGCGTTGATGGGTGCGAGAGGGAACTCGGGCATTATTTTTGCACAATATTTAAATGGTCTCGCGCAAGCGTTTGACCAGACAGAAAAACAAGCCGAGGATTTTGTTCGAGCATTGAATCATGCGGTTTCCGAGGCATATCAGGCGTTGCTTGAGCCGAAGGAAGGGACGATACTCACTGTCATGCGTACATGGGCAGAGGCTGTTCATCATGCTTTTTCCAAAGAGCATTCTTTAACGCAAGCCTTGCTTTCAGGTCGGGAAGCGGCGGCGAAAGCTATGCACCAAACAGAATTTCAAATGGAAGTATTGAGGAAAAATAAACTGGTGGATTCCGGTGCGAAAGGCTTCTATATATTCATAGACGGATTCACTATGGCTTTTTCCAATCAACTAAAGGAGCGTTCGACCGAAAAAGCGAGTTGGTCAACGACTACATTTCAGACAGAAAGAGTGACGACTCAACCAACCTATCGTTATTGTACGGAGCTGCTGTTGAAAAATGTTGGTGCAGAGAAAGAGACCCTAAAAGAAACGCTGAAAAATGCAGGAGATTCGTTGATCTTGGCCGGTGATTCACATCTTTTAAAGCTTCATGTACATACGAATCATCCCCAACAGGTCTTAGAGACGGTTGAGCAATACGGCGAGATTGTACAACAAAAAGTGGATGATATGCAGTTACAATTTGAAGTGACAAAACAACGAAAGTATCCGATTGCAGTGGTGACTGATTCTGTGGCAGATTTGCCTAAGGAATTCTTATTAGAAGAGCAAGTACATGTGTTGCCGATGAATATTTTAGTAGATGAAATAAGCTATCTGGATAAGCTGACGATCGATAGTGCCTCGATAAAAGGCAAATCAGCACATAGTGAAAAAGTATCAACTGCTCAGCCAACAGTAAGAAGTGTCGATGCGCTTCTATCTTTTTTAGAGGATAAGTATGAAACGATTTTAGTCATCACTGTTTCCGCTCAGCTAAGCGGAACCTATCAGCTTTTGAAGCAACGAGTGAAGGCGAAGCAATTATCGGATGAAAAAATCCAAATTATCGATTCGAGGCTTAATTCAGCAGCGCAAGGGTTACTGATTAAAGAAGCCGTCCAGCTTCTTAAACAAGGGCTGTCTTTTGAAGCAGTGTGTGCGGAAGTAAAAGAGATACGGGAACGCTGTTTTATCTATGTTGCCGTTGCTGATTTAGCTCCTATGGTAAATTCCGGACGAATACCTAAGGGATTGGGGCAGCTAGCTCAGCGTCTTCATTTGTACCCAATTGTTAGTCTGGACATTGAAGGAAATGGAAAACTAAACGGCATTGCATTTAGTCAACGACAGAGTACGAGAAAAATCATAAAGAAAGTTCGGAAATTACAAGCCAAAAATCAATTGACTGCGTTAGCCATTGCTCATGCAGATAATCCAGAAGAAGCCAAAAGACTTGGGACATTGCTTGATATGGAGCAGTTTTGGGTCGATTACATTGTGGACAGCTCTGCTGCAATCACAAGTAGTGCAGGCGTTGGGAGCGTTGCAATAGCTGGAATCAGAAGGGAGGAGAAAGAATGAATTATTCGATAACTGCATTGGTATTATTGGGGTATTTTATTCTTTGGTTTGTTATTTCAAAAATAAAAGATAAGTATTCGTTGGTCGATATTGCCTGGGGATTAGGATTTGTTGTCGTTGCTTGGACGGGCTTTTTCCTCAGTGGACAGTTATATGTTCAAACGGGACTCATTTTATTACTGGTCACTCTTTGGGGCTTACGTTTGTTCATTCATTTAGCCAGAAGGAACTGGAATAGTCCGGAAGATTATCGGTATGTAAAGATGCGTAAACGATGGGGAACAACATTGGTTGATCTCAAAGCATTTCTTAACGTGTTCTTTTTACAAGGAGTCCTGCTATTTCTTATTTCTTTGCCTATAATAACCAGCTTTGCTGATCCGAAAAAGACAATGGCATGGTGGCAGGTTCTGGGTGTATTCATTTGGCTTATTGGTTTCTTTTTTGAAGTCCTCGGAGATCGACAGCTAGAGCAATTTAAGAAAAAAGAAGCAAACAAAGGGAAGCTGTTGACTAGTGGGTTATGGGCATTGACTCGCCATCCTAACTATTTTGGGGAAGCGACTTGCTGGTGGGGGATTTTTCTGATTTCTCTCACAGGCATAGGCAATTTGTGGTTAATCATCAGTCCGATGATCATCACCCTACTTTTGTTGTTTGTGTCAGGCGTGCCACTTTTAGAAAAGAAATATAAGGATAGACCTGATTTTCAGGAATATGCAGCGAAAACAGCCAAATTTTTCCCGATTATTGGAAAAAAAGGGCTGTAAACAAGTAAAACCTGCAACAAAACCCTCTGGAGAAGGAAGCTCTCAAGAGGAATTGTTGCAGGTTTTCTTTAGGTTGCTTCGATTTAGGAGTTTGCCAATAGAACGACATTTTCTCCTTGTTTTTGTAACGTTGAGACGTGCATGGTTCCCCATTCGCAAAGGTTATCCAGCACATTACTCAAGGTATCACCGTAACTGCTTAAAGAATATTCAACCTTTGGCGGTACCTGATTATACGATTTACGGTCGATGATATTGGCGTCTTCCAATTCGCGCAGCTGTTGGGTCAGCATCTTTTGACTGATACCGGGAATTTTTCGTTGTAGATCACTAGGTCTTAAAGCCCCATGACGTAAATTACATAAAATTATCGGCTTCCATTTTCCGCCAATAACATCCATCGTCGCTTCAACACCGATATTATACGTTCGTTCTTCCATTATTTTTTTCTCCTTAAAAGCTTTGTTTGCACAAAACTTACTTTTTGGTGTGTATAGAACAAAAAAGTGGGTACTATACATAAATGTATCTTCATTATATGATAATTCCAGAAAATTACAAGGAGATGTTTACATGATTCACTCACTAAAAGATACAATCACATTAAATAATGGGACAAAAATTCCAGGTCTGGGCTTAGGTGTCTTCCAGATTCCAGAGGAAGAAACAGCGGAAGTTGTAAAAACAGGAATCATTAATGGCTATCGTCTGATCGATACCGCTCAGATTTATGGAAATGAGGCTGGAACTGGCGAAGGGATTAAACAGGGCTTGGCAGCAACTGGCTTGACACGTGAAGACCTTTTTGTGACGTCAAAAGTTTGGAACAATCATTTAACATATGAAGAAACAGTCACAGCATTTGAAGAAAGCTTATCTCGTATGGGCTTGGATTATCTTGATTTATATTTGATTCATTGGCCGGGAGCAGATGCTTTCAAAGAGTCGTGGAAAGCATTAGAAGACCTATATAGAGCAGGTAAAATCAAAGCGATCGGTGTCAGTAATTTTCAGATTCATCATTTTGAATCGTTACTTTCTTATGCCACAGTTGTACCGGTTATTAATCAAATCGAACTTCATCCTAAACTATCTCAGGGAGCACTTCGTGAATTTGGTGAAAAGCATAACATCAAAATCCAAGCATGGTCTCCATTGATGCAAGGGCAGCTGCTGAAGCATCCGGAAATTTTAGAAATCGCAGCGAAATACAATAAATCGACTGCCCAAATCATTCTACGATGGGACATTCAACAGGATATTTTATTGGTGGTAAAGTCTGTCCACGCGGATCGTATGATTAGCAATTCTGCTGTTTTTGACTTTAAATTAGATCAAGAGGATATGGATCGTTTGAATGCGCTAGATGAGTCATTGCGTGTTGGACCAGATCCGGACAGCTTTGATTTCTAAGCAAGTAGGAGGAGAAAAATTATGGATTTAGGCTTGAAAGGAAAAACGGCACTAGTCACTGGATCAACAAAAGGTATTGGCAAAGCGATTGCTATTGAGTTGGCACGCGAAGGCGCAGATGTCATCATCAATGGGAGGCAGGAAGCCTCTGTGAACGAAACTGTTGCAGAATTGAAGAACCTATTCCCAACTACTAATCCGCAAGCAGCAGCTTATGATGTCTCAGATGAAGCTGCACGAGAAAAGCTATTTACGACTTTTCCTGCGGTCGATATTTTGATCAACAATATGGGGATTTTTCAACCGATGGATTACTTTGAGATTACGGATGACATCTGGGAACATTTCTTTTCGGTCAATGTCTTAGCTGGAAATGCACTGGCGAAATTCTATCTACCAAAAATGTTGGCGGAAGATTTCGGGCGGATCATTTTTATTGCCAGTGAGGAAGCTGTCATGCCTTCGGGGGAAATGGCTCAGTATAGTATGACAAAAACAATGAATCTTTCGTTGGCTAAAAGCCTATCGAAATTGACGAAAGGCACGCAAGTCACTGTCAATACGATTATGCCGGGCTCAACATTGACGGAAGGTGTTCAAGATATGTTGGAGGAAATGTATAAAGATAGCTCATTGAATGAAAGCGAGTGGGAGCATGATTTTATGCTGAATCATCGCCCATGGTCTCAAATCCAGCGTTTAATCCGACCGGAAGAAATCGGGCGTTTTGCGGCTTTTGTTGCCAGTCCTTATGCCTCATCATTTTCCGGAGCTGCGCTCAGAGTAGATGGCGGCATGGTTCCGACGATTTATTGATTCTATGTTAGTCACGCAAAAAGGTAACAGGGATAAGAAGCAGATAAGTGCCTAATTATTTTAGTATTGAAAGAGTTTGGAGTGCTATAATTCCAAGCTCTTTTTGCGTTATGGTTCGTTAACTTACTAGGATTAAGCAGGAAAGAACGGACGAAAAACTGTTTTTAGAACACGGCTTATTCGATTTCAAGGAACTAGGGTATACGTATGCCGCAGTCACGAGTTATCTTTTTCAATTTTTGAGTTATTTTGCTACTATAAAAGAGAATGGCAACGTAAGATGGCTATTGACTAGCTAGTGAGTCGAATACTTGCTGGATGAGTGCACAAAAGGGAGATGTTAGAGATGAAAAAAATGTATCGAATACCTACAGTTGCAGCGGTATTGCTATTATTTATGCCTTTTATTCTTTCTGTATTGACGGTGATTTCCGCCTATGCAGATGAAGAGAACCAACAGCTTGTGCTGGATGAAGCGGGAAAAGCAAAGGTGGCACTTACTTATGAGGAGGTAGGTGATGAGCTGCATTGGCAGGTTTCGGTAACGAAAGCAGCCAGTGAACAGCCTCGAGAACTGACAGTAAAGCTGGGGCTTGAACAAGAAGGTCTGGAAAATGCGGTGATTACCAGTTCGAATGCACAGCTCAACGATGGCTGGATCGACTACCATCAAGAAGCCACAACAAATGAGCAGATAGATACGATTTCATTTACAACACCAAATGATGTTGCAGATTATACCTATACATTTGTTCCGGAATTGCAGGAATTAACCGAAACATCTGAGCTTGAAAAAATTGCCTTTGAAAAAGAACAGTATGAAGTGAAGACAATGGTAAGAGCTAATGAAGATGAAGCTACCACTGATTCTTCTGTACAGACAACTGAGTCTACCGCTAGACGTTCAGAAACGGCTGTGCCAAATCCACTGGCAGGAATGATTGGACAAGGCCTGCTAGAACGTGCTGTGCCAACGACCTATGCGTTTGACTATGCCAGTGATAATGGGAATTACCTCACGAATGGTGTTGCTGATGGAAATACGTATAACTATGCATATGGACAAACAGGAGAAGTGCCTTTTGATGATGAAGACTATGTTAATTACGAAGACATTGCGTATCTAAAAAAGAGTGTGGCGGAAAATGCTGCGAAGCAAGGGTTGTTTGATGTCACATTGGATGTGAAAGGGAACCAGACAGAGAACCCGATCGATCTTGTTCTGGTGATTGATTATTCTTCCTCTATGACAGGTGACAAGCTGCAAAATGCAATCAAGGGTGTCTCTGATTTTCTTGAAGAAATCAAGGGTTCTCTGGGTGAGAATCAGGTGAAAATAGCTATTGTTGCGTATAACCGTTATGTGTATTCAACAGGTGGATTTTTAACGGATGCATCACAGCTTCTTTCTTTCATGAGTAACACAGCAGAAAGCCATACGGGCACGTTTATCCAAAAAGGCTTGTATGAGGCAGAATCGCTATTTAATACTGCCGGGCGTAGCAATGCACAAAAAATGCTTATTCATGTTGGTGACGGTAGTGCCAATCGCGCGTATTTGGAGCAGGAAGATGCAACGGTGTATCAAAACAACGGAGAAATCCGCCCACTCAATGGCTACTCTGCTGCCACATATATCACTGATTTTCAGACGAACAGCTCAAAGTACTACAATACTAGCGAGTCTTCTGACAGTGCATCGATTCTATTAGGTAAAACGGAGCTGGCCAATTTGACTTTGGGAACAGCAGTAGCATTGAAAACGCAAGGGATTGAGATGTACTCTGTCGGTGTAAATACTTCCAGTCGCGGGGAGTATATTGCTCAAAATTTAGCAGTAAATGCCAGCCATTACAAATCGATTGATGAGAATCTGGAAGGCTTGGGCGAAGCATTGGGCTCTGTTGCTTCTCAAATCGATAAAACGATTAACAATGGCAGTATTTCCGATCCGATGGGGGATCATATTTTGTTACAAAAAGAGGGGGAAACCCTCGGCGCAAATGATTACCAACTGCAAGGCTGGCGGAAGGATGCAGCTGGCAATTGGCAATCAGCCCCAGAATTGACTACGAATGTAACGGTTTCGGAGACGAACGGGACTATCCAATTACAAGGGTTGAGCTTAGGTAGAGATGAGCGGGTCACCTTGACCTATCAAGTACGTATCGACACGGAAGCAGCTGATTTTCAAGCAGATACTTGGTATCTGGCAAACGGCAGAACAACTTTAGATCCTTCCAGTAACGGGGCGTTGTTAGATTTTCCAATTCCTTCGGTCAAGGCTCCGGGTGTAACGTTGTCTGTAACGAAGAAATGGGAGGATGATGGTTTTTCAGCCAAGCGTCCAGAAGCGATTCAAGTGATTATTCACAGAGAACAGACTGTTAACGCGGATAGTTGGCAAGAAAGCGAAGCAATTGACTTATCCTCATCAGAAAATTGGTCCAAGGAAATCAGCGAAGTGATACCAAAAGGAGCAACAACAAGCTCTCAACTACCACTTTATAACAATCAAGGGGATGATTTTACTTACTCCGTGAAAGAGGTACTGGTCGACGATTCGTATGTCAGCTCTGTAGTTAAGGAAAACCATTACGAGTTTACGATCACCAATACACTGAGAACAACTGACCTGCAATTTACGAAGCGAGCAGTAGATAATGTACCATTATCGGGGGCTGTATTTGAATTATATGATGCTGAGGGCGAGTTGATAGATACGGTCACAAGCGGTAGCGACGGCATCATTCGTTTTACGGATCTGACTATTGGTCTCTATACATTAAAAGAGATACAAGCGCCTTCCGGTTATATTGCTCTTGATCGTGAGATTCCTCTGGAAGTTCGTGTGAATGACTCAGATGAGCTGGAGATACTGATTGATTATGGCGATGGTTTTACTGAATGGCTTGATGATGCATTGTATAACCTGCCGGATGTTTTAGAACCGGATTTGAAAACCAATTTTCTCTTTACAAAGCTTGGAGAAACCAGTGGCAGCAATATTCCGTTAGAAAATGTTCAATTTAGACTAACCTCACTTTTAGATAGAGGAAAGGTGATCGAAGCAACCTCTAATGAAAAAGGGGAAGTATTGTTCAATGATTTGACAGAAGGGGTTTATATTCTAGAGGAGATCTCAACACCAGACGGTTATGACCCAATCGATCCAGTAATTATCCGCGTTTATCGCACGCAGATCAATACCTTAGCTGTAGCTTATCCGGAAGACATCTTTAGTAAAGATGGCGAGACGATTTCTTTGATGAATCAAGCCTCTCTAAATCTTGAGCTATTGAAGGTCACAGATAATGATCAACCACTTGCCGGAGCAGTCTTTGAACTGCAAAATGAGGCTGGTGAACGAGTTGCTGGCCCAGTTCGTTCTGATGATCAGGGCAAGATACTATTTGAAAACATCACCAAGGGAACCTATTATCTAGTAGAAACCCAGACACCTAACGGGTATCAAGGCACTGAAAAAATGCAGCTAGTTGTTGATTATGATGACCAAGGGCAATTGGTCGTCACTAAGCCTGAAGCTTGGGATGGAAAAATTATTAATAAACAGATGACAGATTTCACTTTTGAAAAGCAGAATGAAGAAGGACAACCTCTTAGAGGTGCCGTGTTTGAACTACAGGATTCAGATGGAACGACACAGTATGGGCCAGTTGTTTCAGACCGTCAAGGGAAGGTGACTTTTACAGGAGTCACCCAAGGGACCTATCAGTTGGTAGAAACGGGTGGCCCTGAAAATTACTATTTGGCAGATCCGATTTCGGTAGTTATCGGTTACGATGCAAACAATCAGCTGACAGTATTACAACCAACTGACTGGCAGGAAATCGTTGTAAACAAGGCCAAACGTTCGGATTTTTCTTTTACCAAAATAGGTGAAAATAATCAACCGCTTGCCGGAGCAGTTTTCGAACTGCGAGATGGTCAGGGAAATCTTGTTCAAGGACCAAAAACGTCCGATACTTCCGGAAAAGTGACCTTTGAAGGAATAGCAGTTGGTACGTATTATTTAGTAGAAACAAAGGCACCAGATGGCTATGAGACAATTGATCCTGTGAAAGTAGTTGTGGATCTTGATGGATCTGGTCAGCCGACAATTACGCAACCGTCTGGCTGGAATGATAACTATCAAGTAAAAAATACGCAGTTACGAACAGATTTTATTTTCACAAAAGTAGACTATCTGGGAGACCCGCTTGCCGGAGCAGAATTTGAATTGCGAGATACAGCCGGAAATCTTGTTCAAGGACCAGTAACGACGACTGATGACGGAAAAGTAATTTTTACCGGATTGACGGTAGGCGAGTATCAGTTGATTGAGACAAAGGCACCAGACGGCTATCTCCAAAGAGAACCGATCCCGATTTCTGTTTATGTAGATGATAACGGCCGACTCGTAGCTACGCCTGATTTAGGCGATTATAACGAACTTTGGGATGGCAAAATATATAACATGCCTGATGTAGAAGAACCAAAACCCAACACCGAATTTCCATTTATCAAAATGGGTGAGACGGCCCAAGGGAATATTCCTCTACAAGGGGTAAAATTTGAGTTGACTTCTTTATATGGTGGTCCGTCTTATCAAGCCGTTTCAGATGAGAGTGGAAAAGTTAATTTTACTGGTGTGACTGCCGGATTTTATGCCTTGAGAGAAATAGAATATCCAGATGGGTATGTTCCGAATGCACCAATTCCAGTGCGGGTTTATTGGGATATCCATGGATTTTTACATGTAGAGTATCCGGAAGAGGAATTTGAGAAGAATGAAAATGGGCTGCCGATCATAGTGAATAGACAGGCCACAGCGTTACGATTGACTAAGACGGACGAGCAGGACCGTCCATTAGCAGGCGCGGTGTTTGAGCTTCGAAATGCGGCTGGTGAGGTAGTTGGTAGTGCTCAGACATCTGATGAGCAAGGGAATTTGGTGTTTACAGATGTGCAAGCTGGAACGTATCGTTTGATAGAGACGAAGGCTCCAGATGGATTCACATCAATAGATCCAATAGAAATCACTGTTGCTTATGATGCTGAAGGACAGCTCGTAGTCACAAAACCAGAGGCTTGGGATGGTAAAATTGTGAATAGACAAGTAATCGATTTGCCGATCACGAAGGTCAATGAGACCGGCGAAGTACTGTCAGGCGCGGTGTTTGAATTGAGAGATACGGCGGATCGAGTACTCCAAGGACCAGTAACAACAGATTACGAAGGGCAAGCGCTGTTCACTAAGTTAGGAAAAGGCACCTATTACTTGGTAGAAACAGAAGCACCAACTGGTTATCAGCTATTGAAGGAACCTGTAGAAGTAGTGATCGATTACAATGAAGCAGGGGATCTTGCGGTGATATCTCCAACAGACTGGACGGGTGATATCATCAATACAAAAGATAGTGAGACACCACCGCCACCAGGTTCTTCAGAGGAACCGGGCAATTCCGGTGGGACGCCTAGTGATTCAGGCTCAGGTACAGGTAAGAAACCAGGAAAGTTATTGAATGCCGGAGAGCAACGATCTATCTTGTATTCGACCATTGGTTTGTTGCTGCTGCTCCTTAGTGGCAACTTCTATCTGAAACGCAGACAAAAAAATAGATGAAGCCTTTCAGAAATAAATAGATTATTGTATAAATAAGAAACTCAGAATTTTAAGAAGAGCTCCGCCACTACGTCTCAGAACCTCGACACGTAGTGGCGGGGTTCTTTGTTACTGAGTTACGGCAAGGCATCTCGATCGGTACTGATCTCGATAGAAGATACCAATTTTTGAATCTATCTACTTACGTCATACAGTATGATCGTAATGAGAATAACACCTTTTTCTACGAGCTGTCTCTTATCTTTTTTTGAATAAACCTCAAGATTTCACTCTTTTTTCGCAGCTGCTATAGTATAATTTTAGTAAATGATTTTAGGAGTGATAAAGTATGATCAAAGTAGCAATTGTCGGGTACGGGAACTTGGGGCGCGGGGTAGAACGCTCATTGAAACAAAATCAGGATATGGAATTAGTGGGTGTGTTTACAAGAAGAGCCCCTGAAAATGTAGCGACTGAAGGAGCGAAAGCTTATCATATGGATGAGCTGAAGAATAAAACGAAAGAAATCGACGTATGTATTTTATGCGGCGGTTCAGCAACAGACTTGCCGGTACAAACGCCGGAAGTTACACAACATTTTAATACGGTTGACAGCTTTGATACCCATGCGAAAATCCCTGAGCATTTTTCTAAAGTAGATCAGGCTGCCAAAGAAAATCAAACAGTGTCTGTTATTTCTACGGGATGGGACCCAGGTCTGTTTAGCTTAAACCGTTTATATGCACAAAGCATTTTACCACAAGGCGAAACCTATACATTTTGGGGCAAGGGGGTTAGCCAAGGACATTCCGATGCAATTAGAAGAATTGCCGGTGTCGTTGATGCAACACAATATACGATCCCAAATAGTGAAATTATTGAAAGATTGAAAGCTGGCGAAAAGCTTGAGCTAACAACAAGAGACAAGCATTTTAGGGAGTGCTTCGTTGTAGTGGAAGATGGCGCAGATAAAGAAGCAATCAGAACTGAGATTATTTCTATGCCTAACTATTTTGCAGATTATGATACAGAAGTCCATTTCATTTCTTTAGAGGAATTGATTCGTGACCATAAAGCTATGCCTCATGGGGGAACGGTTCTGCACACTGGAACGACACATGAGCAAACCAAGCAAGTCATCGAATATACCTTGCAGTTGGACAGCAACCCCGAGTTCACTGCCAGCGTACTGGTTGCCTATGCTAGAGCTTGTGTTCGATTGGCACAGGAAAAACAGTTTGGTGCGTATACGGTACTTGATATTGCGCCAAAATATTTATCACCGGTGGCTGATGAAACGTTGAGAAAAGAACTTTTGTAAAGAGAAGAACTAGAGAGGATGCTAGAGCACGAGCTTCTGACTATCCTCTTTTTTTGCTGGGGAAAAAAGGATGTGCAAAAATGTTCATTTGATTATAATCAATGTTATGAAAGTGTTGAGGAAAACGACTGGATTGTTCTACACTTGTGTAAGGAAAGGAGGTTTTGTTTAGCTTATTATCATATTTGATAAAGAAAATAAAAAGGATTCTAATTCTGAATACTACGAATTAGAATCCTTTTTATTAAAATCATGGAATGTAATAGCATCATTTTGCTCCATCAGTTTCACTACATTTATGGTTGGTAGTACATAGGCTGGAAATTTATTAGAACGAAGGGTTAAGTCTGATACTAAAGACCGAATGTAAGGATACAAAATAGCGACAGCATTTTGGCTGAGTAAATCATGTAGTTGCTGTACGTCCTTCGGATCATCGGTAACATCAAATTCGAAGAATGCTTTCAACTCAATATCAATGACAAAAGGGCAATCGTCGTTGTCGAAGTCACCAATTTCAACGGAAAAAATAACTAGAACCAAATCATCATCGAAGGCAATGTCAACCGTGGGAGACAAAGAAACTTCAAGACTTTTTGAGCTTTCGAGATCATAATTAGGGTTTTCCTGATAGATCATCTTATCTACAAAATAATCCGCAAATTTTATATTAGCCATTACGCCACCAAATCTCTTTCAGGGTCTATAGGGGAAGAAAGATCTTCAAATTTATTTTTGATATATTTTTTTTGTATTTTTTCAATAGATTTTCTATTTTTACCTAATTCTGGAGAATCAGAATTAATGTATTCCTTATTTTTAAAAGAAGCAGAAGATTTGATAAAGAATACGTGGAGATCTTCAGAAAAACTTTCGTATCCATCAGGATATTTTTCCATATACCAATCAGCCAGTTCTTCAATTTTTTCATCAGACAATTCAATAGTTGTCGAATTACAATAATCTGCTAAATTAATTCCCATTAATCTCACCTCTTTAAAATATATACTAACATAGTATTTACGATATTTCACACAAATCTATTTTTTCTGGGTTTCTTAGACATAATTCCCGACCATTTGGGATATTGGACTGCTTATATCCTTTAAAATCAAATGGAGTATAGGAATCAACAATTATAGCATCAGGACTAAAGTCAAAAGCCTTAAAAAAAACCTCAAATATCATGCCATCCACTTTTCCACGGTTTTTTGTAGGGTTGTATCTCCTTGAACGAAATTGTTTCATTAGCTTATCCATATTCTTTTCCTTAAAATCTAAAAACAAGGCTTGATTTTTTTCTATGTTCATATTGAGTATTTTATCATCAGAGATTTTAGAAACTACTTTTAAAATTGTTGGTTTTTGGTAGGAAGGTTTAATTGATTTTATATATTTATACGCATTTTTTCTCGGACACTCATTCGGAAAGTTCTCTCTTTGTATAAACATATAAACACCTTCCCCTAAATCGCAAGGCAAAGAAGAAGTAGGACGTGCCATTTTAAATCCAGTTTGGAAGATTTCTTTTGATATCTCGTAATCTGTACCATGATAACCAATATATTCTTTCATAAGCAACGACCTTTCGACTTATTACAAGTCAAAATTATACCTGAGTAATTTATTTTATGCAATATGAATTTAAAGTGACTGATAAGATAGATGCATATAGTATAACCAGAATTTACTAAACTTGAGTTCGAATAAAATCCGTTTTTCAGAAATAATAGCTGTAGGGTTAGGCTGGTATTTTATGAAGAAAAACGGAAAAAAATTTTGCAGATTATTTGTTGTATTATGTAAGAGTGTAAAGTAATATACGCAGAACCCATATAATTTTTTTGAGAGAGGTAAAATAACTTAAATATTTACAAACTTCTATCTTTAAAAAAGGTTTATTCTGGCTTATACTTGCCACAGCAAAGAGCGTTTCAATCAACGAAAAGAGGCTATAGAGGATGATTACATTAAAATCAACAAGAGAAATAGAACAAATGAAGGAATCAGGCGCGGTGCTTGCCGGCATACACAAGCAGCTAAGAGAGGTGATCAAACCGGGGATCACGACGAATGAAATCGATCAGTTTGTCCATAAAAAAATCGAAGAAGCCGGTGCAGTTGCGGCACAGATCGGTTTTGAAGGGTACGAATATGCGACCTGTATCAGCGTGAATGAGGAAATCTGTCACGGCTTTCCTTCAAAGTATCGTTTGAAGTCGGGGGATGTGGTCAAAATAGATTTTTGTGTCGATTTACATGGCGCAATTTCAGACAGCTGTTGGACCTATGCTGTAGGAGAGATTACACCCCAGCATCAAGAATTGATGGTTGTTACTTTGGAAGCCTTGAAGCTTGGGATCGAACAAGCACAGGTAGGAAAGAGAGTCGGAGATATCGGTCATGCAATTCAGAGCTATGCAGAAGCTAAGGGATATGGTGTGGTCAGAGATTTTATTGCTCATGGAATCGGTCCGACAATCCATGAGGAACCATTCTTTCCACATTATGGGATTGCCGGAAAAGGTTTGCGTCTAAAAGAAGGCATGACGATCACGATCGAGCCGATGATCACGACGGGAACCTGGCGCATGCAGATGGATCCGAACGGCTGGACGGCTCGAACGATCGACGGTGGGTATTGCGCACAGTATGAGCATTCGATCGCAATCACGAAGGATGGTCCGGTGATTATGACGGAGCAAGATAGCTAAAAATATAACAAGATACAAGGTCAGATAGACGAGTTAATAGGCTTTGATGCACTCATTTTTGAGAGAATCAAGGCTTTTTTTGAATGGTCAACGTTATACAATCAGCAAAGAAGGATGGAATCAAGAGAAATGTACTGAGAGAATAGACGATTGGATAAAATCATGATAGGATTCTATCAAAGCGACCAGTCGATTGATTCGGTCTGTAAAGCAAGAGTCAATTGAACTAATAATAAAAAAGGGGTTTCTATAATGTCTTTTTTCGGTAAAATCAACTTCAATGAATTGTCAGAAACGGATCGTGCCATCTATCATTTTATGGCCACCAACAGCAGCAAAATTCCTTACATGAGGGTACGAGATATTGCGAAGGAGTCGCATACTTCCACGTCTTCTGTCATGCGCTTTATTCGAAAAATCGGGTACACCAGCTTTACTGAATTTCGCAGTCATTTTAAGGCCGAAGAAGCGACTGAAAACAAAGGCTTTGATTATGGAGAAAAGCTTTTATCCAGAGAGCGATTTCCAGAAGATATCGAAGGAAGGCTTAGAAAGGTTGCCGAAAAGATGGTCACCTGTGAGAATGTTGTCTTTTTCGGGATCGGCTCTTCCGCGGCAATGTGTGAATATGCGGCTAGAAGAGCAGCGATTGCCGGACTCAACAGTTTTGCTTTAGTGGATCATACCTATCCGTTATTCTCTAAACTGAGAAACACGACGGATAATATGCTGATTACCTTGTCTGTAACAGGAAAAACAACAGAGATCATAGAAATCAATAATGGCTACCGCAATGCGCTAGACTACACGACAGTTGCAATCACAAGTGATGAGAACAGCCCATTAGCCAAGATGACGGACTATGTTCTTTCGTATCGGGTAGATGTGGAGCGTTTGGAGCAGCATCAAGATTTAACGAGTCAAATCCCTTGTGTGTATTTGCTCGAAAAACTGATAGATTTATGCAATGAATAAATGGACTAGAATCACGATGGCACAGCCTGTGCCATCGTGATTCTTTTTTCTAATTCGTGGTACAGAAATCAAAAGAGCCGGAAGTGGTTGTTTCTGAAAACGTTTTTATTATATACTCTGCTCATCAAGTAGATGGAGTGAAGAGCATGCAGCAGAAAAATTTTCCAAAAGATTTTTTATGGGGCGGCGCAGTTGCCGCACATCAAATCGAAGGCGCATTTTTAGCAGATGGCAAGGGGATAAGTATTGCGGATGTCGTCACAGCAGGAGGTAATGGGATTTCCCGTGAAATTACTAAAGGAATTTTACCAGGTCGCTATTACCCTAATCACGAGGCAATCGATTTTTATCATCGCTATAAAGAAGATATTCAGCTGCTAAAAGAGCTGGGGATCAAGGTGTTTCGTACATCGATCGCGTGGTCAAGGATTTTCCCAAATGGAGATGAGGAAGTTCCAAATGAAGCTGGATTGGCTTATTATGATGCACTCTTCGATGAGCTGTTAGCTAACGGGATCGAACCAATCATTACATTGTCTCATTTTGAGATTCCTTATCATCTGGCAACAGAATATGGGGGCTTCAGAAATAAAAAACTGATTGACTTTTTTGTTCATTATGCCGAGACCGTAATGGAGCGATATAAGGACAAAGTGACTTACTGGATGACTTTTAATGAAATCAATAATCAGGCTGATGGACAGCATGAGCTGCATACTTGGACAAACTCAGCATTGACCTTTGAAGAAGGGGAAAACAAAGAAGAGATCACCTTTCAGGCTGGGTTGAACGAATTGATTGCCAGTGCGAAGGTCGTCAAGCTGGGGCGCACAATCAATCCAAAATTTCAGATCGGTTGCATGATGGCCTATGTACCTGTCTATCCTTATACTTCAAGACCGGAAGACATGATGGCCTCATTGAAAGTAATGCAGCGACGCTTCTTTTACAGTGATGTTCATGCCAGAGGGACCTTGCCCGGTTATGTCTTGAAATATTGGGAAAAAATGGGGTATCACATCGATTACACCGAAGAAGAGCTGCAAGCACTGAAAGAAGGGACTGTTGACTACATCGGTTTTAGCTATTATATGTCTGGTACGGTTACTACTTTAGAGGAGCTTAACGGCTATCCAGTCAGTGACTTTCAGGAAGCAAAAATGCTTAATAATCCTTATGTTTCAGCGAGTGATTGGGGCTGGCAGATCGATCCGGTTGGCTTGCGTTATACCTTGAATTTAATCTATGAACGGTACAATTTACCGCTGTTCATTGTTGAAAATGGTTTTGGCGCCTATGATCAACTAACCGCTGATGGAAAAATCGACGATTCGTACCGTATCGACTATTTGCAGAAGCATATTCAAGAAATGAAAAAGGCGGTTTTAGAGGATGGCATTGAGCTGTTGGGCTACACACCATGGGGCATCATCGATATTGTCAGCTTTGGATCTGGGGAGATGGAGAAGCGCTACGGCATGATTTATGTAGATAAAGACAATCAGGGAAATGGCAGCCTGAAACGAGTGAAAAAAGAATCCTTTAACTGGTACCAACAGGTGATCAGCAGTAATGGCGAGAAGATATAGGAGCGGATGATATGAAAGAACAGGAACTGAAAAAGCTCGTAGAGGACATGACACTAGCAGAAAAAATCGGTCAGCTGGTCCAAGTGACGCCTGATTTTTTTGATCAAAGCGGGGAAATCACCGGCCCGGCGGCTGAATGGCAGCTGCCGCAAGATAAATTGTTTCAAATTGGTTCGGTTTTAGGTACGCATACAGCCGAACAGGTTTATACGATTCAGAAAATGTATCTAGAGAATAGCCGTTTAAATATCCCGTTACTGTTTATGGCAGATGTGATCCATGGGTACGAAACGATTTTCCCGATTCCCTTAGCATTGGCTAGCAGCTTTTCTTCCGAGCTTACAGAAGAAGTTGCCCGGTTGTCCGCCTTAGAAGCAACACGAGCCGGAGTTCATGTCACTTTTTCACCAATGGCCGATCATGTGATGGATGCGCGTTGGGGCAGAGTACTTGAGAGCAACGGGGAAGATCCGACATTATCTGCGGAGCTGACGAGGGGATATGTCAGAGGGTATCAAGGAACCGATTTAGAGAAAGAGACAGAGCGACTGGCAGCTTGTGTCAAACATTTCGTTGGCTATGGTGCAGTTCAAAGTGGTCGAGATTATAACCACGTGGATTTGTCAGCAATCGAGCTTTATCAAAATTATTTACCAGCATTTCAGGCAGCAATCGATGAAGGGGTTAAGCTCGTGATGACCTCATTTAACCCAATAAATGGGCAACTAATGTCCGTCAATCAATCATTGATCAAAGAAACTTTGCGACAAGAAATGGGCTTTGAGGGAGTTGTCATCTCTGATTGGAATGCCTTAGAGGAACTGTTGGCACACCGTGTAGCTGCAGATAAATATCAGGCGGCATCAGAAGCCTTTCAAGCAGGAACGGATATCGATATGATGAGTGATTGCTACATCAATCATCTAAGCGAGTTTTCCGAGCTGGACAGACAGGAGCTAGATGGAGCAGTCTTACGTGTCCTGACATTGAAAAATGAACTGGGGCTGTTTGAAAATCCATTCAGAGGGATACCAAAAACTCCGGATTCAATAGAGCAAATGCTTCGTAACGCAACGAAAGACGCGGCATTGAAAAGCTTTGTCTTGTTGAAAAATGAGGACGATATCTTGCCATTACAGAAAACACAGCAGATCGCTCTACTAGGTCCTAAAGCGGCATCAAAGGATATCTTAGGTGCCTGGTCGTGGATTGGAAAAACGGAACATGCTGTGAGTCTAGCTGAAGGGTTATCCAGCGGACTTCCTCATCTGACTGTTTGGGATAATGACGGCAGGACAGTGGATATTGCGGAAGCTTATCAAAAAATGAAAGATCTCGCCCATAAGAACGATGTCATCCTTTTAGCTCTAGGTGAAGCTTCGGAGGAGACAGGGGAAGCAGCCAGTAAAGCAGAGATTCAATTATCGGAGGCACAAATAGAACTAGTCAAAGAAATTTCAGCGGTCAATGAAAATGTCGTGGTTGTACTGTTTAATGGGCGTCCGTTAGACTTAACCGCAATCGAGCCTTATACCAAAGGGATATTGGAAGTATGGTTCCCAGGGAGTGAGGGAGGAACAGCGATTGCTGAAACCTTGATGGGAGAGCACAATCCAGAAGGCAAACTACCAATGAGCTTTCCGAGAGCAGTGGGCCAATTGCCGCTTTCGTATCAGGCATATTCCACAGGCAGACCATTAACAGAAAAAAATCAAAACGAAAAATATGTGTCTAAGTATATGGATATAGGAAATGACCCGCTCTATCCATTTGGCTATGGCTTAAGCTACAGTGACTTTTCAATTGACGGGTTCGAGCAATCGGCAAAAATTCTTACAGAGAATCAACCGTTGACGATTCAGGTGGTCATTAGAAATACGTCGAAGAGAGCAGGCGTTGCGACGGTTCAGTTATACGTAGAAGATGTGGTGACAAAGGTTGTTCGTCCGATAAAAGAATTGAAGCAGTGGGAAAAAGTTACGATAGAGGCAGAAACGACAGAGAAATGTACGTTTACGTTGAGTGTAGATGATCTGGCATATGTTCATAAAGAGCTGGCTTGCTATCCGGATTACGGACAGTTCAGGTTTCACATTGGTCTTGATAGTCAACAAACGATAGACGGACAATTCGATTACGTTTCTGATGAGGAGTAATTTTCTGAGTAATCCCATGTGACGGAGCGTGTGCGGTGGAAAAATATATCTATATAAATCCTGTGAAAGATACAATGCGCAAGAAGCGACCTTTGCTCTAGGTGCAACAAAGGAATGGAATTATAAAGCAAATTCTTTTATAGGATTTATACATTATAGGAGATAGTTATGAATAGACTGACAATAAGGGATGTAGCCAAAGAAGCAGGCGTTTCCATCGCCACAGTCTCCAAAGCGCTGAACGATGTAGATGTTGTAAAGCCTGAGACTAAGGAACGGATTTTGGAGATTGCCGATCGACTACATTATGTACCGAATTTAATGGGAAAACAATTGAAAGCTCGACAGACAAAAATGTTGGGCTTCTATACAAACAGTATTACAGGACCGTATTTTAGTACAGTCGTTGAAGCGATTGCCCGCGAGGCGGAAAGAAACGGCTATGGGGTGAATGTGTTCATCTCAACGGATAAAAAAGTCGTACTGAATTCGATAATGGGAAGTGTAGTCGATGGAATCATTGGTTTTGAAGACCTGATCACCGAGGAAGATTTGTTAGCAATCAAACGAGAAAAGATCAAAGCCGTATTTATTGATCGTGATATTTCGGATGAGACAATCGGCAGTGTGGTATTCGATTCTTTTGATAAGGCAAAAGAAGCTACAAAATATTTGGTCGAGCTGGGGCATCGGCGAATCGGTTTTATCGCCGGCTTTGATAATAGCTACGACAGTGATGAACGTTTGGCTGGTTATAAAGCTGGTTTGGCTGAGTCAGATATTGTAGTGGATGATACGCTGATCCTTCAAGGTTTTTTTGAAGAGAATGCGGCGTATTCAAGTGTTCGTTCCTTTGTCCGGAACTACCACGGGGAGCTGCCAACGGCTATTCTGGCAGGAAATGATCTAAGTGCGATTGGGACTGTCAAAGCCCTGAGTGATTCAGGATATGCCGTACCGGATGATTTCAGTGTGATGGGGTTCGATGACATCGACTTGCTGGAGTATTTCACACCGGGACTGACAACGGTTCATAATCCGATTGCTAAACAGGGGACATTGGCGGTGGAGCATTTATTGGCTTTGATCAATAAAAGAACTGTCGGGCAATCGTTCAAACTAAAAGGCGAGTTACTTATCCGTAAATCAACGAAACGAGTAGGACGCGTCTGAAAATGGTTATTACTAGAGGTTTCAGGCGTGGTCTAGTTTACCGACAAATCATTTGTTATAAAATAAAAACGTTTTTATTTTGAGAAGGGGGATTTTTAGTGGAAGCAAAAGTGGTGAAAAAGAGTTCTTTATCGGAACGATTCGTGAGCTTTTGGAGAGCCTTTGCCAAACAATGGCAACTGCAGATGATGGCGATACCGGGAATTGTTTATATGATCATTTTTAGTTTTATTCCAATCTATGGCTTGACGATCGCTTTTAAGAATTACACAGTAATCGATACGATTGGTGGAGCTCAGTGGGTTGGCTGGGATAACTTTGAGATCATTATGAAGGATCGTTATTTCTGGCAATCAGTCGTCAATACATTAGGGATCAGTTTTTTGAAGCTGGCGTTCGGGTTTGTATTGCCGATCATCATTTCTATCATGATTTTTGAGTTAAGAGACAGTGTATTCAAACGTGTGGTTCAAACAATTTCTTACTTGCCGCACTTTCTTTCATGGATTATTTTAGGAGGAATGCTGATTACCTGGTTCTCTTCAACTGGGATGATCAATCAGTTATTGAACATGATAGGAATAGCAGCCGATCAGAATCATATGCTGGATGTCGGGAAATACTGGTGGATCGCTGCACTATCTGATGTGTGGAAAGAGGCTGGGTGGGGAACGATCCTTTATCTGGCGACGATGTCGAAAATCGATCCAACCTATTATGAAGCAGCAAAAATGGATGGTGCCAGTCGCTTGAGACAAACCTGGAGTATCACGATTCCAATGATGCGAAACATCATCTCTTTGAATCTGATTTTGACTGTAAGCGGTTTATTCAATTCGAATCTTGATCAGACCTTAGTGTTGATGAACTCACAGAATCAACCAAAAGCGGAAGTCATCAATTCCTATGTTTATCGTATCGGGTTGATGCAGGGAGATTTTTCTTACGCAACAGCTGTAGGCTTAGGTGTAGCTGTTATCTCGGTAATTCTATTGGCGATCACAAACATTGCGACAAAGAAATTGAACGATAATCAATCGGTCTTATAGGAGGGAACGTATGGAACTGGGAAAGAAAAAAACCATGTCTTTTTCTAAAAAAAGAAGCAATGTCGTACAGGACAAAGACAGCAAAATATTTAGTCTAATCAATGTCATTTTACTGCTGATTTTTACGGTCGTTATCGTTGTTCCAATATGGAACATTATCGCTTCATCTTTTGCTTCAAGTACTGCTTTAGCTGAAGGGAATTTCATTTTCTGGCCGTCGGAAATCTCTTTTGAAAACTACAACCGGGTGTTGAAAGACCCGAGTATCTGGCGTTCATTGCTTGTGTCAATAGGGAAAACAGTGATTGGGGTAGCGGCACATACACTATTTTGCGCCATCATGGCCTATGCCCTAAGTAAACGGGATTTAAAAGGAAGAGCTTTGTATTCCACCATGGGGATCATCACAATGTTTTTCACAGGTGGTATGATTCCGACGTATTTACTAATCAAATCTCTAGGTTTATTGAATACCTTTTGGGTTTACATCATCCCAGCATTGTTGAGCTATTATGATGTCATCATTTTGATGAACTTCTTTAGGGATGTGCCTGTTTCCTTAGAGAAATCCGCAAAGATCGATGGTGCCAGCGATTGGAAGGTCTTTACGAGTATCTACGCACCATTGTCCAAACCGGCGCTCGCAACCATTGCGTTGTTTCATGGGGTCTGGCAATGGAATGATTTCATGACAGCGAAGCTGTATGTAACAGATAAAGCATTGCATCCATTACAGATGAAGCTCTATGAGATCATCACACAGTCACAAGCCGCATCAAGTCAAGGGTTGAACGCCGCATTGACGATCAATACAACTTCCAAAGGTGTTCAATTGGCGACGATCGTGATCACCACAGTTCCGATCATAATGATCTATCCGTTGCTGCAGCGGCATTTCATTTCAGGCATGATGCTAGGCGCAGTCAAGGAGTAGCTTGAGCGCACAAATAGCAGCTGTTCATCAGAGAGGGAATCATTGAAAATCGGTAGCCATACTTGTTGCCGAAAATAAAAATAAATGGTTAGCAGAAAAGAGAAGGAGTGTACAACATGTTGAAGAAATCTTTTGAGAAAAAGCTAGGTATTTCGGTAGTAGCAGGGGCAGCGTTGCTTTCGTTGGCTGCTTGTGGGGGATCAGAAAATAACGCAGGAAAATCAGAAGGAAAAACAACAGATTTACCGTCGATCGAAGATCGATATGAACTTGATAAAACGAAACCGGCTTGGGAGTTGGATACACAGAAAGACAATAAGCTTGTCTGGTATGTCAATGCAGATTGGTGGAATACAGAGTTTGGAAAAGATGTAGTGACGAAAAAAATAAAAGAGGATTTGGCTATTGATATCGAATTTATTACCGGTGATGATACAAAGCTGAATACGTATTTTGCAGGGGGCGATATGCCGGATATCATCACTGTGTTTGACTCAAATTCATCGGTTGCTCGTAAAGCGGAAAGCTGGGCCTTGCCATTGCAGGACTTAGCAGATACTTACGACCCTTATTTCTATGAGGTTGCTCGGGAAGATACATTGAACTGGTATAAACTGAATGACGGAAAGACGTATGGCTATCCGGATTATTCCAATACCAAAGAAGACTTTGAAAGTGGCGAAGTCTTTGCACGGGATGCTTTCATTATCCGTAAAGATGTATACGAAGGAATCGGCAAACCGGATATGACGACACCAGAGAACTTTGTCAAAGCTATGAACAGTATCAAGGAGAAATATCCGGAGCTTATTCCATTTGGTTTTAATGATTTCGCGAAGGATGGTTCTTCTAATGGCTCGATGGATCAGGTCGTTCAGGATATGTTAGGTGTGCCGTACACAGACAAAGACGGCAACTATTATGATCGAAATCTGGATGAAGATTATATCGCATGGATCAAAGCTTTTAGACAGGCACATGAAGATGGCAATGTCAGCGATGATAGCTTTACAGACGACGGTGACCGCTTTAAAGAAAAATTAAAAACAGGTAAATATGCAACGATAATGATCGGCAGCTTTGTGAATCAGGGGATCATGCTACAGGAGTTTGCCGCAAAAGAACCAGATGCACAATATATTGCAGTAGATGGTATTCAGAGTACAAAAGGAAATGAAGCAACCTTGTCACAAGCAGGTATCTCAGGGTGGATGGTCAACTACATTACCAAACAGGCAAAAGATCCGGCAAAGGCAATACAGGTCTTTACGTATCTGTTGAGTGATCATGGGCAAATGTTGACGAACTACGGGGTCGAAGGAGAGACGTATGAAACACTAGCTGATGGAAAAGTTGCCTATACAGAAGAAGCACGTGAGATTCAAAAAAATGATCCGGAAAAATGGCAAAAAGAATACCGCGTCGGTGAGTTTATTCAGTTTGGTCATGACCGCTTCAAAGCGTTGAGTGATGATTCTTACGTAGAAGCTGTTAGACAATTGCAGGAATGGGGCGATGGCAAGCTGCAGCCACAATTTGCGACTGAAAATATCGGTCCGGATGCAGGCACGCAAGAAGCTCGTGCATTAAGTGCCATCCAAACAAATTGGAGCACCACGTTGGTTGGCATGCTTCGTGCGAAAACGGAAGCAGAAGTGGATACGTTGCTTAAAGAGTACAAAGACTTCCAGAAACAAAACAATGTTGAGGATATCAACAAGGTAAGAGATGAAAAAATACAAGAAAACAAAGACAAATTAGGAATGGATTAACTGTAAAAGAGAATAAGTGCTTCAAGATATCCAATTAACGATTTAGATAGAAAGGATGGATCAGAATGCCTCAAATCTTTCATACAGATGGTGTCGTGTATCGCTTGATGACGCGTCTGTATCAGATACTACTGCTGAACCTATTGCTGGTAATTAGCTGCTTGCCGATCATCACGATCGGAGCAGGAGTTACCGCTGCCTATGGGACAGCATTTAGGATGCAGCAACACAATGAAGGAAGCATTCTCAAGACCTTTATTTGTAAATTGAAAGAAGAGTGGAAGAAAAGTACGATGGTTTGGGGAAGTCTAATGGGATTGATCCTTCTTTCATGGATGGGTTATCCAGTCATTCGAGCCTTGCTTTTCAGCAGCCAAATCAGTTTTTATGCGGGGATGCTGCTTCTGACGATCAGCTCACTGGTCCTGTTGTATATCTTTCCGCTACTTGCTCGGTTTGAGAATCGTCTATCGCTAACAGTGCTTAATGCACTGCTGTTATCGATTCGACACATTCCGTACAGTATCATCATTTTCCTGGTATGTGTTGGAGGAGGGCTCGTCTTTCCTTTCTATCTGCCTCAGTTATTTATTCTCTGGCTGTTTCTTGGAGGCGGTGCAGTAATCTATGGAAGCTCCCTAATTTTTTCGAAAGTTTTCAAAACGTATGATACAATCGAATAAAAGTGAAAGTGGCTGATGGTATGTATGTAGGTTTTGATATTGGTGGAACCAATGTTAAATATGGTGTTTTAGATGAACATGGACAAATTATTGAAAAAGCGATGATCGAGACAAAAACGAAAAAAGAAAACATACTCGATGACTTAGTGAAAGTTGTTGACGACTATAAAAAGAGATATGCTATTGAGGGCATTGGGATCAGTGCACCTGGTGTTATTCAGAAAAATGGATTTATGACAACCGCCGGAGCCATTCAGTCCTTATACGAAACCAATTTGAAAGAGGAGATGGAGGAGCGAACTTGCCTACCTACGGCGGTTGAAAATGATGCCAATGCTGCAGCGATCGCAGAAAAATGGATCGGTAACGCGCAAAAACTGGACAACTATCTATGTATTGTTCTTGGAACGGGTGTTGGAGGCGGAATCGTCATCAATGGTCAAGTCTACCGAGGCGCCCATGGTATGGCAGGGGAATTTGGCTATATGATGATCGATGATTTACCATCCTCTGGGAATATCGAAGCTGTCTCTCTGAACTGGCGAGGGGCGGTTGTAGGTGGGTTATACCCTCAGTATAATCGAGCATTACGTAAAGAACAGTCAGACGCGGTAGCGGTAAAAGATGCAAAAGTCATCATGGAACGAGCAAAGAATGGCGAGCGGATCGCACAGAAGGTCTTGGATCGCTTTTATCAGGATTTGGCTGTGGGGATGCTCAATTTGATTGGTTCTTTCGATCCGGAAGTCATCCTTATCGGTGGTGGGATCAGTGCAAATGAAGAGTTTATCCAGCAACTGACGAAAAAAATCGATGTGCTGGAAGAACGTCATGAGAGTATCCGTTTCTTAAAAGATAAAACCATTGGCAAAATCCAACCGGCTAAATTGAAAAATGATGCGGGGATGATCGGTGCCGTTTATCAAGTGAGACAATTTCTGGAAACAGGAAAATAGGGAATGGGACAAAAAGAAATTTGCCAATCTCTCTATACCTAAAATAAGAATAAATGGCGGTCCAAAAGCTGCTTCTTCGGAAATAAGCCGAAGTATACTGAAAATGTGAGTGGCCATTTTCGTATACTCCGGCTTATTTCTTGAAGCAGACCGCTTTTGGCCCAGCCTCGTTTTGTGTAATAGTTGCTTTCGCAGCTGTTTTTTGAACGCTCTTCGTTACAGACTATAAAGAGTCGATGTAGTTATTAATGCGTTCGCCAAACAGTGCCCAAATGATAATGCTCAACATCGTCTTCATTCCTTTCTTTAAAAAATAGATGTACGTGCTTATTTTTCGTTTTCAGCAGAAGTATCTGAAAAATCTTCAAATGGATGATGGTGTCCTTGATGCGGATGGAACGGTCTTTGATCAGGTCCGAAACCAGGGAAACCTTTGCCACCCCTACGTTCAAAATCGGCCATCCCATTAAGTCCAAATCCTTCAGGAGCACCACCACGAGGTCCGCCAAAACCAAATCCGCGACCATCCGGACGTCCGGAGCGACCAATATCTTCAGGCATTTCTGCTTCGACTGCTTTGGTCAATTTGTCAATGATCGTGCTGAATTGTTCCTGCTCTTCGTCAGTCAATATATCAAATATTGTTTCTTCTTCTGTCTCACTCATTTTTTCAACCTCTTTTGCTCCTTCGTCTGTCAGTTTGACGACCATGACGCGTCGGTCTTCTTCCGAAGCCTCCCGAGTGATAAAGCCAGATTTTTCCAGCTTATTCAGTAATTCACCCAGTGATTGTGGACGCATATCCAATAGATAAGTCATTTCCTTTTGGGTGATTTCCGGTTGCAGCTTCAAAATACTTAGGATACGACCTTGCCCTTTATGTGGGTTGGCATGTGGGCCTTGTTCTCTTCTTTTCCAAGCAAAATAACGATGCAGTAACCCTTCTAAGTATAGGTATTTTTCTAAAAAGCTATATTCATAATCTGTCATAGTTGATTCCTCCTAGTTTATATGTTCAGATACCTTTCAGGTACCTTACGAATTTTATTATACAGGCACCTGACTAATAAGTCAAGTACCTTACTATTTAATTTAATAGAAATTGTTAGTGATTTACGCGGCTCCTTGGTATTGGCTGTTATAGATATCTTCATAAACACCAGCAAGTGCCAATAATTCTTGGTGAGTCCCTGTTTCTACCACATCACCATCAGCCATTACAATGATTTTATCTGCATCATAAATCGTGGACAGTCGGTGGGCGATGACAAAGCTTGTTCTGCCTTGCAGTAGTTTGCGCATGGCACGCTGGATCAAGAGCTCGGTACGTGTGTCGACATTGGATGTCGCTTCATCTAAAATCAAGATTTCCGGATCAGAGAGAAACGCTCGAGCGATAGTGATCAGCTGCTTTTGACCTTGAGAAATATTACTGATTTCTTCATTCAAAATAGTTTGGTAGCCATCTGGTAATTTACGGACAAAATCGTCCACAAAGGCGGCTTTGGCTGCAGTGAGGATTTGCTCATCTGTCGCTTCCGGATTGCCGTAGCGGATATTATCATAGATCGTTCCGGAAAATAACCAAGTTTCTTGAAGGACCATCCCAATTTTTTTATGAAGTTCTTCGTGACTAAGATTGCGAATGTCTCTGCCGTCGATTTGGATACTTCCTCCGGATATTTCATAGAAGCGCTGTAGTAGATGAACGAGTGTTGTTTTACCAGCACCTGTATGTCCGACGATAGCCGTCATGTCTCCCTTATCAACAGCTAAAGAAAAGTCCTTCATCACTAATTTTTCTGGTGTATAGCCGAACTGAACATGATCAAAACGTACTTTTGCATGATCTGACACATGGTCAGGAAATTCCTGTTGGTCGTAAATCGTGCGTTCTTCGGCATCCATTACCTCAAAGACACGCTCAGCTGAGGCGATAGTGGAAAGAATACCATTCCAGATCATAGAGAACTGGCTGATCGGTTGAGAAAATTGAGAAGAATACTGTAGAAATGCCTGTAAATTCCCAATCAAGAGACGACCGGCGGCTACTTGTCCAGCACCTACAGAAGCAATGACCACATACAGAACATTTTTTAAGAAAATCATTGCCGGCATCATAGAACCGCCGAAGAATTTCGATTTCCAGCCTGTTTCATACATCTCTTCATTTAGCTTTTGAAACGTAGTGATGGATTCTTTTTGATTGTTGAAGCTCTTGATTATTTCATGTCCATTGAAGGCTTCTTCGATTTGTCCATTCAAAGAGCCTTGTGTTTTTAAATAGGCTCGAAAATTTTGCTGCGTTCTGGGCGTCAATAGCTTCGTCACAAGGAAACTTGCCGGCAAAATCAGGCAGGCCAATGCTGTCAGCTGCCAGCTGATCGTTACCATCATCCAAATCGTTCCAATCAGCAAGATGACACTTGAAATCAGCTGAATCAAGCTTTGTTGTAACATTGTCGCGATATTATCGACATCATTGATTGCGATCGACATCAAATTCCCATTAGAATGCTTATCAAAATAGGTGCTGGATAATTGATTGATTTTCTTTTTCAAGTCATTTCGCAATCGCTGGGTCGTCTTTTGAGAAGCGACGGTCATTGCTGTTGATTGAAGGGCATCCGTGATGAATTTTCCCAAGTACAGCAGACCTACGAATAACAGGATTTGAGCTAAACGAGTAAATTGAATTTGATCTCCTGCGCTGGCATTTTGAAAGATCAATGTGGTCGCTTGTCCCAAAAGCTGAGGACTCAGCACCTGCATGATCGTACCGCCTATCGAAAGAATCAGTGAAGCAATCAAGAGCCAAGTGCTCTCTTTGACATAACGCATCAAGCGAGTGATCGTCCGCCAGGGTTTCTTTGGTTTCTCTGTAAGACCTCCAGGGTGCATACCACCTTTACCCATTCCTCTTTGATTCATTGCTTTTGCCATTAAGCAGCAGCTCCCTTCTCTTCTGTTTGAGATTGCATGATTTCTTGATAAATAGTATTTGCTGTAGCTAATTCTTCATGCGTGCCGTAGCCTACTATTTCACCTTCGTTCAATACTAAAATCTGATTGGCATTTTTAACCGTGGCGATCCGTTGTGCCACAATGATTTTTGCCGCTTTTTCGAAGCTTTCTGCTAAGTTTTTCTGAATCAAGGCATCTGTCTTGAAATCTAACGCAGAAAATGAATCATCGAAAACATAAATCGCTGCGTCCTTTAAAAAGGCGCGTGCTAGACATAGTCGCTGCTTTTGCCCACCGGAAAAGTTATCTCCATTTTTCTCGACAGGTGTCTCTAACCCTTTCGCAGCACGTACAAAATCATCTGCTTTTGCTAATACCAACGCACGCCAGATTTGTTCGTCTGTAGCTGTAGGGTTTGCTATCAGCAGATTTTCACGAATGGTCCCAAAGAACAAGGTGTTTTTCTGAGGAACCAAGCTGATTGATTGGCGGAGAGACTCATCTTTCAAGTGCTTCAGCTCTTCACCGAATAGTTGGATACTGCCTCCTGTAACTTCGTAAAAGCGTGACAATAGATTGATCAGCGTCGTTTTCCCAGCTCCGGTACTACCAATGATTGCCAGAGATTCCCCTTGATTCAACTCAAAGGAAATATCCTTGAATACATCCTTTTCAGCACCTTCATATCTAAAGGACACATGCTCGAAAGACAACAGCGGTTTATGCTGTTTGCTAGGTATCTCTGCTGTTCCTTCTGTTATTGCCAGAGGTAAGTCAAGAACTTCATTGATTCGTTTGGCAGAAACCTGTCCTCTGGGAATGGAAGAAACGATATTCGTCAAAAGGGCAACACCCATCAGAATTTGAGAGGTGTAGGCGATCACACCGATCAATGTTCCGATCTCCATCGTTCCGGCATTGATAAAGCCAGCACCAAACCAAGTGATTGCAATCGTCACAAGACTCATTGCCAAGGACATGAAGGGCATTAGAAAATTCAGCAGACTGTTTGAGAAAATAGAGACTTTTGTGTACGTATTGTTTTCCTCTTCGTAGCGCTGATATTCTGCTTCTTCTTTGTTAAACGCATGGATGACCTTGATTCCTGTAAGCCCCTCTTTGAAAATTCTATTTAGGCTATCGATACTTTTTTGCAGTTTCTCGAATAGCGGATTGGTAAAGTGAAAAATCAAGAACGCAATCCCCAAAAGTATTGGAACAACAAGTAGATAAGCGCTAGTCAACGTTGGGCTCAACCGAAAAGATAGGTAGATCCCGCCGAGTAGATAAATCGGTGTTAATATCAAAAATTTTAGGCCCATTTCAACAAGTGACTGAACTTGTGTGACATCATTTGTATTTCTGGTAATCAGCGAAGAAGCGCTGAAATGATCGAACTCCACATTGGAAAATGCTGTGATTTTTTTATAAATGGCTTCCCTTAAATCATTACCAAGACGATAGGAAACTTTGGCAGAAATATACGTATTCAGCAATGCAGCGACGAAGCTGGCAAGTGAGAAGCTCAACATGATTCCGCCTATTCGTATAATAGCACTCATATCCGAAGTAACCACACCTTGATTGATCATGTTAGCCGTCAGTGTAGGAATGTATAAATCACAGCCCGCCTGGATCAACAGAAAAACGATGGCGATGATCGCTTTACTGATGGACATTTTTTTAAGTATTTTTCCCATTTCTTTTCCTCCATCATTTTTGCAGTAATTGATTACTACAGTATATTTTTGTTATTGATAAGGTACCTTACTCACGACAATATACAGGTACCTTGATAAAAAGTCAAGTACCTTACTAAAAATATTTAGGTACCTGATCAAATATCTGAGAATAAGAAAGAAAAAGCATCATAGAAAATCACTGATAGCGTGGTTTCTCATGATACTTTTTGTCATTAAAAAAATTTAACGATTTTCAATTGTTCAAATCCACTTGGCTAAACTCGAATAATTTTATGAGGGTTTTTCGTGTTTTGTATATTAGTGAAACTACTGAATAATTGCTGAGTAATCCTCGAAGATTCCCGAAATGAAGGCATTTCTTTATTAAAAAGAACATGGTACAATAAATAAGAGATCATTGAAAATGACATAATTTAGAAGTATTTAGAGCTGAAGTCTTGCTATGGACGAGTGGCGCGATTACGGGATTTGGCAGAAATAAAAAATTCTGCGATGTTTTAGAGCTATGCTGTTTTGAATGCTTCCAAAACGGTTCTGCTGCTTTCACATCGACCCGTCCGGTTTTAGAGCTATGCTGTTTTGAATGCTTCCAAAACAATGCAAATTGCATAGAGGTGATCAGATGTGTTTTAGAGCTATGCTGTTTTGAATGCTTCCAAAACCTGATTCGGTGGAATATGGCGAAGAGTGGCGTTTTAGAGCTATGCTGTTTTGAATGCTTCCAAAACTCAGTACCAACCCATGAAGACATAGCCATTGTTTTAGAGCTATGCTGTTTTGAATGCTTCCAAAACTTAGTGTTACAGGTGCTTTACAGACCATGTGTTTTAGAGCTATGCTGTTTTGAATGCTTCCAAAACAAACCAGACAGTATACTAGAGATAAGGTAGTTTTAGAGCTATGCTATTTTGAATGCTTCCAAAACCGAACATCTCCCTTTTATATTAACGGGTCGTTTTAGAGCTATGCTGTTTTGAATGTTATTCCTATTTTTATGAAAAGTGAGGCATATTGTGAAAATAAATGATGAATTGATACTTAAGAAGATTATTTTGGAAAGTCTAAACAATGAGGAAAAATTACTTTCTTTTAGTTTTTCTAAAAATAAAAAATCAGCTTATGTCACACTTGTTCGTGCTAATTTTGAATATATAACCTTTCGAATTAGTGATCATCGAGCTTTTAGCAGGTACTACAGTAATCCAACATTTGTTTTCAATCGATATGACTATACTTCTTTTGAAAAGGAGTTAATAAAATTTATGGGAAAAGCGCAATGGTATAAATTTGAATACAATGACTTCTATCTGTTGTATGTAGTCAAATTTGCTCATAAATATCATGTTACATTTTTGATTGATAACATTTACAATGTTTTTAACAACGAAGATTTTGGTATTGTCTTCTATCAAGAAAAAATTTTTAATAAAAAGAAAAAAGACCTGCGTATAGTTCCAGAAAAAATGATGAAGTATCTAAGAAAACTGTATGCAACAGGACTTATCAATAGCCGTAGTCTAGATGAGCAGGTCATTGATGTGTATATTACTGAGCAAGGGATGAGAATGTTGGATGCTACACTGGCACTGCATTTAGAGCGATTTATGTCAGATTATCGAGAGATAGATTGGACTGTTATTGATATGCCTTGTACAGAAAAATCTTTATAAATACCTTTGCATCTTACAATTGTTGGACATAGTAATCCAAGGATTGTAGGATTTTTTGTTTTACTAATGAATTGCCAAAAGTTGATTTAATATTTTGGATGATGTCTCCTAAAGTAGGAGGCATGGAGGAGAATGTAAAAGCGTGATACTGTTAACATGATGGCAAAAAAAGAGTTCGCATCAGTTCGAGGCTATGATACAATAATAAATGGCTTATTATAGGGAATAGTTAAAGCTGGACAACAAAAAAAGCGCCGAGACAGCGCTACTTAAAAAGTTGATGACGGACAAAGCCTTATTTTAACTTGCTATGTTGTTTTGAATGCTACCAACAATGTAATTGTATCAAATTATAAAAAAATTACAATTGTTAATTTCAAAATTAAGTAGGAGCCACTTGTCTGTAATTATTGACGAGCTTTGTAAATAAAAGAAAACGCTAACAAATAGAAGGAGGAGAAAATGAAGAATTATACGATTGGGCTAGACATAGGGACAAATTCTGTAGGTTATGCTGTACTGACAGAGGATTATAATTTGGTTCGCCGAAGAATGAAAATCAATGGGAATACTAATAAAAAAGAGAGCAAGAAAAATTTTTGGGGCGTTCGGCTTTTTGATGCAGGGAATACAGCTGAGGATAGAAGACTAAAACGGACGACCCGCCGACGCATCGCTAGACGTCGAAATCGCATTACCTATCTTCAGGAAATATTTCATAAAGAGATGAACCGAGTAGATGCAAATTTCTTTCATCGTCTGACAGACAGTTTCTTAGTATCAGATGAGAAACGAAATGAACGGCATCCGATTTTTGCGACTCTTGAAGAAGAGATTGCGTATCATCAAGAGTTTCCAACCATCTATCATTTACGTAAGAAATTAGCCGATTCTAATGAAAAAGCAGATTTGCGCTTAGTTTATTTGGCGGTTGCTCACATAATTAAATATCGAGGACATTTTTTGATTGAGGGAAAACTGAGTACGGAAAATTCTTCTATCGAAGAAACATTCAAACACTTTTTACAGGAATATAATCAGGTATTTTCGCGTCAAGCAGATGGGTCGATGATCAACCCTGTTCTTGAGACAACAGATATTGGTACAGCTTTTACAGAGAAGGTTTCACGAGCGAAAAAGGCTGAAACAGTTTTAAAGATATTTCCAGAAGAAAAATCGACGGGGACATTCATGCAGTTCCTAAAAATGATTGCAGGAAATCAGGGCAATTTTAAAAAGCCTTTTGATTTGGGTGAGGATATGAAGCTGCAATTCCCTAAAGAAGAGTACGATGAGCAGTTGGAAGGTTTGTTAGCTCAAGTTGGTGATGATTACGCAGATGTATTTACAGCAGCGAAAAATGTATACGATGCAGTAGAATTATCTGGAATACTTACTGTTACAGATAGTACGACGAGAGCCAAGCTTTCCGCTAGCATGATCGAACGCTATGAGGAGCATAAAAAGGATTTAAAATTGCTCAAAAATTTTGTTCGTGAAAATGCTCCAGAGTTGTATTATGACATTTTCAACAATAAAAATGCGGATGGCTATGCTGGTTATATGGCACACAGAAAGCTGAAGCAAGAAGATTTTTATAAATATATTAGAAAGCATCTTGAAAAGCTGGAAGGTTCCGAGTATTTTATTGCTAAAATCGATCAGGAAAACTTTTTGCGGAAGCAGCGAACCTTCGATAATGGTGTAATTCCTCATCAGATACATTTGGAGGAGTTAAAAGCAATTATTCATCGACAGGCAGTATATTATCCTTTCTTAAAAGAGAATGAGGCAAAAATCAAAACCTTAGTGACGTTTAAAATACCTTATTATGTTGGACCTCTGGCGAAAAGACATAGTGCTTTTTCTTGGGCTACACGGAAATCTGATGAAGCGATAACTCCTTGGAACTTAGAGGAAGTAATTGACTTAAGTCAGTCAGCAACCGATTTTATTGAAAGAATGACGAATAACGATGTATATTTGCCAACAGAAAAGGTTTTGCCTAAACACAGCATGCTTTATGAAAAATTTGCTGTTTATAATGAATTAACAAAAATCAGTTATATTGATGAACGAGGTCAAACACAAAATTTCTGTGCTCAGGAAAAAGAAAAAATCGTTACTGAGCTATTTAAGAAAAATCCTAAGGTTAGCCGGAAGCTATTCGAACAATTTTTGACGAACGAATATACGATTGAAAATCCTGTTGTTAAGGGAATTGAAAAGTCTTTCAATGCTAGTTATGGCACATACCATGATTTTCTTAAGAGAGGTGTGAGCCGTGAGCTTCTTGATGCGCCGGAAAATGAAGCCATGTTTGAAGAAATCGTCAAAATTTTGACCGTTTTTGAAGATCGTGGAATGATTCGAGAACGATTAAGTGAATTTGCGGATGTCTTAGATAAAGACAGCTTGAAGAAATTGGAGCGACGCCATTACACTGGTTGGGGGCGTTTGTCAGCAAAGCTGATTAATCAGATCCGAGATAAGCAGGCACAAAAAACAATTTTGGATTATTTAATGAATGATGATGATACACCCAAAAACCGTAACCGTAATTTTATGCAGTTGATTAATGATAATCATTTGACTTTTAAAGCAGAAATTGAAAAGGCGCAAGCAATTACGAATACAGACAGTCTACATGATATCGTGAAAGAGTTAGCTGGTAGTCCAGCTATAAAAAAAGGGATTTTGCAGAGTTTGAAAATTGTGGATGAGCTTGTTGAAATTATGGGGTATGCACCGAAAAATATTGTAGTGGAAATGGCCCGAGAAAATCAGACGACAGCTAGAGGAAAAGCAAATGCTAGACCTCGCTTGAGAGCGTTAGAAGAGGCAATGAAAGAGTTCGGCGGAAATGTACTAAAAGAAAATCCAGTTGATAATAAAGCTTTGCAGAATGATCGTCTTTATTTGTACTATTTGCAAAATGGCAAGGATATGTATACAGGGGAAGAGCTGAACATTCATAATCTTTCTAGCTACGATATAGACCACATTATTCCACAAAGTTTTACAACCGATAACTCTCTTGATAATCGTGTACTGGTTAGTTCTTCCAAAAATCGTGGCAAGTCAAATGACGTCCCCGATATAAATGTTGTCAGAAAAATGAAGAGTTTTTGGGAGAGGCTACATCGATCCAAATTAATTAGTGACCGTAAATTGAAGTGGTTGACTAAAGCCGAGAATGGCGGCTTAACAGAAGAAGATAAAGCTGGGTTCATTCAAAGGCAACTGGTAGAGACACGACAAATCACGAAAAATGTTGCGCGAATTTTAGATCAGCGTTATAACACTGAAAAAGATGAGTCTGGTAAAGTGATTCGAAAGGTTCAAATCGTTACCTTGAAGTCTGCTTTGACGAGCCAGTTCCGAAAGAATTTTACCATCTATAAAGTGCGTGAAATCAATGACTACCATCATGCGCACGATGCTTATCTGAATGGTCTCGTTGCCACGACTTTGTTGAAAGTGTATCCTCAGTTGGCACCAGAATTCGTCTATGGTGAGTACCAAAAATTCAATGCTTTTAAAGAAAATAAGGCTACAGCTAAAAAGCAATTTTACACCAATATCATGAGATTTTTTGCGCAGGATGAACCGATCGTTGATGAGAATGGTGTGATTTTGTGGGATAAGAAATCTGTGTCTATGGTAAAAAAAGTCATGGATTATCGCCAGATGAATATTGTGAAAAAGACAGAGCGGCAAAAAGGCAGTTTCTCAAATGAATCGATCTTACCTAAGGGGAAATCAGAAAAGCTTATTGCACGAAAAGACAAGTGGGACACAACAAAGTATGGTGGATTCGATAGTCCGACTATTGCATATTCGATTGTCATTTCTTATGAAAAAGGGACGAAGAGAAAACTGACAAAGGGAATTGTTGGAATCACGATTATGGAGAAAAATAGATTTGAAAGAAATCCGATAGCCTTTTTGTTGGATAAAGGGTATCAGAATCCGGAAGTTCAATTAAAACTGCCAAAGTATGCGCTGTATGAGCTTGAAAATGGGCGGCGTAGATTGCTTGCCAGTGCCAAAGAAGCACAAAAAGGCAATCAGCTGTTCCTACCTAATCATTTGGTCGAGTTGCTTTACCATGCAAAACGTTGTAATGAGATCGATGGCGTTAGTTTGGACTATGTGAAGGAGCATCGTGAGCAGTTTTTAGAAATTCTTGAGCATGTAACAAGGTTTGCAGAGAAATTTACATTAGCGGAGAAAAATATGCAGGTGATTACATCGCTTTATGAAAAGAATGCACAGGTTGACGTTAAAGAGTTGGCAGAATCCTTTGTAAATCTCATGACCTTCAATGCAATGGGCGCACCGGCAGACTTCAAATTTTTTGGCAAAACAATTCCGAGAAAACGCTATACAAGTATTTCTGAAATATTGAATAGTGTTGTCATTGACCAATCGATTACAGGTTTGTATGAAACGCGTAGAAAGTTGGCAGACTGATGGGATGGCGAACGGTGATTGTAAATACTCATTCAAAGCTGTCTTATAAGAATAATCATTTGATTTTCAAGTCGGTAAATCAGCATGAGATGATTCATTTATCAGAAATTGATGTTCTTTTACTGGAGACGACAGATATTACCCTTACAACTATGTTGATCAAACGGTTGGTGGATGAAAATATTCTGGTTCTCTTTTGTGACGATAAGCGACTGCCAATAGGGAAATTATTGCCCTTTTATGGTCGTCATGATAGTAGCTTACAATTGTCAAAACAGCTTGCTTGGAATGAAGAGAGAAAGGCTGCTGTATGGACTGAGATTATTTCTCAAAAGATAGTGAATCAGAGTGAGCAGTTGAAGGGGCAAGGATACACTGAAAAATCAGAAGCGTTACTTGCTTTACATGATGGATTAGAATTATTTGATCCAACGAATAGAGAAGGACATGCGGCAAGAATTTATTTCAACCGACTTTTTGGCAATGACTTCACTCGTGAAGCGGATAATGATATTAATGCTGGATTGAATTATGGGTACACACTTTTACTGAGTATTTTTTCGAGAGAGTTAGTTAGGTCTGGTTGTATGACTCAGTTTGGCTTGAAGCATGCCAACCAATTTAATGACTTCAATCTGGCAAGTGATTTGATGGAGCCGTTTCGTCCATTGGTAGATCAGATTATTTATGCACAACGGAAGAAACCGTTTCCAGTGATGAAGCGTGCGCTATTTGACTTATTTACCAATAATTATATGTACAACAAGAAAAAAATGTTTTTAACGAATATTGTTGGTGACTACACGAAAAAAGTGGTGAAAGTATTGAATGCTGAGATGGAAGGAGTTCCTAAGTTTAGGATATGAGTTATCGTTATATGAGAATGATGTTAATGTTCGATATGCCGACGGAAACGGCAGATGATAGAAAATCATATCGCCGTTTTCGTAAGTTTCTGCTAAGTGAGGGCTTCATTATGCACCAGTTTTCTGTGTACAGTAAATTGTTATTGAACGGTACAGCGAATCAAGCAATGATTGCGCGCTTGAAGCAGAACAATCCAAAAAAGGGCCTGATCACACTGTTAACGGTCACAGAAAAACAGTTTGCTCGTATGCTCTATTTAAATGGTGAGCGAGATCAAAGTGCTGGGAACTCGGATGCCAGGGTAGTTTTTTTAGGAGAAGATTATGATGAAGCTTAATTTTGAATTGTTAGATGAACCACTAGAAATAGAATCAGCCACTACGTTGGTTATTGAAGACGTGCGGGTGTTTGCCCGCCTGGTTAAATGGTTTTATCAGTATGAAGAGCAAAGCGATTTGAAGCTATTTGATGAAAAGCAAAAATCTATCAAAGCTTCTGAACTAATGATTGTTACGGATATACTAGGCTACGATGTCAATTCTTCTGCTGTGTTGAAATTGATTCATGCAGACTTGGAAGAGCAATTAAATGAAAAACCAGAAGTAAAATCCATGATCGATAAATTGACTGCAACAATTAGTGAATTGATTGGCTATGAGCTGTTAGAACATGAACTTGATTTAGAAGAAGATGAAATTACTGTACTGGAATTGTTTAAAGCCTTGGGAATTAAAATCGAAACACAGAGTGATACAATTTTCGAAAAGCTTATTGAAATCATACAGGTGTACAAGTACTTATCAAAGAAACATCTGTTGGTACTGGTAAATAGCTGTGCATATTTGACAACTGATGAACTAGTGGAGTTGAAGGAATATATTTCCCTATGTAATATGGATGTACTATTTATAGAGCCTAGAAAAATAACTGTGGGACCGCAGTATATTTTAGATGAAGACTATTTTTTACATGTGGAAGAAATGGTATAATAGATGTATGTACATTGATAACTGAATAAATAGAAATACCTAATAAAGAAGCGTTCAAAGCAAAAATCTTGCTATGGATGAGTGGCGCGATTACGGGATTTGGCAGAAATAAAAAATTCTGCGAGGTTTTAGAGCTATGCTGTTTTGAATGCTTCCAAAACGAATGAGTTCATTAATGCAGCTATTGCATCGTTTTAGAGCTATGCTGTTTTGAATGCTTCCAAAACTCCGTTTCTCATGGATTGAGCTAACCAATAGTTTTAGAGCTATGCTGTTTTGAATGCTTCCAAAACTATGCTTCTTATTGACGTTGTACGTTGCTAGTTTTAGAGCTATGCTGTTTTGAATGCTTCCAAAACTCTCCTTCTCTTTATCTTATATATGTAGTAGTTTTAGAGCTATGCTGTTTTGAATGCTTCCAAAACCAGGATTTCTTCGCCGTTATAGTTATCCATGTTTTAGAGCTATGCTGTTTTGAATGCTTCCAAAACTTGTATAACGTCTTCCAGAACTTCCGCCACGTTTTAGAGCTATGCTGTTTTGAATGCTTCCAAAACGTAGCAAGAAGTTAGTAGCACAGGTTAAACGTTTTAGAGCTATGCTGTTTTGAATGCTTCCAAAACATGACAAAAAACACGAACGAATAATCAACCGTTTTAGAGCTATGCTGTTTTGAATGCTTCCAAAACTGCAAAAAATTCAAGTAACTGATACGACAAGTTTTAGAGCTATGCTGTTTTGAATGCTTCCAAAACGACTATGTAAAAGGTAATTTTAATGAGGAAGTTTTAGAGCTATGCTGTTTTGAATGCTTCCAAAACCAAAACAACGGCTATACGTTGAATTGGAACGTTTTAGAGCTATGCTGTTTTGAATGCTTCCAAAACTTGACTGAACTCTTCTTTGTCCTTTATAGTGTTTTAGAGCTATGCTGTTTTGAATGCTTCCAAAACAGTTGCTAGAGTTTCATTCACTTCTGATACGTTTTAGAGCTATGCTGTTTTGAATGCTTCCAAAACAGAGGAGTGAACAGATGACAAACAATATATGTTTTAGAGCTATGCTGTTTTGAATGCTTCCAAAACACAACAAGAAGGGGTGACACATGAAGAATAGTTTTAGAGCTATGCTGTTTTGAATGCTTCCAAAACAGTTGCTAGAGTTTCATTCACTTCTGATACGTTTTAGAGCTATGCTGTTTTGAATGCTTCCAAAACTATCAAAGAAAGTCAAAAGAGAACTAATGAGTTTTAGAGCTATGCTGTTTTGAATGCTTCCAAAACAATGTTGTATCTGTTACCATCATTCCGACGGTTTTAGAGCTATGCTGTTTTGAATGCTTCCAAAACAGGCGTTACAACAACAATTGTAACAACTGAGTTTTAGAGCTATGCTGTTTTGAATGCTTCCAAAACAGTTTTTAATAGATGAAGACCCAAACAAATGTTTTAGAGCTATGCTGTTTTGAATGCTTCCAAAACAAAGGAAGTCGTCATGTATCCCCTTTTTACGTTTTAGAGCTATGCTGTTTTGAATGCTTCCAAAACATTTAAAAGCGATTTTCTTTTGAATTTGCTGTTTTAGAGCTATGCTGTTTTGAATGCTTCCAAAACATCAAATGCGGCTACAATGTTCTTAACTGCGTTTTAGAGCTATGCTGTTTTGAATGCTTCCAAAACAACTAAATATAAATTTTTGTCCATATTGTTGTTTTAGAGCTATGCTGTTTTGAATGCTTCCAAAACATACTTTTCTTAGCTTGTTCCAAAATACCTGTTTTAGAGCTATGCTGTTTTGAATGCTTCCAAAACTTTTTACGCTTCAGTTGAGTGTGTGCAACGGTTTTAGAGTTATGTTGTTTTGACTGTTACCAAATAAGCCTGATGATGAATTTTTAAGTTTGCTTTTACAAAGTCAGTTGTGTTCCTTTAGTTGATTAGAAAGGCGGTCGATCGGATGGATTCTTTTTCTTTTGTTCTGAATAATACACCTTGGCAGCGAGCAGCCAGCTGTTTTGTTCGTATGACGGTTTTTGTGTTGGAGAGACATATCCCCATTCAAGATGAGTTTGATGAAAATGATGGGGATGGGACGACGTATGCAGTAGCGTATGAAGGCGAGCTTCCTGTAGCCACAGCCAGATTTACAAAAGTAGCGGATGGCTTCGCTAAAATCACCCGGGTGGCAACGATAAAAGACTATAGAGGCTATCATTTAGGCTCAAAGCTGATTCAATTGATGGAGGAATACGCTGCTTCCGAAGGGATAGAAAAGCTAGATATCCATTCTGAGTTGACTGCTGTCGAATTTTACAAGAAAAACGGATATGTGCTGTCATCAGAAGTCTATCTTGAAGACGGGGTTGAATGTCAGACGCTAACAAAAACGATTATAGATAAATGATTTTTTTAATAAGCAGTGGAGTAACCACAGATAAATGATCTGAGGGTTGCTCCATTTTTTTGATTTGAGCATAACAATAAATAATGAAAAAATCGAAGGTTGACCCTCACATCATGTGAGGCTTTATGATGGAGGTACAGAGCTGGGGTGATTGATAGAGAAGCCCCAGAATCAAGGAGGAGTTCGATGGATAGATATGAACTGAAAGCGATTGGCACTGTTCACAAAGAAGCGGATATGCTGGTTGTTGAAATGACAGAAAAAAGGCTGACAGCTGCGATGAAAAATCTATCCTTGTTCAGCCACGCAACGTTTATTTTTAGTGATGGCCGTGGTCGTTTGAAGGTACGTGTGTTGGCAATGTCTGAGGTAGATGAAAAAAATGGCAGGCTTGTTTTAGCGGAGGGTGGCGGCTTGTTAGAAGGAAATGCAGTCTATGATATCAAGCCATATATTCCTTGTGAGGATCGCCTGCTTACGGAACAACAAATGATTGACACTGCTCAACCGGATAAAGCGGAGAAAACCGGTGGGGATGAGGTACTTCAGCTTGCTTCAGCAGGGCAAATAAGAAAAAAACAGGGACGGTATTTCCTCTACCCTGAGGACTTTGATAGCTTCTTAGCAAGTATCAGTGGCAGCGAGTATGTCAAAGTGTTGTGGTGGTTTTCTCGCTTTGATAAAAAAGAATATCGAAGAAGCTTGCAAGGGGAGCCGCCATACGAAAATGCGCCCAGAAGTGGTGTGCTGGCCACTCGTTCCCCTGTCCGGCCCAATCCGATTGCCTTAACGGTTGTGCAGATCCTAGCGATTGATTATGAAGAGCAATCGATTGAAGTGATTGGTTTAGACTGCTTTGATCGTACGCCGTTTATAGATATTCGATCTTATATTCCGTCTGTGGATGTCGTGTCGGACTACAAGGTTCCTTCTTGGCTGACGCACTGGCCAGAGTATAAAGAGCTGGAGACAACATCTTCTGAGAAAAAGCTAGTATTGGATGACAGCGATGAGGAACAATTAGATTCTTTTCTAAAAACAGGACCAAGTGCTTTAGCCGCAACGATTCTTGAGGAAACGACAGCGGAGCAAGGAGCTGCAAATGAAATCATTATCCATGGCGCAAGGCAGAATAATTTGAAGAATATCGATGTGGTCATCCCGAAAGAAAAAATTATCGCTGTTGCGGGAGTTAGTGGGAGCGGGAAATCCAGCTTTGCTTTTGATACTCTGTATGCGGAAAGTCGTTTACGTCTTTCTGAAACGGTAGACAGTATAGAAAAACCATCAGTTGATACGATTACTGGGTTACCGCCAGCTGTAGCGATCGCGCAACGGTCGATTGGGCGGAATCCTCGATCAACAGTTGGGACATTTACCGGTATTCAAGATCGCCTTCGTTTGCTCTATACAGAGATTGGTCATCGTCACTGTCCGAATTGTGGAAAATCGGTACGACCGAGAAGTCAGGATGAATTAGTAATCATTCTTCGCCAGTTAGGTTCAGAGCATGACCTACAGCTGCTTTCTTATGGAAAAATGGACGTCCTCGTTCAGTCAGGGAAGGGGAAAGAAGTTCGATGGGAAGCTGTTGTTGGACAAGCGTTGGAAGTTGGAAAAGGAGCTTTTTACCTTTCAATTGATGGAGGTGAGCCGATTCTGTTGCAAAACCGCGAGATGTGTTACCAGTGTCAGACGATTTTGTTTGAAATGACACCGGCACTTTTCAGCTTCAATAATCCTGAAAGTATGTGCAGTGCGTGTAATGGTTTGGGAAAAACGATTGCAATCGATCCGGCGCTTGTCGTAGCTCATCCAGAGCGCTCGGTATTGGATGAGGCTTCTACTTACTGGGGCGATGTTCGTGCCTTCAGTAAAAAGCCGACAGCGAATTGGATGCGTGGGGAACTACTGGCCTTGGCGAATGCCAAAGGAATCGACCTCGAACTGCCGTGGCAAGAGCTGCCGGAGACTTTTCGCCAGATGGCACTCTATGGCAGTGGAGAAGAGGAAGTATCATGGAGTTATGTTCATCCGAAAAATGGTCGAAGCGGAACGATCACACGAGTAGTCGAGGGCGCAATCCCAGTTTTAAACCGATTGCTCCAAAAGGGTGGAAATACAGCTGAGCAGATTACGATGGAGTATATGCGTGCGGTGACTTGCCCAGTGTGTGAAGGCGAGCGACTTGCAAGAGAAGGTCGGATGGTCACATTGGCCGGGCTTCGCTATCCGCAGATAGCGGCGATGACAATGGAAGCTTTGCTTGAGTGGGTTCAGTCCTTGCCGTCCGTTTTATTACCTCATGAACTACAAGTAGCTCAACCGTTGTTGAAGGAAATATATCAAAAGGTAATCTGTCTAAAGGAAGTAGGACTCTCTTATTTGACGCTTGCACGCACAATTCCGACCCTCTCAGGTGGCGAGCTGCAGCGATTGAAGTTAGTTGCTCAGATGGGCATTGGGCTTTCGGGACTGCTATATGTCATGGATGAACCAACTGCCGGACTGCATCCAAGAGACTACCCAAGCATTATCCGAGCATTGAAGCAATTGAAAGAGGAAGGCAACACGATCCTTGTAGTGGAACATGAGGAGACGATGTTGCAGGCGGCAGATTGGCTAATTGAGATTGGTCCGGGTGCTGGACAGCATGGCGGAGAAATTATTTGGCAGGGAAATCCTCAAAAGCTTTTTCGTGCCGATACAGAGACAGCGCAGTTTCTAACTGGACGAAAACAGATTCAGCTAAATCGCCCTACGCTAACGAAGTGGGTGACGGTGGCTGATGCTCGAGAAAATAATTTGAAGAATATCACTGTTCAATTTCCTAAAGGACACATGACCTGTATTACAGGAGTCAGCGGGTCGGGAAAAAGCAGTTTGGTCGAAAAAGTACTTATCCCTGCTGTTGAAGCTCATTTGAATCAGGTAGGCAAGCAGGTTCTTTGCTCGATTGAAGGGATAGAGGATATTCAACAAGTGATCCATGCCTCGCAATCACCTGTTTCCGGTAATAAACGTTCGGTTCTTGCGACATTCATCGGAGTGTTTGATGAGATTCGTCTGTTGTTTGCTAGGGAGACACAAGCCGAAAGCGAGAAGCTGACAGCCTCTGCCTTCAGCTTCAACAGCAAAGAAGGGCAATGTGATGCGTGTAAAGGAGAAGGTGTGCAAACAATAACTGTTCCATTTGCAGCAGATATCACAGCTGTTTGTCCAACTTGTCATGGGAAGCGCTATAAGAAACAGGTGTTGGATATTCTCTATGAAGAAAAAAATATCTTTGAGGTATTGGCGCTCCCCGTTGAAGAAGCACGTCACTTGTTTGACAAGAATAAGAAAATTACTGTAGCCTTACAAACGCTTTGTGATGTGGGGCTTGGGTACCTCAAACTGGGACAGGGGATACGGACACTATCTGGAGGAGAGGCACAGCGTCTGAAGCTGGCAAAGGCGTTATGCAAGAAATCATCTGATCGAAACCTGTATGTATTGGATGAGCCTACCTCTGGCCTGCACTTCTCAGATATTCAGAATTTACTTGAACTATTGGCTACATTAGCAGAGGCTGGGCATACTGTTGTTATTGTTGAGCATAATCAGCAGGTGATCCGTAACGTCGATTGGATCATCGATCTTGGCCCTGAAGGTGGAGCTGGCGGCGGCAATCTGGTTGTTCAAGGGACGCCGGAAACGGTTCGGAAATGTAGGGACAGCTACACAGGACGATTTATCTAAGACTTCTAATTCAAATAGAAAAAATGCATCTGACAAAGATGCATTTTTTTCTGGTTGTTATATAAGCTCTGTATGAAAGCGGGCTCTCTGTGCGAGAAAAGTATAGATCAAAAGATGCAAATTATGGATCTGATTCTCTATAGAATGTAATAGAGTTACTTGATTCGATAGTAGCTTGTATTGACCTTTTTCAGTTGGATGGGAAACCGCTCTGTTTCGAGAAGCCTGAGCCAGCGATCGAGGTCTGTTGCTGGTGCTTTCAGCGTAGCGGCAATATCTTCATAAGCGATGGCTTCACCTATTTCATACTGTTGGATCAAAGTAATCAAGCGTTTTAGCGCATTGTCAGCCGGATGCGAAGCGGTTGGTGCTCCAAGAGTCTCGAGTTTGAAGCCAGATTTCTTCAGTTGCTCGATCAATTCTTGACTATCCTCTTCATATAGCGGCAGATCAGCTTTGGCGAATGCAGCTAGTCGCGTCAGAAAAGTACTGCTGCAATGCTTTTTCAAGCCGCGGTTAATAAATAGATTATAGTAACGTCTGGGGAAGCGCAGTCCTTTTGAAACGCTGAGTAAAATCAAATCTACACCGCGATCCAAGTGATGGATGCCAGCTTGTACTTGTTGGGCGACCTTTGGTGTCACACCCAAATGCTGAGAGAAGTGTGTAGAGCCTAAGGTCAATGTTTCACCGGTCTTTTCAGAGGCCAGGATGAATTGGTATTTTAGTTCTCGACCACAACGACAAAAAAGCCTGCCTTCTTCACCGTGGGGGTAGATAGGATTTTCTTTGAAATCAACAAAAAGCCATTCCTCATCCTTCAGAAAGTTTTCTGTTAGAAAAAGCGATTGTATTTGATAGCGTTTAAACTCCTGCAAGGTTTCCTGTTGAAAGGGCGTTAACAGCTGCCAGAGTTCTATCCGTTGTTCACGAGTTAAGTCAATAGCCATGATCACGCCTCCTTTGTAGATAGGATAGCGCGAAAAAAATCCATTGTAAAGGTCATTTTCAGTATGCCGAACAAGCCGGATTATAGTAAAATGAGAGAATAGAATTAGGGTGTGACTGAAAAAGCTGCTAGACATGGGCGTTTTCAAGTAAAGTCTAGCATAGAAAGAATACGACTATCAGGAGAAATGAACAGCTATGTCATATAAACGAGTGAAGGCGGTCGGTGCGAATTGTCCGAACTGTCAGCGAAAACTGGATATTTTATTGACGGACACGGCACATACTGCGCTGTGCATGTGTTTTCGCTGTCGGGCCGTTTATACTTTTGATGGGCAAGAAGTGAAAAAACTATCCGTAAGTAAGCAGACGGCCCTTCAAGAAAAAGAGTTGTTGCATCGGCTCGTTCAGGCGTTACCGGAAAAGCATAGCTATAAAGGACAAGGCAGCCAACTACGACAACAGGAGTGGGGCTTTCAGCGCAGCTGGTTGAGCTTGGCGGAGTATGAACGACAATTTGGAGAGGCGCTGGGCTTTAATGCGTGCGATCTCCGCAAGGAGAAGCAGACGTGCAAGTGGTGTGGCAACCGACTGCCGCAAGGGCGACGCTCTTTTTGTAAGGACAGCTGCTCTCGAAATTACTCACAGGCTACATTTACCAAGCGGCATATGGGAAGTGTTCCTTACCGAATTGCTTGTCGTGACCGTTTCTATTGTCGAATCAGTGGGGAAGATTTGGCCCAGTACAATCGGCATGGCGTGCGGATACCAGCCAGCAACGGTGAGCTGGCGATTCATCATTTGATTTTTGTCTCGCAGAATGGGACGGATCATGAACAGAACTTGCTAACTGTTTCAGCAGAAATTCATAAGGCCTACCATTCCGGTGATCCGACTGTTGTCGAAGCGATTCATACGATCCGTGAGGAACAGTTGAAACAGTATGCAGATAAAATGCAATTCTGATGAACGGCAGTGAATAAACGAAACAAAGAAACAGTCAAGTAGAAAATTTTACTTGGCTGTTTCTTTTATTTAATAAAACACTATTTATTACTGCAAGATACCCCTCAGACTTTTTTGGGTATTCTGATAGTAAAGAGGGTGTAGGAGCCTAGCTGACTTTCAACTGAAATACTTCCTCGTAATTGTTCAGTAATACCTTTGGCAATGGAAAGACCTAAACCGTAGCTGTTTTCACTGTGTCTAGCTTCATCTACACGATAAAAACGGTCAAAGAGCTTTGGCAAATGCTCCGCAGAGATGCCTTTACCAAAATTTTTCACGGTAATCAAGACGACATTTTTTTCTGTTGAGAGGCTGACTTCGACGGCCTCGTTTTTTTCTGTATATTTGACAGCATTATCCATCAGAATTTCGATTAGCTTCTTTAATAGAGTTGGTTCTGTTTGAAGGGTGTAAGGAATCATATCTGTTTTTAGGGAAATATTTTTCGCAGACAGTCGGTATTCGTAAGCCGCGAGTACATGATGCAACAGCTCCTCTACATCAACAGTTTGAAACGTCAGTTCTGGATCGATCGTATCTGCTCGTGCCTGATACAACAGACTATTTACTAGTTCTTCCATTCTTTTCGTCCCCTTTGCGATATAGTTGACCCATTTAATTTGTTCTTCGACTGTTTCTGATCGATTGGCATATAAAACATCTGTATTTGCACGAATGATACTTAAAGGTGTTTTTAATTCATGAGAAGCATCTGTGATGAACTGTTGCTGTTTTTTCCAAGCTTGCGCAATTGGTTTAATAGCGTAATTTGAAAAGAAGACAGTCAAAAGGAAAAAGAAGAGCAGCAGTAGACCACCAACTATAAGTAAGGTTTTGCGAAGAGAAGCCAGTACATTCTTTGAATCAGTGATATCGAGAAAACGGATTTGATACGAAGGGTTTTGTTGACTAATCTGTTGTTTTTGATCCGTGATCAAGGAAGCAACAGCGGGTGATACGAGGTATTGCCATTCTCGATCAGCCAGTTTGAGAGTGCCGCCATCTTGCGCTTTCCAGGCAACTGCTGCAGCTTTTTCGTACTGCTTTTGGGACAGTTTGACAGTGGAATCAATCAGGACCAGCTGTCCGTCCTTGTCGACCAACATATTAAAATAAATACCTAACCCCGGAGAGATGCGATTAACTGTCAATTGCTCATTTTTAGAAAGATCTTCTTCATTTTGATTATCGAAAGCGAGTTCTCCATTTGTTATATATAGTTCTTCGGTGCGATTGAGCCGTTCCTCGTTTTCCGATTGAAGCCGCATAGAGGTTGTAAGATATACGGCAATTAGCGCAGTCACAAGTATTAGGGTGATTAATCCCGTAATAAGAACAATCAGTTGATTTCGAAATTTTATTAGCATAAATCACCTCGTTGGATAGTTTAAGATATAACCTAAGTGGCGAACAACATTGATTTGGGTCGAACTTTGTACATCTCTTAATTTTTTTCGTAAAAGAGATATCTGAATTTCCACATGCTTATCCTCTGCTTCAGAATCAAAGCCCCAGATTTTTTGGATGATCCCATCTTTGGAAGACAATTGGGGGTAATTAGCAATCAGTAGCTCCAGAATACCCGCTTCTTTATTTGTCAGTTTCACTGTATGTTCTTCTTTGGTAAGGAGACAGGTGTAAGGGTTCAGGGTAAAATCGCCAACCGAAAGAAGTCCATCTTTATGATAGCTCTCTTTTCTTCGGTCTAACGCCCGCAAACGAGCCAGCAGTTCTTCGTATTGGAATGGTTTACACAAATAATCATCCGCTCCGCTGTTCAGTCCCTCTACGCGATCCATTAGCTCCCCTTTCGCAGTGAGCATCAAGATAGGGGTATCTATTCTTTTTGCACGAGCCTCTTTCAGTAAGGTTAGTCCATCTTTTTTTGGAAGCATGATATCCAACACTGCTATATCATAAATATCTGAAAGTAGACAGTCCAAGCCGTACTCTCCATCCTCCGCTATATCTACTGAATAACCGTCCTTCTTCAACATTTGTGCGACGGCTTCTGCCAGCATCTGTTCATCTTCAATCAAAAGAAGCTTCATAGCTGTTTTCTCCTTTTCAGTAATTTTTGGTAGTTCTTATTCCTCATTCATTGTATTGTATTCGATTTCCACGTGCCGACCATGTCAAATCAATAGTGGGACATGTCATAGAAAGTATAACGAATCAAGCTTGAATCAAGCCTGAATGTTCTTCCTTATTTTTAATAGAAAAAAATAGGACGATTAGAGGTTCGTTAAAGGTTATGCCCGTATAGTGAGTGTATCAAATAGAACAACAGGAGGAAATCAATATGAAGGATAATCGATTCAATAATAGAAAAAGAGGAAAGCTATTCAGCAGCAGGACAAAGTATGCTTTAAGACAATTACCCGTCAGCGTTCGGACTGGGGCGATTCTTCTGATTGTCGGCTTGACAATAGGTGCCTATCATTTAGGGAAAAACACGACTTTAAAGGAAAATGCGACGTTGCCAGCTCTCAATGTCTCTTCTAAGGTCGAAAAAAGCGCCAATAGTTTGGAAGGGACAAAAATCAGAAGACGCAGCAATAAATGGCAATTCTCTTCTGATGATGGGGCAACATGGACAGATACTCCGCCAGAAGGAATCTACCAAGGAGATGATGGTCGCCTGTACTATGATTCAGCGAAAATGAAGGGCTTGACTAGTTCTGCGAATGGTGAAATTGCGGAGTTTCCGTTTGCGGATGAGGCGGGGAATGGTGTAATTATGAAACGGGAGGAGGATGAATGGCAGTTTTCTTCTGATGGAGGGAAAACGTGGACAGATGACGTACCGGAAGGTGTCGAGATAGCGAAGGATGGGACTTTGACCTGGATGAGCGAAGACGGTAAGCAACTGTCAGAGTTTGATCCAGTTGATGGACAATGGAAATATTCAGAGGATGGAGGGAAAACGTGGTCTGATCCGCTACAGGATATCAACGACTGGATAGAGAACGGGTTTACCATGTCAGTTGCTGATGGGATTTTGATGAAACTTCAAGATGGAAAAGTCGTTTATTCGACGGATGAAGGAAAAACTTGGTCAGAGGAGGTGCCGGAAGGGCTGGAAACACCCGAGAACAGCGTAATCGCAAAAGGTGAGGACGGTAAGATGAAATACTCGACAGATGGTGGAAAAACATGGTCGGAAGAAAAGCCGGAAGGATTCGAAATCCCGACAGTTGAAGACATCTTAGATTCTCTACCGGAAGGGCTGATTCCATCAACGGATGGAACTGAGGCTTCGGATGATTTGGATGCGAATGCGACCTCTCTTTAAAAGCAGAAAGCAAGTTAGAATAAATGCTTGAAAAAGGGAAAGCTTAGTGGGAATAGCTATGTTTTAGGCTCAAATAGCTATAGTTAATTTCTTGACAGGTTCAAGGGACTATATTCAATAGTTCCTTGGGTTTTTTTGTATGTTTTTTTCGGAAAGAATAATAAAAAATATTTTTATAATGAAACATTTCTGCTGGAAATCCAGTCTAACAGATGTAAGGGGAAAGCGGGTGATAGATGAAAAAATTACAGGTAAGAGTGGATAAAAGGGTAAAATGAAAGGTAAATAGGTTTTTATAGAGTGTTGGAAAGCGTATCGATTGATTTTACAGAATCGTACGTTTAGACGATAGGAATAGTTCTTAGAAAATAGGAAGTTGTACCAAGAAAAAATAAATAGGATAAAAATGAAACTTTTATGCAGAAAATGCTGTCTAATAGGCATAGAGAAGAAAGCGGGTGGGGTATGGAAAAGGAATTACAGGTAAGGTTGGTTAAGAGGGCTAAAAAAGGAGATGCCCAAGCTTTTATCGAGCTTTGTACAGCGTATCGAGTGGTTTTATATAATTCAGCTTATAAAATACTTTTGAATGATGCAGATGTGGCTGACTGTCTGCAGGAAACAGAGATTCGTGCTTGGAAGAAAATACGTACACTTAAAAACGAAGCGGCATTTAACTCTTGGATTTTTATGATCATGACCAACATAGCCAGAGATATTCTGGGCAAGAGAGTAGAAGTAATTGCCTTTGAAGAAAAGCATGGAGGCATTGACGAAGGCAGTCATGAAGAGTCTGATCTAACACAGGAATTAAATAAGCTGTCAGAAAGATATAGAATCCCTCTCGTTCTATATTACTATTCCGGCTTTAGCATCAAGGAAATCGCCGGACAACTGAGTCTCTCAGCAAATACGGTCAAAACAAGGCTGGCACGCGGGAAGCAACAGCTAAAGAGAATACTGGAGGTGGAACAAAATGGATAAGAAAATGAGGGAACTGATGAAAAAAGAAAAAGAGATTCCAGCCGAAGTGATGGAAAAATTAGTCCGGAATCAGGAAAAGATTTTAAATCAGGAAATCAAGCAAGAGGAAAACATCGTCAAAAGAAATCCTTGGAAAAGAAGAATAGCGGTTCTGGCAATTGTCGCAGCTGTATTGCTTTTAGTATTGACGCAAACGCCTGTCGGTGCGGCCATTGAGCAAGTACTGGGCATCAGCAAAGATTCAGGTGTGGCAACGGTAGAAAGCAGTGAGATTCCAGTAAATCTTGAATTGACAAGTACGCAAAATGGTCGTGAAATCAAGCTGACAAAATTTGTAGCGACGAAGCAAAAATTTGCCTTCGATTATCAGTTTAAGATAGAGGATGAGAAACTCAAAACTTTATTGGAAAAGCAGATCGCTGCGGGTTCAAATTTCCAGGATATTCGTTTGGGACTTTTTGCTGATGGAAGTACGGAGGACATGTTTGGCGGGGTTTCTTCTATGTCAACCTTTCGTATGGAAGGAGATACCTTTTATGGCTCTGTTGTGTCAACCTTTGATCAAGAAAAAATTCCGGAAAATGCCAATTTATCCCTTCATATCTACCAATTAGCTTGGGAGGATCGTGATGAGTATGAGGCGAAACTTGCCGAGGCGATGGAAAATAATAGCGACTCGTTTAGTGTTGACACGGCGCTAAAATATGAAGGCGATTGGCAATTTGATGTTACCTACAAACCCTTGACACAAACCGCTCAACCGGAAATTATTCAAGCGACGACACTCTATGATATCAAAGCCAATAGTGATGCTTTACAGACAATGGTTACGTTTAGCATCCCTGCAGATGTGGCAGAAGGTTCGGATTGGCCATCTTATAATCTTGAGGTTTATAAAAATGGCGTTAAGACTGAAACACCAAGTTATACCACTGGTGGGGAAAACCGGTTGACAACGTTCAGCTTATCTATTGATTTAAGTGCATTAGACAAAACCTCTGTATACAAGATACAGCTTTATACTGGCGATAATATGGGCAATAACATCGATGAAATAGGCAGTTTTGAGCTTCAAAATCACTAGATGTTTCTGTTATTCCTAAGGTCACTAAGCTTCTTTTTCGACATACTGCTCTTTTATCGTTATCCTGAGTGGAGAGAATCTTTGATGGAGGGAATAGAAATGAAAAAAATCAATGTAGTAAGTGAATTTGCCCCGTTGCGGTCTGTAGTGTTGGCACAGTCTCAATTCTGTTTTCCATCAGAAAAAGGTGACGAAGCATTTGATGATTCATTTTTGACAGAAGAAAATGCGAAGCTTGCAAGAAATAGTGCAGGTAAGGACCTCGCTTTAGTTGATCCTGAAAAGCAACAGCGCTGGGAAATAGAGAAACAGACAATGCAGGCTTTGTTAGAATCTTACGGAGTAGAAGTGCTGAGACCCAGACTTTTGACCGATTATGAAAAAGAATCAGGGGTACAGTCAGGCGTAGGCTACAGCAACTTTTTTTCAAGAGATCCCTTCTTTACAGTTGGAAATCTGTTGATTGAAGGAAACTTGAAGTTTATGCATCGACGCCATGAGATTTTACCCATTCGCCCAATCCTCAATGAATGGATGGCAGAAGCTGATGGGTATTATCTTGCGATACCTCAACCCGATACCTCGATGAGTGAAAACAGTGAAGCAGGGCCTTTTATCGAGGGTGGCGATGTACTTGTTTTAGGAAAAACGGTTTTTGTCGGTTATTCCGGATTAGCCAGTAATCTGCAAGGGATTCTTTGGCTTCAGCATCTTTTGCAACATTTTGGCTATGAAGTCATTCCTGTTCGATTGCATCCGCATATTTTACATTTGGACTGTGCGTTAAGTCTGTTGAGAGAAGGGCTGATGATCGTTTGTGGGGAAGCTTTTTTAGATGGGGTTCCTAAAGAGTTACAGACTTGGGAAAAAATACCTGTTTCTTTGAAAGAGGCATCCTTACTAATGACAAATGGATTGCCGATAAATGACCATGTGTATATTACAGATAGTGCATTTATTGCTCTGATTGAACAGATCCAAGCAAGAGGAATCGTGGTTCATGGAATCGACTATCAAGTTTCCAGAATTTTTGGTGGCTCTTTCCGCTGTACCACACAAGCCTTGGTACGAGAATAATCTGATTTTTGAAAAAGAGTTTTACAGAGAAATTTTCTGTGAAGCTCTTTTTGTATTTATCTAATGGACACGTAACTTTTGTTAACAGTATTTGTTAGGGATGGTTGGTGTGCATGCTTCTTGAAATAGGGTATAGTCAATGGAGAGAGGTGTGAAAAGTATGAATAATCAAAAGAATCTGATTGCTGAAAATTTACGCTATTTACGCAGTAAAACGAGCTGGTCTCAGGAGTTTATCGCAGAAAAAATCGGTGTTTCCCGTCAAGCTGTTGCGAAGTGGGAAAATGGAGAGTCAATGCCAGATTTGATTAACTGTACATTATTAGCTGATTTGTATGAGGTATCATTGAATGATCTTGTTCGTCATGATCCGGAATCAACGGGCATGCCGATTGGTCCGGTGAATAAATATATTTTTGGTGTGGTTACTGTAGGTGAGCGTGGTCAAGTCGTACTTCCGAAGAAAGCACGCGACACCTTAGGCATCAAAGCCGGTGACACACTCGTTGTGCTTGGGGATACGAATCCAGCAACCGAGGGACTTGCAATGCTCAAAAATTCAACGTTTTCTCGAGTGACGGGACAAGCAATAGACAATCTTATACCAAGAAAAGAGGAGCAGTGATGGTATTACTTGAGGTCAAAGATATGGCAAAGGCGTATCCATCTTTTGAAATTCGTGACATCAGTTTTACGATTCCAGCAGGAAAAATCATTGGCTTGATTGGCAAAAATGGTGCAGGTAAATCAACGACTCTGAAAGCTATCTTGAATCTGATTCCAATGGATCGAGGACAGGTGATGATGTTTGGGAAAGAGTTTTTAAAGGAAGAAATTTTTTGTAAGCAAAATTTGGGTGTTGTACTGGGTGGTTTTGATTTCTATAAGGAAAAAAAGCTTAGAGATATTACGAAGGTGACGAAACGATTTTATCCGAATTGGGATGAAGAAGCTTACCAACAATATTTAACGACTTTTTCTTTAGATCCGGACAAAAAGGTCAAAGAGTTGTCTGCAGGGATGCAGGTCAAGTATTCTATTGCGCTGGCTCTTTCTCATCAAGCCAAGCTGTTGATTTTCGACGAGCCGACAAGTGGTCTTGATCCGGTGTCACGTGATGAGTTGATTGCGATTTTTTTACAGATCGTCAAAAACGGGGAACGAAGTATTCTTTTTTCGACCCACATCACATCTGATTTAGAGAAGTGTGCGGATAATGTCATTTATATCAAGGAAGGTGCTATAGTTGGATCGGCGACTAAGCAGGCATTTATTCAGTCTTTCCAGTACCTAAAAACACCAGAAGATCTCGATGATTTGTCTTTGGAGGAAATTATGATCCGAATGGAGGGCAAACGCTATGATTTCTAATTTACTTTATAAAGAGCTGCGCTTGGCTGCACATCCGAACCTGTATGTTTTTACATTGATGGGTCCGTTAATTCTGATTCCGGCATATCCCTACACCATGGTTTTTCTATTTAGCTGCATTGGTAATTTTGTTAATTTTATGTATGTCAGAGAAACGAATGATATTTATTATACGGCATTTCTGCCTATCAAAAAAGCGGACGTGGTTACATCGAAAATGCTTATATTGGTGGCTTCACAGCTAGTTCTGATCCTGTTCTCGCTGCCTTTCGCATGGCTACGCTTAACATTTTTGCCAGCTGGAAACCCAGTGGGGATCGAAGCAAATACGGCCTATTATGGCTTCGGTTTGTTGATATTTGCGGTATTCAATTATCTTTTTTTGACAGGATACTTTAAAACCGCTTATAAAATCGGTGGGCCATTTTTTGCGGGTGCGACAGCCGCGACGATGGTTGCTGTGATTGCTGAAGGGCTTGTTCATGTTCCGCAATTTTCTTGGCTGGACTCGGTTCAATGGACGGATCAGCTTAGTCAGCTACCGATTTTGATCGTAGGGATAGGGGTGTATATCCTTTCGATTGCAATGGCCTATAAAAAATCAGTCAAACGGTTTTTAACTGTTAATTTATAGGGGAAAACTAGGTGGAAAGTCAATGCTTGAAGAAGCAGACAAGATGCATTTTTTTCCACTGCTCATCTATTCAAGTGCAGAGGACAGACAGTTATCATTTTGATGATTGTTTGTCTATTTGCGCTTGTTTATAGCTGTTTCGTTTTCTTTTGATAAAAGGGCTTGAATTTCTTTTCATTTCAGCCTATGATGGTGGTATCTGATTTATTTTTTGGAAATTTAAATTTCTGAATAGGAAAAAATATCGAAAGAAGAAGGAATGTAGGAAGGGTTTAATCAAAATGTTGAAGAATTCATTTTATCAGGAGCTAAGCGAGGCCAATAAATATATCATTCGCTGCTGCTTCTTTATCTTTTTTGTCAATGGACTGTATGCAATGATTTTTGGTTCTTTGTTGCCATTATTAAGTGAGTCGTATGCGTTAAACGATACAGTAAGTGGTATGCTGATTTCCAGTCATCAAGCTGGGAATTTACTTGCTGGCCTGCTTGCAGGCATATTACCTGTCTATCTGGGGCGTAAAAAATCTATTTTATTCTTAAGCAGCTTTGTTATGGTGGGTTTTTTGATGATTGTTGTGACAGGCCAGACGTGGCTCCTGTTAGCTGCTTTTTTCTTTACTGGAATCAGTCGCGGCAGTATATCGAATTTTAATAATAAAACGGTCAATGATGTTTCTGACAGTAGTCCGGCAGCGCTGAATTTTCTTCACAGTCTATTTGCGATTGGGGCACTACTAGCACCATTCCTTGTTATTTTAACAACAATGATAGTTGGCGATTATGGTTGGAAGGTCAGCTGCTTGATCATTGTAGCCTTAATTTTGGTTTCGCAATGGATGTTCTCGAAAATGCCTATAGAGGATGAAATGATACAGGGGAAAGCCTCGTCACAAGGAAAAAATTATGCCTTTTTCAAAGATAAGCTATTTTGGAATACTGTTGTAATCTTGTTTTTCTATCTATGTGCAGAAGCAGCAATTACAGGCTGGTTGGTCAAATATTTTGTGGATGCAGCTATTATGAGTGTTCAGCAAGCGCAACTACTGGCATCTCTTTTATGGTTAGCCATTTTGATTGGACGATTAGCATGTACCTTTTATGGGGACCGCTTGAAGCGTAGTCGTTTACTGCTGATCATTAGCATCGGTGCGAGTTTTTTCTATTTCTTGTTGCTGTCGACACAGAATTTTTCTGTGATCGTCCTAGCCATTTTTGGGCTAGGTGCTTCAATGGGGGGGATATATCCAACTGCAATGACCATCGCAGGACCTTCAATCAGAAAATATCCAATGGCAATGGGTTGGCTGCTGATTATTGGTGGCGTCGGTGGTATCACGATGCCGATCATCACAGGGCTCTTGTCTACTAGCTTTGGCATCTTTGCCGGAATGGCTGCAATCATTGTCGCTATTGTGGTGATGCTTTTGGGTGTAGTGACATATATTTCAATTGAAAAAAGAGGGTAAGTCAATTATTAGGCCAACAGCTTCCAGAGAAATTTTTCTCTGGAAGCTGTTTTTGAACACAATCGCAGTAGAGATTTTTTAGGTTAAAAACCCTTATATATCAACAGTGGAAAGGACTTTCCATTGCCGATAATGAGAAATATAGATAAACTAAATGGCAGATAGTTTGCAAAATTTTAGGGTGTAGGTGAGTAGAAATGGAAATCAGTCAAGTGGTTAAAAGGGAACGGAACGAGCAGCAATTGACACAGGATCAATTGGCAGAAAAGCTATTTGTTTCGAAAAAAACAATCTCCAATTGGGAAACGGGGAGGACTACGCCAGACATAGAAAGCTTGATCCGTTTAGCTCATCTATTCGAGCTATCTTTAGATAGCTTGTTGTTAGAAGGATCAAATGTTGTAGAAGATATAAAGAAGCGTGAGAAGCTTGCGGAGTTGACACAAATTTACTGGTTGGGTCCAGTCATTACAGAGATACTGTTATTGATTTTACTCTATCTTCCATCGGGAAATGCAGAAAATGAGTGGATGCTAGGAATCATTGTTTTGGCCGCAACCACGAATTTGTTGTCGATCATTTATTTCAAATCAAAGATTTATCACTTAAAGGGAACAGAAGAGAAGCTGTACAAAGAACTAAAGTATATGCGGATAACAGGAATAGTCTTTCTTGTAGTTATTCTTTTATTTTTGTTTATTATCTACACTATCTATTCTTGACTATTCATAGTGAGTCACAAAAAAACGAGTGTAGGACATAACTCAATCCCACACACCTCTATACACCTAAAACCGGATAAACGGTGGGACAGAAGCAACTCCTTCGACAATAAGGGGAAATTCAACAAAAATTTGTGATGCAATTTTCGTGAATTCCCCCTTATTGCTTGAAGCTGAACCCTTCTGTCCCAACCTCTCTAGCTATAAGTATTGATTGTACAATCAATAGTAAATGTGTTATTTAGTTATTTGTCCAAACATATATCCCAGTATTCGATTGTCCCAAATTTTGAATGGAAAGTAGCGCTTCTTCTTGTAGATCGTAAACAATTAGGTCATTTACTGTTAAAATTAAGAGCTTATTGTCTTTGGTCGTGTTCACGCTTAAGATCCGTGATGACTCTATATCGTCCGTCTTCAGCAAGTCGTTGACATGAATAAAATAGCTCTCATTATTTTTAGTATTCACTACAGAGATTCCAGTCTTCTGTAACGAATCTTGTTCATGAACAAAGAGAAGGTATTGTTCACTTTTACTCGTGTAAATTAAGTTAGGGAAATTTTCAGGTAGTTCAAAGAATTCTTTTTCCTGTGTTTCCAAATTAAATTTCATATAACGATTATCAGGAATTAACTCATACGTTTCTCTATTTCTAAGAGCTGTGACCGCAGCATATAGATGGTTATTTACAGTTGAGGTATTCGTAAAACCGTAAACAAAGGTTGGATCGTCATCCAAAGAAATTTCTTTGACCAGTTTTAATTCCGGCTTTTCTTCAAAGATGAATACATAGGATTCATAAATATTTTCATCTTCTTCAGAGATTTTTGTAGCTAACAAATTGAGCTGACCATTTTTTCCATCAAATTGCGTGGCTGATGTAATTGATTCATCAAAGGCATATGAACTTTTTTCATCACCTAATGAGTCAAATGCGAATAATCCGCCATCATCTGTCGTTGCTTGGAAAGTATAAAAAAATTCTTCTGAAACACCACTTCCAGTGTAGGCATAATGTGGTGTTTTAAGCTGTCGAATCTTTCCCGTCTGAAAGTCTATAGAAACAAGACGCTCATCATCGGTAGATTCCAAACGATCTCCCGTTGAAAAAACCAGCCTCCTATTGTTAAATTCTCCTTTTACAAACCAAGGGTCTACTACTTCTGGAAGGGTTACATCGACTTTTTCAAGTTCTTGCAGTTCGTTCTTTTCGAACTGGAAAGATGTAATTTTATCTGAAGATACAACAAACACATCTGCTTGATTATTAAATGAAACTTGTTCATCTGAAGCGGTTTGGAAAAGCTGTGGGGCAACAGCTAAACCACCAACTATGATTAGTAAGATAATAGCGACAAAACCAATCTTCTTCGTCATCGGATCACTTGTTTCTGTAAATAATAGAGGTCTGGGAATTGTTTACAAATTCACCTGGATGCACAGCCCATGCAGAACCAATATTATTATCTGTTTTATCTAAATCAACTTTTGCCGTATAGTAATAAGCCGCCCAAGCTAATTGTGAACAGTAGAAAGAGCCTGTCTGTTTAATATTCCAAAAGTTTAAATTATAAGGTTTGCCTACTTGCTTTCCTGCCCAACGACCAGCATTCAAATCTTGCGCAACACTCGTTTTCTTTACCCCGACTTGCCAAACCTTATTTTTAGGAAAGCGACTATTCCAATTTCCACCTTGTAATCGTACTTTTTTGCCGACGCCTTCTGCTTCCGCAACGACTTGAATTTTTTGGGGTGCAACGATTCCTGCATGCCAAGAGTTTGTTACTAACATACTTGACCCTGCATCTGTTACACAAATGACCCCATCTCGCCAGCTCCATGCCCCTACTTTTGCTCGAAGACGGCTTTTCACATCTACTTCAATTGGCGCATTTTCACCATATGCTAAGTAATCATCCACCTTGTTTTCCAATTCGGCTAGTACCTTCAATTGTTTTGGCGTGTAGGTGACAAATTTATTTTCTTTAGCTGAAGCGGTAGGTGCGCTCCCACTAAATATACATAATACCCCCAAGCCCACCAATACTTTTACAAAACTGCTTCTCTTTTTCATTTTAAAACTCCTCTCTCCTTTTTGTAGGAAATATCTCTTCCTTACAAAATAGTCTAATCAATTATTCGCTCACTTGTGATTAGTTATTCAAAATGAACTGTTTTTGAATAAAAATCAACGTTTCAATAATTTGATTTTCTTAGGAGCTATCGCACATCTCTGACCATTAACCATTTCAAGTTCGTATCGTTCGTTATCAATTTTTTTGATATTTTCCAGATTGACGACATAAGATTTATGCACCCGAATAAAAATATCCCCATGATTCTCCATTTCTTTTATTTTTCCATAAAACTCTATCTTTCCAGTCTTTGTATGAACATAAAGTCTGTGTGCCTTTCCAGTTGTTTCAAAAAATAAAATGTCCGAGAAATTAATGAACTGAGTCTGTTTCCCTCTTTTAATGATTACTTGTTTCTTTTGATCACTGTTAAGGCTTTGTCTTTCTGAAATAAAGGTTAAGCATTCTTTGAGGCGAAATGCTGTATCCTCAATGTTAGTTTTCTCAATAAAATCAAGTGCTTCAATTTTATAACGGTAAGTAAGTGGTGCAAACTCATCATGTGTCGTGACAAAAATGATTTTACCTAAAGAGTCTCTTTTTCGAATTTCCATAGCTAGCTCTAATCCGGACAACGAATGGTTTAAATCAATATCTAAAAAGTAGATACCTGTATTAAATGCATTTTTATCTAAGTATTGTAAAATGTCTAATGGATTATCTGTGGTAACAGTCAGCTTCATGTTTAGCTCTTCCATTATGATATGTCGTTCTATTATATCTTTGTATAGTAGCCGCTGTATGGGATCATCCTCGCAAATGAAAACAGTCAACATGTTACCCTTCCTCCTTTTCGGAAAGCGTCAATTTTTGGATAAACAGGCCTGAGTCAATAGACGTTTCAACGAAAACAGGTGTGTGTTGAAACAGTTCGTTTAAATTAGAGAGTCCCAACCCACGATTCTCTCCTTTGGTGGAAAATCCTTCCTCTTCAAGGACAAATAATGGAGGTGTAGTCTCAAGGCAGCTGTTTTGAATCAGTATAATTATATCTCCTTCCTCTTTTATAAAGGCAACATCAATTTTTCCTGAGCCTATGTCTTCGATTGCTTCAATTGCATTATCCAAAATAATTCCGAGCGCACGAACGAGAGGTAACACATGATGCTTAATCTGTATGACCTCTTTTATTTCTAAGTGGGCATCTGCACCAACAGTACTGGCTAATGTCAGCTTAGTATATAGCAAGCCTTTAATTTCAAGATTTTTCATATTTGCTAATTCTGAAAGAGTTACTTCTAGCTGCTCTAAATGGACAGAACTCTGTTGGAGATGGTTATAGTAATACTCTTCAAATTTTTCATATTCCTTTTCAGTAATAAATGCTTCGATACTAGTCAATACATTTTGATAATCATGTTTAAATTTTCGCATTTCCTGATAGTGCTTCTCAAGATTGATTGTATAGTCCAAGTTTATTCGATCATTCATTTTTTCTTGCTCAGCTAATCTTTTCATTTTTTCTGAACGATGGTTTAAGAGAAGCACAAGGATCAAGAGACCAAAAATTCCTCCAATTATTCCGGTTACTGTATCAGCAACTAATTCATTTCCTCGTTCAGAAAGAACTTCAAAAAGATAGATGTTCCTAAAGAAATAGAGGAATGTGGCTGCACCTAAAATCAAAGCAACAGGCTCTACATATTCGTTTTTCTCGGTCAATTTTATAAGGGCTCTTTTTCCGAATAAGGAAAAAGTGACTGAGAGAATCAAAATAATCAGCCCATCAATATAGATAATGCTCGTCGTTCCTGCGAATCTGTCAAGAGGGAGTGCATAGGTTAGCGTGCCTGCCAGTTCTACATTAACAAAAGCAAATAAATAGTAGAGCATTGCTGATAAAATATTTTTTTCAGAATAATAGAGAGAAAGAAAATAGACAAGCATCAGTAGGAGCATGCTTAAGGATGTACTGGACAATGGATAATAGCAAAGTATAGCAACGGCAACGGCTGTTGTGCTAGCAATATCTTGCCACTCTTTTTTTTCCTTAAAGCAAAACACTGAAACTAACAATGGTAGTCCAATCCAAAGCCACAACAAGCGAAACATCATGTTCATTCACCCCCCAACCAATTATATCATTTTTAAGTAGATTTCGAATGGAATTTCGATGATTTTGACAGGGATTATACGCCTTTTGTTTTTTTGTAGTTAAATAGATTTGAGGTGATTACTAATGAAATCAATTTTTCTTTTTATGCTGTGCACGATCGTTCTTTCAGCTCCGGTAAATCAGACAAGTGGAATAAGCACGTCAGCCACTAGCTCAAGCAATAATATGATGAAAAAGAATACGCTCATGTTCAAATTTAAAGGAGTACCGCCAAAAAAAATATAGGAAATTTACGCGAATAAGTTACCAGTATCATTCAAAATCAAAATATTATATTGGGTATTATTGCTAATTTTATTTCTATCTATCGTGAGGTTGTGCCAAAAGTGTGATAAGGCAAAGGATAGTGAGGTCTTTTCAAGAGATTCTTGCATAAGCAAGTTCTAAACGGTAGTAAATGCTTCCCGTTGAGTTAAGAAATCGACCGATTGCATTTATTTCCTACGAGTTCAATTGGGCTCATTACAATGAATAGTGGAAGCAGAAGCAATTCTCACAAAAATAAGAGGCAAGCTCAAAAGTTAGATGAAAAACTTTTGGTGCTTGCCTCTTTTCAGCATTATGCCTATCAGTTTGCGAGGTGCGCCTGATCAAATAGGAGTGGTATTTTGGCATAAAGACGCTTCTCCTACTCTGTGTCTATAACGAGTGTTTCTAAAGCGTAAAATTATAAGGATTTGTTTTCGTCGTACTGATGTTGTCTCTGATTTTTTTCATAGACTCAATGTTCTGGTCATAATTATGGTGCATTACATTCGTATAGAGGATATCCATGACCGTCAGATAACTGATTCTAGATGCTAACGATTCTGTGCGGAAGACGGTTTCTTCGGTCAGCACAATGATTGCCTTATCTGCCAAGGCTACTAGCTCAGAACCACTATTTCCAGTCAATGCGATAAGTTTAGCTGGTGTCTTTTTGATTTGCCGAGCCAGGTTGATTGTCTCTTTTGTTTGCCCGGAATGGGAGAACAGGAATACACAATCTTCGCTCGTCAGTTTTGTCGCAAAGCTCAGCTGCATATGGTAGTCAAACAAATGGTTACAGCGATATTTTGTTCGGATAAACTTATGGAAGCTATCAAACGCGACGATCGTTGAACCCCCTAATCCAAAGAAATGCAGGGTTTTGGCAGAATACATTAACGACAATACTTCATTGAGCAGCTCCTCTGTTAAAAAATGAATTGAGTTGCTTAGCGAATAAATATTAGACTGCAGCACCTTCTTCGCTATATCGATACTGGAATCCTCTGGGCTAATATCGTCAGCACCGGTCATGTGATTGACATTTTGAAAAGCTGGCTGATGGCTGGCATTTCGAGCAATATCGATCTTGAAATCCTGGAAGCCGCTATAGCCGATTTTTTTAACAAACTGATAGATGGATGATTGTGACACACCAATTTCACCAGCCAATTCTTCCAGTGTTTTTAAGGATAGTACCTCATCTGAATGAGTAAAATAATCAGAAATTTTTTGTTCTGTCTCACTAAGAGAACCCATTTTTAAACGGATTCGCTGATCTAAATAATGATTTTTCATCATAGTCTCCAATCTGGACTTGTGCCGCTCATCAAGTCAGGTCATAAAATCAAACAGCAGCGACTGACTGTTTGGCAAGGAGTGAAAACTGAGGAGATATCGGTAAATAGGTTGCAATATATGTACAGGGCGATAATACATGGTAGTTGTCGGTGGTTTGTATGTAATTTGTATTGAGCATTACAAAAACGTTTCAGAATACCCTAAGTGTACTAAATTGCGAAACTCTCTGTAAAGCCTTTGAGCGCTTTTTGTTTGTTCTATATCAAACTAATGAACGGATAGTTGCAGATAATCTTCGATGAGTGGGGAAGAATGATAGGTCTGTAAAAACTAGCTGCAGGGAATGGGAGAACTGTAGATACTATCCGAATCAAAAAATCTCTTCTATAAAAAATAATAGTTTCAGTGTACTATTGATAGATAGGAGATTGTTTAGAAAAGGAGCTATGAAAATGAGTTGTTGGGAATTATTGGGTATCGAACCGATAGCAAATAAAACGGAGATAAAAAAAGCGTATATTAGCCAGCTCAGGCAATTGGTGAACGATGACAAGACAGAGGATATTGAATACTTAAGAGCGGCATTCGAACAAGCGCTGCTATTAGCGGAGAAAATCACTAGTGGGGATTCTGTTGAGAAGTATGGTGAAGCAGACACAGCTGAAATCGTATACAAGGTCAATGAAGAAATTTTAACCAGCATTGAAGGGGAAGCAATGCGAATTTTTTTTGAACAGTTAAATCAATTGTATAATGAAAAAATTTTTTTCGCGGATTTGACAGTTTGGAAAAAGCTATTTGCAGATGAGTTGTCTTGGTCGATCAATGAACGCAAACAAATTGAAAGAAGGATTCAAGAATTTTTGGTAGAGAACTATTTGTTTATTGCTAAACCGATCATTGATTATTTAGGTCAGGTGTTTGACTTTGATGAGTCAGAGGAGGTTGTCGAAGAAAGAACACCATTCAGCTATTCTTGGGAGCAGATACAACAAGCCCCAGATTTTCCTTTTGACTTCTACATACAGATAGAGTTGGCTAAACGTATTCCCTATTTTTTGGCACGCTATGAGCTGTATCAATTGCTAGCTAAAGGAACGATAGAAAGAAATCACTGGAATAAAAAAATGGCGGCCTGTCAAAGCATGTTTATAGGAGATCCTGCTGTTATCCATTTACAGCTTGCTTACACGCTGGTAAAAGATGTAAAGCTGGAAAATGAGCAGTCGAAACAGATGATTTCAGAGCGGTTTGCCGAATTACAAGCGCTAGCTCTTAATGAAACAACCATTTTCTTAAGTGATTATGTTGATTGGGCTTCTAATAAAGGGCGTGCAGATAGGCTTTTGATGTGCCAGCCAGATCAGCTTCCAGGGCTGCCTTACGCTGTGTTTCTTTTATTGACTGGTCAGGTGTACGCTGCCCTTGATCAGACCTCAGAAGCTGATGCCAGATTTGAGCTATTGAAGCAGGTTGCACCTGGGATGATACCCAAAGAGCCTGAAAAAATTGTTGTGAATGAAATCAAATCGACCCATTATTCAGCAAAAGCTGTTTGGGTAGTTGTTAGTATGGTGCTGCTCTTATTTAGTTTTGTCAGACAATCTGAACGAGCTTCAGTTTATGAACCAACACAGGACCTATTGCCGGAGACTAGTATAACCAGCGCCATTTCTGATTTTATAGAGTTGAAAAGCAGCAGTCTTATGTACAATAATTTTACTTACTATTTTTACATTGATAGGGAAGATGCGTCTGGTCGTCAGAAATTTATAGAAGAGCATGTCAATGATGACGCGAAAGCTATGTTTTTGACGCTTGATTTTGAAAAATTAGATTCCTTGGACCTTGAAGATGCAGGATTTTTGTATCCTACTATTGATAATGTTCAAGACTATGGCCAGCTGAATGGTCTACGATTTGAGCTGTTGGAAACACCATTTGTTATTTTGCAAATGGACGAAGACGGAAAAATCAACGATGTTTTTGGTAAAGGATGGACGGAGCTCGAAAAGCAGGAGTATGACCGGTTATGGGAAGACATGGAGATTCGACCGTGGACTTCTGGATTATTCTTTTTGCATTCCTTTTTATTAACGGAGCAACGTGAATGGAGCTTGGACTATCATCCTGAGTTTACGACAGAAGCTGTGAAGGAGCTGTTGAATGAGCATATGGATGATTTGACTGGCACAGATTATCATGATTGGACTCGTCGAGATACCTATGACGATCAAAAGAAGGACTATTCATTTTTTGAGTACAAGAATGGCGAGAAGACATTGATTCTCTCTTATGATGCCTATGGGCAAATCGATCATATCTATGGAGAGGGCTGGGAAGTAATAGATGATGAGATAAAGCAGCAGCTATCTGTAAACAGTGAAGTCGCTGAAAGGAATCAGTAAGAGGGGGGGAACGATTTTGTCTTAGTATGTTTGACTGGAATCAAAAAAATCTTTACCTGTATAAGTGAAAAAGACAAAATTAAAAAAACAATTTTTAATTTCTAGTAGTTTCAGAAAAAAATATTTTCGGAAACCGCTACCAAAAAAAGTGCATTATTTGTAAACGTGTAACTGAATAAAATTTTTAAACGAGATGTATCTATAGAATAAATGATCAAAACAGCTGAATGAAAGCAGCTGTTTTTTTCTTGTCGTGTTATTTTTAATGTTCATTCATATAACCTTGATTAATAAATAAGGAGCATACTGACTGGTAAATAAGGTTGATAGATCAGTACTTTCAGCAAAAGAAGAAATCGTAAAAAAACAACAACATACTTTTTAAACAATCCATTTTTCGGGAAAACAATTCTTACAAGAAGGAAACGTCCAAAAAAAGGAACGAAGTTACTTACTATTTTCATTCATGCTTTTTTTTGAGGAAACTAAAAATATTGGTTGCGCTTACAAGTCTTTCTGTTGTTGGTTTTCACCTGTTAAATAAAAAATATTTTTTATTCTTGTTAAACCTTTACATTATTTTTTTTATCGAGTAAGATGTGAGTGTCGGGAGAGAAAATCGTAAGTGGCAATTTAGTGATTTCGTATGTAAGGGTTCTGTTTGATTTATCTTTGCTATATCCATTTTAAATAAATGTTTATGCAGGAAAATTAGACAAGGGATGGGGAAGGAGGAACAGAAAAAGTTTTTCAGAATATGTTTGGGTGTTATTCTACTTGAAGAACCATAGGGGAAATGGGTTCCGACGATTTTTTCAACAAAACAAAAATTCAGAAAGTTTCTCGAACAAAAGCTGCAGCATCATCGAGACATGTTTTTTTGAACACACTGTAAAAACAACAGTTAAAGGAGAGCTGAGCATGTCGAAGTACAACATTGCAATTGTTAATTCTAGTAGTTTTGGTAAGGTGTTTCCGGAGCATATGGAGAGTTTGCAGAAAATTGGTCCAGTCGAGCATTTTACGGTAGATGGTGAGATTCCAGGGCGCGAGCTGGCGGAAATCCTACAGGGATATAATATCGTGATTGCAAGCGTTACACCATTTTTCACACAAGAATTTTTTGATCATAAAGATGAACTTATTTTAATTTCACGTCATGGGATTGGGTACAATAATGTGGATGTTGAGGCTGCTAGAAAGCATGATACGATCGTTTCGATCATTCCGGCGCTTGTTGAACGAGACGCTGTAGCAGAAAACAATGTGACAAATTTAATGACGATTTTACGACGAACTGTCGAAGCGCAGCAAAGCGTGAGAGAGGATGACTGGGAAGCCCGAGCACATTTTGTTGGTCGAACATTGTTCAATAAAACGGTTGGTGTGATTGGTGTCGGTAATACAGGAAGCAGAGTAGTCGAAATCGTTCGTAATGGGTTTCAATGTGAGGTTTTGGCTTATGATCCGTATAAATCTGAGTTGCATATTCAAAGTTATGGAGCAAAAAAAGTTTCCTTTGATGAGCTTCTTGAGGCATCGGATGTTATCTGTCTATGTGCCAATTTAACAGAAGACAATTATCATATGATTTCAGAAAAAGAAATCGAGAAAATGAAAGATCATGTGTATATATCTAACAGTGCACGAGGAGCCCTAGTTAATGAGGAAGCGATTGTAAGCGGTTTAAAATCTGGTAAAATTGCTGGCTTTGCAACAGATGTGCTTGAAGAAGAGCCAGGCCGAAAGGATCATCCGTATCTTTCTGTCGAAAACGTTGTAATGACACCGCATACTTCCGCTTACACGATGGAGTGTTTAGAAGAAATGGGCAAGAAATGTGTTCGAGATGTAGAAGATGTGGTCAGAGGACAGCTACCTGAACGTTCTGTACAGGCAGAGAGTCGCTATGTTACAGAACAGGGCGTGTCTGCATGCTGAATGATTTGAAGGTAAAAGTCGGACCGCAATTCTATCAGTATCATGAGGGGGCCTTGGATTTTGTACCACAATTGTTAGAGGAATACCAAGCAAAACGTGTACTGATCGTTCATGGGACAATCTCTTGGGAAAAAGCGAAACCGATGCTTTCCTTTTTGACTGATGATCGTTACCAGTTTACGTATCATCAGTATACAGGAGAATGCAGTTATTATGGTACAGATTTAGTGATGGAAGCCGCAAATAAATCTGGCGCTGATTTTATTATCGGTGTCGGCGGAGGAAAATTGACGGATCTGGTTGGTTATGCGGCGCATCGATTGAATGTGAATTTTGGAGTTATTCCTACGTTAGCCAGCAATTGTGCCCCTTGGACACCACTCTCTGTTATGTACAAAGAGAATGGGGAATCCGAAGGGCAAACGGAGCATTTTTTGAGACAGGCTGCCTTTCTTATTACTGATCCAGTTCTGGTCATTGACTCCCCTATCGACTATTTTATCGCCGGACTGGCGGATACCTTAGCTAAATGGTATGAATCGGATGCGATTCTCCAACAAGAGCATTTGAAGAACGAACCCTTTCTACAAATGGCTGGCTTCACATCTGTTCTTTGTAAAGACGCCATCATGAGAGATTCTACAAAAGCGATTCAGGATATGAAGGAACAGAAATTATCAGATGAATTTGTCCATCTATCCGAAATCATTTTCGCAGTTGCCGGAATGGTTGGTGGGTTAGGTGATGCGTACGCTAGGAACGCTGCTGCACATGCTATGCACGACGGTATGAGTAAATACATTCCAGCAAGTCATCAGTTTTTACATGGTGAAAAGGTTGCATATGGTATTTTTTACCAGTTGGCTATCGAAGAAAAATGGTCATTGATCGACCAACTGCTGCCATTTTATCAAGAATTGAAGCTGCCGACATCCCTACATCAGATGGGGATCTATCCAGAAGATGAGACTGTCATCGACGAAATCGTTGCATTTATTTATTCGAAAAAGAAAGTCCATCTCATTCCAGTCCCAATCACCGAAGCCGGGTTGAAACAAGCGGTTTATCAATTGGAAGAATATATGGAAAATAAAGGATAGCGCAGAAAGTAGAAATAGACCGATGGAATGAAGAAGCTAGAGAGAGCATCTGATATCGAGACCTCTCAAGAATCGGACATCGGACCATCAGAATGGAGGAACGGATTAGAGACCTGAGCCGTTTCCTCAACAGAAAGAAGGAGAACTATTTCCCTTTTGCCAAGAATGCTAGGGAAATAGCTATCGGACCACCAAAATGAAGAAACGGATCAGATACCTGAGCCGTTTCCTCAATAGAAAGAAGGAGACATATGGAAACTTTAAGTGTATTGCAGAGTTTATTGATTGCATTGTGGACCGCAGCCGTTATGTCAAGATGGCTGGGAGGAGGAGCGACACTAACGCTCAGATTCTCTCCATTAATGACCGGTCTTGTCGTAGGGATCATCATGGGGAATGTTCCTCAAGCGATGATCGTAACAGCTTCGTTGCAAATGATTTATATGGGGGTATTCTCACCAGGAGGATCGATGCCGGCTGAGCCGTCTATTGCTGCTGCGATTGCTGTGCCAGTTGCGTTGTTAGGAGATTTATCACCGGAAGCGGCGATTGCCGTAGCAGTTCCGGTAGGACTGTTGGGAAGTTATTTGTATCAATTTAGATTCTTCATCAACACATTTTTAGGAAAATATACGGATAAAGCAGTAGAAGATTTGAATGCTAAAGCAATTGCGCGTTCGGTCATTGTTTATCCAACAATTGCATCATTCTTACTATTTGTTCCACTAGTATTTGTATCTCTTTACTTTGGTGCACCGGTTATTGCGGATGTTATCACTGCTTTGGAAGGAACCGTTGTAATCCACGTTCTTGAAGTAGTCGGCGGCGGTTTGGCAGCAATCGGGATCGCAACAACAATTTATGTTATTGGTCGAAAAGACTACATGGTCTTCTTCTTCCTTGCTTATTTTATGAGTATTGTTATGAAGTCATTGGAAGTAACGATGGTAACTTATGCAATCTTCGGAATCATTATTGCGTTGATCTTTGTACAATCCCAAAAAGGGAAGAATGTGCCGGCTGCAAGTAATGGTGGAGGAAATGCAGGGGCTACCTTTGACGGCGACGATGATGACGATTACGACGACGGCTTCTAGTCTACCAAAGGCTGAACAAGCCAAGATACTTTTTTACAGGAGGGAAAAAAATGACCGAGATAACAAAAAAGACGAATCTCGCACCAGAAGAAATTACGAAAAAAGATGTAACTAAAGCGTATCTTAGATGGCATTTCGCCAATGAAATCCCGCATTCCTTTGAACGCTATTTAGCACCATCCTTACTTTATGCAATGATGCCTGTTTTGAGAAAGCTTTATAAAAATGATGACGCATTAAAAGCAGCTTATAAACGTCAATTGTTGTTTTTTAACACACAGCTGAGCTGGGGTGGCGGTGTCATCACAGGTCTGATGTCATCAATGGAGCAACAAAGAGCACAAGAAGAATACGAAGGCACAGAAGTATTGATGCAGGATGACCTGATGTATAACACAAAAGCTGGGTTGATGGGTGCGTTAGCTGGAATTGGTGATGCAATCGACTCCGGAACGGTACAGTATATCTTTATTGCAATCGCTGTTCCTTGGGCTGAGCAAGGGAGTGCACTTGGTGCCTTGTTCCCATTCGTAGCTTTCGCTCTATATCAGGTCATGTTAGGTGTTTTCTTTGCTCGTCAAGCGTTCTCGATGGGACGGAATGCCACTGGCTTGATGCAAAGCTCAGGTGTTCAAAATGCTATTGAAACACTTTCTGTTTTAGGGCTGTTCATGATGGGGATTTTGGCAGGAAATTATGTAAAAGTCGCTTCGACACTTCAATTCAAGATTTCCGGTCGGGAATTCGTCATACAAGACATACTGGATCAGATTGTTCCGGGGATTCTCCCACTGGCAGTCGTGATGGGTGTCTACTGGTTCTATACGAAGAAGGGTCTGAAAGTAACTCAAGCACTGCTCTGGCTGACGGGGATATTGATTGTACTGGCAGCAATCGGGATTCTGTAATTCAAAAGACCGATCAGTAGGAAAAATCAGGAAGCTAAGCTATTTATTGGTTAGCTTCCTGAACGAATAAAAGAAATCACTTCGTTGGTTTCTATAGAAGAAAAGGGAGTGAAACAGGTATGGGAACAGTTAACTTAGCACGTGTGGATGAACGTTTGATACATGGTCAGGTTATGATGACCTTATCACAAAAAAGTGGTGTCAATTCGATTTTTGTTGTAGATGAAGTGGTAGCAAAGGATAAATTCATGCGCGACTTGTACAAGAGTGCTGGAAGTAGAACAGGACAGAAAACAATTGTTATTACACCGGAAAAGGCAAAATTTTACTGGGATGAGTTCAACTTTAAAGAATATAATTGCATCTTGATTGCGAAAACAGTCAGTGTGATTTATGACTTAGTGAAGCATGGCATACAGATGAAAGAATTGAATATCGGTGGAATTGCACAGAAAGACCCGGAAAAAGATATTCTTGTAACAAAATCCGTTTACCTAAACAAAGCAGATGCTGAAAAATTGAAGGAAATGAACGAACAATATGGAGTAGAGGATATTTATTTCCAAGCAACACCATCTGCACCGAAGTCTACATTGAAAGATGTGTTAGGACAGTTCGGGTTATAACCAAGGGCTAAACTGTCTATATCTAGTTAGACAGCTTGTTAAAAAGATAGAAGATTCCAACTGAAAGATTTACAGCGATCTGAAGACAGGAAGTGATGGAACGATGGAAAAAACAGAAAAGAGAGTACAAGATGAGACATTCAAGGACTGGCTGTTTCGTTATCAGCATATCTATCGTCTGCGTCGGACAAAGAAACAAAAGCAACGGTTTCTTTCAGCGTTAGTAACGGATATCGCTGAGATGAGAACCGATATTCAAGTGATTGAATACCAGCAGAATAAAAAGTATGTTTCCAGTAATTTGTACGTTGGTAACGTCGAAACAGCAGACCGAATCCTCTGTACGTATTATGACACACCACCTCAAGGCTTTGGTTCGTATGACCTGTTCGATCGTGAAAAACAGAAAAAATCGATTACCGGCTTTATACTCGTTAGTTCGCTACTCATGTTATTAGTGGGAGGATTGCTGACGATGTTGTATATGAACCAGTCTGGGAATACATTTGATCTGTTTTCGATCCAGACACTTTTTGTCATTCTTGGGTATGGACTCTATTTCTATCTTTTAGGTAAGGTGGCCAAAGGGCTGTCGGTTCGGAAAACACTGATTCGCAACACCTCATCGATTCTTGCTTTGTTGGCATTGATTGAGGAGAACAGTGACAAGAAAACGGCCTTTGCGTTTGTAGATGAGGGCTGTTTTGGTGAAATAGGACTGGATGTTTTGAAGAGCTCCTGCAAAGCTTCAGCGAAAATTTATTCTCTTGATTGTGTCGGTGCAGAGCCGGAGCTGTATCTGGCAGACCGCACAAAAACACCAATCAAGCTAGAGGATACAACTCAGCTAGGCAAGCAGTCAGAGCAAATCAATTACATTTTTAGTGCGAGAGCAGCAAGTAGCGCAGCAGAGACATCGTATTATTTGGAGCAGTCTGATTTGAAGCAGAAACAGCTGAATAGTACGAACATGCGGAAGCTTATCCAGTTATTCAGCTAGAATGTAAGTTTTATAGAAACAAGTGGCAGTATACACTTGAGAGCTTTTAGCAAAGGTCTGATTTACAAGAAATATAGCGATATAAACAATCTGTGGTACCAATAATGACCCTCATTTTTTGCTACCGTTTATTTCGCTATGCCGTTTTCCTTTTATCAAGAGCGCTAGGAAAACGGACATCGGACCTCGAGAATGAAGAAACTGACCAATTGCTTGGACAGTTTCATTAACAATAAAAGGGAGAGCCATTATTCTGATGTAGGAACCTCTAGAAATAATGGACATCGGACCTCAAGGATGAAGAAAGCAGGCAAACTTGCCTACTTTCAACAGCAACACAAAGGAGAGCCGTTTCCCTTTTACCAAGAATGCTAGAGAAACGGACATCGGACCACCAGAAAGGAGAAACTGCCCAATTACTTGGACAGTTTCATCAAAAATAAAAAGGAGAGTGATGCACATGCTGGGAATAGTCCTTGCGACACACGGTCAGTTAAGCAATGGCCTGAAGGATTCAGCCGAGGTAATTATCGGGGCTGTCAGTAATACTGAGACAGTTAATCTGAATCAAGGGGATGATATTCAGGAATTAGGACAAAAGATAAAGCAAGCAATTCAACAGGTGGATAAAGGCGAGGGTGTCATTGTATTGACGGATTTGGTGAGTGCCAGTCCTTACAATCAATCGGTATTGGTAGTCAATGCATTAGAAGGTTCAGCAAGAGAAACAACCTTCGTCATTGGTGGTGTCAATTTACCGATGCTGTTGGAGACGATCAATCATCAATTGATAGGCACAAAAGCGGATGAACAAATGATTCAAAGTATTGTAGCGCAAGGTGCAAATGGCATCAGTCTTTGGCAGGCAGCTGATACAGCAGCAGATATGGATGATGAAGAGGAAGACGATTTTTAAAGAATTTTTTTATAAAAGCAATAGATAAACCGAGGTTTTCCTCTAAAAAATTAGCGAAGGATGATTAGTGATGAAATGGGGATTCAGATGGTATGGAGAAAAAGGCGATTCCATCCCATTACAATATGTGAAGCAGATTCCCGGTATCACCGGAATTGTAGGAACATTATTAAACAAATTGCCGGGTGATGTGTGGGAAGTCAATGAGATTCAGGAACTAAAGGATTCTGTTGAAAAAGGCGATTTGGAATTGCTGGGTATCGAGAGCGTGGCTATCCACGATTCCATCAAAGCGGGTGCACCGGACAGAGACAAATATATTGACAATTACATCCAGACAATCAGAAATCTATCTGCTTGCGGTGTAAACTTGATTTGCTATAGCTTTAAACCGATTTTTGGCTGGGCAAAAACGACATTGGCGCATGAAAACAGCGATGGCAGCTTTTCTTTGGTTTATGATCAGGCTGTGGTCGATAATATGGAACCGGGCGATATGTTCAAGCTGATCCACAGTCAGTCGAAAGGCTTTGATTTACCTGGTTGGGAAGAAGAACGTCTGAAAAAATTTGATTCATTGGTCAAAATTTATGAAGGTGTAACAGAAGAAGATTTGTTCGAAAATCTCAAATACTTCCTGTTGAAAATTATCCCTGTGTGTGAAGAAATGGATGTAAAAATGGCCATTCATCCGGATGATCCACCATGGGAAATCTTCGGTTTTCCAAGAATCACCAAGAACTTGGAAGACTTGCAAAGAATACTGGATATCGTCGATTCACCATACAATGGATTGACTTTCTGTACAGGGTCACTGGGTGCTGATCCATCCAATGATTTAGTTGAAATGATCAAACAGGTTGGTCATAAAATCAATTTCGTTCATTTCCGTAATGTAGGATTTCTGGGTGAAAAGAAATTTATCGAAACAGCGCATTTGAGTACAGAAGGCTCGTTGGATATGTATGCGATTATGAAGGCTTTGGTTGATGCTGGCTTTGATGGAGTGATTCGTCCGGACCACGGAAGAACGATTTGGGGCGAGCATGCCATGCCGGGCTACGGTCTTCATGACAGAGCGATCGGTATTGGTTATATGCAAGGATTGCATGAAGCGATCATTAAGGACAAACAATAATTCTGTCAAAGGAAAGCGAGGCTAAAAATCGTGACGATAATGACACACGAGATTTACGAGCAACTGGCAAAAACAAAGCTGTTGCCGTTATATACAGCTACTGATTTGAGCTGCTTGGATAAGCTGGAAGAAATCCTTGTCAAAAATGAGGTTCGCTTTATTGAAGTGACCTTCCGTAGTGATTTGGCAGCCGAAGCGATGAAACAGCTATCCAAATCAGGTGAACTGACAGTAGGAGCCGGAACAGTTAGAAGCTTAGCAGAAGCAGAGCTTGCCGTGGCAAGTGGGGCGAAATTTGTTGTGTCGCCAGCTGTGGTTCCTGAAGTTATTGACTACTGCTTAAGTAAGAATATACCTGTTTTTCCAGGAACAGCAACGCCTGGGGATATCCAGCGCGCGCTAGACTATGGGATCAAGGTAGTGAAATTCTTTCCGGCAGATATCTATGGTGGCTTGAAAGCAATCAAAGCATTGGGTGGGCCGTTTTATGATGTACAGTTTTTACCTACAGGGGGCATCGATAAAAGCAATTTCATGGACTATCTATCTGATGCACATGTGATCGGTGTCGGTGGTTCCTTCATTATTTCAGAAGCATTGATTCAGAAGGATAATGGTAAAACTGCGAATGAAGCATTGAAAGAGCTTGTTGATTTGTTGGAAGAACGGTGAGTCGCGTCTAGTCTCAATAACGGGTCAATGGCTAATAGAAATATGAACTACTAATCATTTTGGTTAGTAGTTTTTTTGTTTGGAACTAATAGTTGAAGGTAGGAAGAAATGAGGCGGAACGCAGCTTGCTTGCATGGTATAATAAGTGAAAAAGCAACTGTTATTTGGAGTAAGTTCCATTTATTATTGGTAGAACAAATTCATTTTAGTACAAATCTGATTCTGCTAAATAGCTAATCTAGATAACTATTAAGGAGGAAAATCGTGAAAAAATTGTCTTTAAATACAAAACTTGCAGCAATCATCTTAGGAGTTATTTCTGTAGCACTTTTGACACATCTGACACCGGAATGGGCTGTTAGAGCCAATTTATTTTCTTCTGGTCACTTTAAGGAAGCTTTTTCCAGTAAAATCGAGCAAGTTGAATCAAAGGAAAAAGCAAGCTTTGACTATGCAACATTCTTCAAAGTTTCACCCCCTCCATTAGAAAAGAGTACACATGCTTACTTAGAAACCTATGAAGTAAAATCTATAGCTGGGCTATTTCATTCAGCACAATATTTTGGAGAGGTGTAGTTTCAATAGTTTTTTTAGGAGAAGAAGGTTCATTCAAGTGAACTAATACTGTAAACAACAAAAAAGAACAATCAAATTCTGGAAATGAATGGATTGTTCTTTTTGATTTTCTTTTAGAGTGTGGTGTCTTTTTCAACTAAGGTTGCAGCTACAACATTTTCATGTGGTATATAGGTTTCTAAAGAATTAACAGCAATCGTTGCCATTAAAGGAATGTTTTGGTCGATCGATGTGATAGGGTAGATAGCATTATTAGAGACTGGCGAATTATCGTAGCCGATGATTTCAACTTCTTCTGGAATTTTAATGTTTTTTCTTATGCAATCTCGTTGCAAAATAGTTGCGATGTCATCATTCGAACAAAAAATGCCAATTTTCTTTCTTGGATATTTTTTAAGTAGTGTATCAACTATCGGAGACATCGCTTTGATAGCAGCATCTGAATATGGATCAGTTAGGTCCGGATTAATGATTGTTTCATTTAGCCTGTCCTTTACTGCAAATTCAAAGCCAACAATACGCTTGAAAGAAGGCCAGTCTTCATGATACCCATTATTGATGTGTACAAAAACGTCACAGCCATCCGCTATCAGCTTATCACCAGCAAGCTTCCCGCCAGTATAATTATCATTGTTGATTTGGCAATAATTCCCCCCAGATCGCTCTATCGAGATGATTGGGACATCTAGTTTTTCAATATCTGAAGGACTCAAAATATGGCTAAGTAAAATAATTCCTTTTACCCGATAAGATGTCAGCATATTGATTAACTGCAGTTCCTCTTCTTTGGTATCACGGGAAGTATAGACAATAAAACTGTAGTCTTTTTCTTCGCCGGCCTTTATTAATTGGTTCAACAGCTCTGTGTAAAAACTGAGGTGTAGCTGAGGAAAAATTACACCAACCAAATTTGACTTGCCAGTTACTAAAATCCTGGCCACATTGTCTTGACTATAATTCAGCTCTTTGATAGCTGCACGTATTTTATCTTTTGTTCTATCTGATAAAAGCTCTGGCTTATTAAAATATCTTGATACTGTCGCAAGAGAAACTCCGCTTTTTTCCGCAATGTCTTTTATACCAACTTTATCCATGTTCGTTACCTCTCATCTAGGGATCGGAACTCCCTTTTTATCACAGGATTGTTTCTGACGTAGACTATGAATATCTATATCATACAATGTGATCCGTACTTCTTCAAGAGAAATGAAAAAATTTCAGCTTAAAAAATGAAAAATTTTTCATTTAATAAGAAGGTGATACAACTTTTATAAATAATAATTTCTACTATAACACGCAATATTTATAGATGTATTGCCAATACATAAGGGTTATCAGTCTTACTAATGGGAATTTACGGATCAGACCCTTAATGAAATTGATGAAAAATATTTTGAAAACGTTTGACAAGGAAAATTTCATACGCTATACTAGCGGTGTAAAACGCTTCCAGTTGGGAGGAGGAAAATAGACTAGGTTGGTTGGTGCTGTTTTCTCTTAATGAAAGATGGGCATAGCTACTTGATTATATAGAGTGGGACCTATCACTTTAAGGGAGAGGGATGGAGTCGTTAAGAAAGGTAGAGTGGAAAAGATGAAGAAAAGAAGTGTAAAAAAAACTTGTGCCATTATTTTAGCTATAGGAGCAATGATGAGTTTATTGTTTACTGGTTGTGGAAACAACGCAGCGAAATCGAATGAAAGTAAAGAAAAGAAAATTACTGTATTGGTTGAAAGCGGCAGCCCTGCTGAAAAAATTGCTAATAGTACAGCTGCAGCTTTTAAGGAAGAAACCGGCTATGAAGTTGTTGTTGATTCTGTTCCGTATTCAGGTATGTACGATAAAGTATCTACCGAAATCAAAGCCAAGGCTGCGGCTCATGATGTTGTCTGCTTAGATGTATTATGGTTATCTGCATTTGAAAATGCACTGACGCCTCTTGATGAACATGTTGACAGCAGTATTACATCGGATTTTCTCCCTACGCTAGAAGATGGAGGAACGCTAAATGGTCAGTTATTAGGTTTGCCAATGTGGATCAATAGTAAAGTTCTTATTTATCGTAAAGATATTTTTGCTGATGAGTCAAATAAGTCCGCGTTTAATAAAAAGTATGGGTATGAATTGAAAGTACCTGCTACTTGGGATGAGTATAAAGATTGTGCGGAATTTTTCACCAAAGATGATATGTACGGAACATCTGTATTTGGTATGGCCGGAGGCGACACGGTCTGCAGCTTTCTCGATCATGTGTCACAGGCAGGTGCGATGCCGTTGGTATTAGATGATAAGAATAACGTTCTTGTTGATGAGCAGCCCTATATAGATGCATTGCAATACCTATGTGACATTTATCAAGCTGGTTATGCGCCGGAAGAAACATTAGCGGTAGCTTCAACAGAATCACAAGAAATGTTTAATAACGGAAAGCTGGCTATGCAATTGAACTGGAGCCATCAATACCCAGCTGCGTATGCTTTAAATGAAGAAAATGTTGGTGTGGCCCCGATGATTGGTGGAACAGAAGGTGTAGCAGCAACGACAGGTCCTTGGTATGAGTGTGTGATGAAGAATTCTGAAAATCAAGAAATAGCCATTGAGTACTTGAAATTTATGTATGACAACAATGAAAAATATATGACGGAAGGTGCCTTGAAAATCGCAGGCCGGACCTCAGTCTATGAAAAATATACATCAGAGCCTGGGAATGAGCATTTAGGAGCAGTAATGGACACATTGGATAATAAATTTTCACAAAACAGACCGGCAACCCCTTACTGGACTGAAATAGAAGAAGTATTAGCTGGTGCTATTCAATCCTCATTATCTGGTAAGGCAACTCCTGAATCTGCTTTAAAAGATGCTAAAAAAGCTATTGAGGGAATCGTTGAGTAATTTGAAGAAGTATAAAGTGTCCCTTAAAAATAGATGTTTCACATACAATTTTTAAGAGTCACCTCAGTAAGCAAAACGAAAATGTCACATACTCTAAATACGATTAAATGGCGAGCTAAAAGCCACACGATATCCTAGTACGATCTTATCCAAATTCGAGGCTATAACTAAACATCACCTTTATCTGTTTATTTGGGGGAAGGAGTCAATAGATGCTGATGTCTCAGCCTTTGATAGGAAAGCGACTGCTTGATTGTAGCAACATATCAAGAATGTGGCTACTTGCAAGATTTCACCTTTTTCAGTCTTGCGATTATTCGTTTATTAGAAGCTGGTATCTTCGCATTTAGCCACTTTTAGCTCAACCTCATTATTATGAAATTTTAGGAGGGAAAACCTATGCAATTGATTTCCAGAAAAACAGTCCTTGCTTTTTTTCTGCCAGGTGCACTATTTATGGGAATTTTTATGATTTACCCAATTTTTAAAATGGGTTTCGATAGTCTGTTCACTATTGATGCAAGTGGCGTAAGAGAATTTGTGGGTTTAGATAATTATGTAAAAGCTTTTACCACGGATAGTTTTTTACATCCTTTGCGCAATACATTGCTCTATATTGTTATTGCGGTATCCATTGAGCTTGTTCTAGGTACCGCTTTAGCATTGGTGTTTGAAGCCAAATTTAAAGGAAACAATCTCATCCGATCGTTTATTTTGACTCCGTTGATGATCGCTCCATTGGTTGCCGGTCTTATTTGGAAGCTCATGCTGAGTGCTCAATTCGGTATCGTGAATCAGCTTCTTGTGAATACAGGGATTCTAAAAAATACGAACCAAATACTATGGCTTGCTGACGAGAAATGGTCTTTGATATCATGCTGTATCGCTGATATATGGCTTACTACGCCATTTATGATGCTGATGATTTTGGCTGGGCTGCAAGGGCTGGATAGCAGTATGTTGGAAGCGGCTACGATCGATGGTGCCAACTGGTGGCAGAAAATTTTGCAAATTAAATTACCTAATATTAAGCCTGTGCTTTTAACCGCTCTGTCTATCCGGATTATCGATGCTGCAAGAACCTTTGACATTGTTTGGGCAATGACACAAGGAGGCCCAAATAATTCTTCTGAATTGCTTAGTGTAGTGATTTATAAGACGTTGACAAGGTATAACAAAGTTGGCTTTGCCAGTGCCATGGCGTTGATTCTAGTTGTTGTTCTTGTTATTTTCACCCTCGTATTTATGCAAGGATTGTGGAATCCTAAAAAGAAACAAACCGCTTAAGGAGGCAGACAATGGAAAAGAAAAGTAATTTACATTTAAAAATAATGGTAATTGTAGGAATAATTTGTGCAATCATCTGGTCATTTCCTTATCTGTACCTTATTAGTTCAGCATTCAAACCTGGAACGGAGGTAGTGTCTATACCGGCTAAATTTTTTCCAAAAGAATTATCAATAGAAAATTTTACTGGTTTGTTTGACCGAATGCCTGCATTTCAATATATTTTTAATAGTTTTCTTGTGGCGATCTGCAGTACCTTGATCGCGGTGGTGTTAGGATCGCTTTCTTCTTATGCGATTCAACGCTCCGGAGCGAAAATTGCTGTTTTTCTAACGATCGTAGTTCTTTGCTTAAAGATGATTCCAACCTCAAGTATTGCTGTACCGATTTATGAACTGATTACAAAAATGGGATTATATGATACAAAATTTGCATTGATCATCGTTTATGCTGCAATCAATATGCCGTTTGTCATGTGGATCATGTTGGGCTTTTATGAAGGAATTCCCATTGATATTGATGAAGCTGCTTGTGTGGATGGTGCGTCTAGCTTGAAAACATTCCTATATATTATTTTACCGATTTGTAAGCCAGGATTAGCGACATCGTTTGTGTTCACGCTCTTTCTTTCATGGAATGAATTTTTACTAGCACTGCTACTTACGAGTACAGAGGCTAAAACCTTCACTGTCGGATTATCAGAATTTCTATCTGCGTATAGCATGGACTTAGGGCCTATGTGTGCAGGGGCATTGATTTTCAGTTTACCGGTTATGGTATTGTCGGTCTTTGCTCAGAAATTTATCGTTCAAGGTCTTACAGCAGGTGCTGTTAAATAGAATAAACACTATCGTTTTAAAATAGAGGATTATCGACGTCTAGGTAGGAGGAAGAAGCATGAGCAATAGTAAAAATTATTATGATGTCACTGATTGGCCTGTGGGCGATCCTTATGAAGATATCGGTGAAGTGATCAATAGTATCATTGAAGACATAAAAAAAAGACAAGCCATCACAGACGTAAATGATGGGGGGAAACCAGGAGCGGTCATTTATCTTCCACCAGGAGATTACCATTTGAAAACACAAGTACTTATTGATATCAGCTATCTAAAAGTCATGGGATCAGGTCATGGATTTACTTCTTCAAGTATCCGCTTCAATGTTCCGCAAGAGGAGTGGTCTGAGTTACATGAGCTATGGCCTGGCGGAAGTCGTATTTTAGTGGATATTTCAACGGAGAATCTTGAAAATGAGGCAGAGGGAGCAGCCTTTTATATAGCTCGTGAGGGAAATCCACGAATCAGCTCTGTTGAATTTACCAATTTCTGTATTGATGGTCTTCATTTTATTGAGGATGGAACAAAGGAATTGAATCCGGAAAATACCTATGTTAATAAAAAAACAGGGATTTATGTGGCCAGCGCACAGGACTCCTTTAGAATTACAGAAATGGGCTTTGTCTACTTAGAGCATGGCCTAACGATCTACCATGCTGATGCACTCACGGTTCATGATAATTTTATTGCGGAATGCGGCAATTGCATTGAGCTACGCGGTTGGGGACAAGCATCGAAAGTGACTGAAAACTTGATTGGTGCTGGTTTTAAAGGGTATTCAATTTTTGCAGAAAATTTTGGTGGGTTGATGATCACGTCAAATAATGTTTTTCCCAGAGGGAAAAGTAGTGTGCATTTGTCTGGTGTAACACGCTCGTTAGTTGCGAGTAATCGGCTACATGCATTTTACCCGGGAATGTTAGTACTTGAAAAAAATTGTTCTGAAAATCTCGTTTCTTCTAATCACTTCCTAAGAGACTATGAACCGTGGGCGCCTTTACAGCATCGAAATAATGGCTTGGATGATTTATATGGTCTGATTTATATCAATGGCAATAACAATTCGTTCCTTGGAAACCATATATCTAACGTGCTGAATGAGGAAGGAATCACACCATCTGGAGCGACTCCGGTAATTATTCGGATTGCTGAGGGGCAGGGCAATTGGATTTCCAATAATCATGTTGTGGCAACCGAGGCTGAGGTTGAGAGCAGTGACTCCTGTTTTTCTGCACAAGTTGAATCACTACTGAAAACAGATACTGCAGACCAGCTTTCAGTAATCACTGTTTTAGTCGAAGATAGCTCAAATGGAAATACAATTCTTGATTCAGGAACGGAGAGTCAAGTGAGTATGAATCGTACATTAAATGCTTTTAGACCAACGCCTGATATTGGGGTAGAGCATAAGGAGGATGAACAGCTTGTTCAATGAGCGAATGACTGAAAAAATCAGAGCTGCCCAAAGAGTGATTGATGCGAATAAGGAAACTGTCAGTAAAGGGGAAATGAGACAACAGTATCATTTCATGCCGGAAGCAGGTTGGCTTAATGATCCGAATGGTTTGATTTATTTCAAAGAGAACTATCACTTTTTTTATCAGTGTAATCCATATGATTCTTTTTGGGGAGCGATGCACTGGGGGCATGCAGTAAGTGATGATTTATTGCATTGGGAATATTTACCATTGGCTTTAGCCCCTAGTCATGAATACGATGACCATCCACAGGGCGGCTGCTTTTCCGGAAGTGCTATTGAGCACAATGGCAGGCTATACCTTTTCTATACAAGTGCTGCTAATAGTGGAGGTGGTGTGATTCAAAATCAAAGCATGGCCTACAGTGACGATGGAATCAATTTTCAAAAGTTTGAGAAGAACCCCATTATTGTTTCTCCACCATCAGGATATGACATGGTTGATTTTCGAGATCCTAAAGTTTGGAAACACGACGAGTTCTTTTATATGGTTGTCAGTGGTAAAAAGGATCAGTTAGCTCATGCGCTTTTGTATCGTTCGAAGAATCTGGAAGATTGGGCGTTCTTTAATGTATTAGCTGAAAGCCGTGGTGAGTTGGGTTATATGTGGGAATGTCCGGACTTCTTCTCTATAACAAATGAACAAGGCGAAAAATACGTTCTGACTTTTTCACCGATGGGTGTTGAGGAAAGAACCAGTATTTACTTAGTTGGAGAGATGAATTATGACACTGGTAAATTCAATTATTCCACGATGGGGACGATCGATTGGGGATTGGATTACTACGCACCACAATCCTTTTTGGATAAAAAGGGCCGTCGTATCATGGTTGCTTGGGCAAATGAATGGCAGTGGATGCCTTGGTGGAAGGACTGGGGACCGACCTATAAGGAAGGCTGGTGTGGATCGTTCAATCTTTTGAGAGAAGTCGTACTTGATGAGGACAACAGACTGAAGTTTTTACCCATTAATGAATTGAAAAGTATTCGTTTGCGGGAATGTACGCTTGAAAAAGAAATAATTGAACAAGAAGAGCTGTTGATTCCAACGGCTGATGGAAATAGTTTTGAAATGATGTTGACCATTGATTTGACAAAAACGACGGCAACACAGTTTTCGCTGAAATTGAGATGTAATGAGGAGTTGGCAACTATAGCGACCTTTGATTTAGCGAAGCAAATGCTCTATGTGAACCGTGACCATTCTGATAATTGGAGTAACGGAACGAGTAAAAGTACCTTACTACTTCAAGAGGAGGAGCGACTGATTATTCATTTGTTTAGTGATCAATCATCCATTGAATTGTTTACGGACAACTATAAAACCAATCATAGTCTAAATGTCTTTGCAGGAAGTGATCAAAATAAGAATTTTTTGTCGGTAGATAAAGGGCAGCTTGTAGTAGAAGAGCTTGTCACTTGGAGTTTGGCTAAAACGATGCTGTAATAATGCTGGCGTGAGAGTATAGCTCAAGTATTTTGAAAATGGAGGATTCTAATGAAGACAATTGATGTAACGGCCCTAGGAGAAATTTTAATTGATTTTACCGAAAATGGTGTCAGTTCTCAAGGTAATCCGATAATTGAAGTCAATCCAGGTGGGGCTCCTTGTAATGTCTTGGCAATGCTTCGTAAATTTGATCGGCAGGTAGCATTTATTGGAAAAGTAGGAAATGATACGTTTGGGCATTTCTTAAGGCAAAGAGTTTCTGAGCTGGGGATCGATACCCAACATTTATTTATTGATAAAGAGGTTCATACTACCTTGGCTTTTGTTCATACAATGAAGAATGGGGATCGTGATTTTTCGTTTTACCGTGATCCAGGAGCTGATAGGATGCTAAATGAGTTTGAAATAGATGAAGACTTGATCAAAAAAACGAAAATTTTTCATTTCGGCACGCTATCAATGACTCATGTAGGAGTGCGCAAAGCGACATTGAAGGCTTTATCTATTGCTAAGGAGAGCGGCTGTATCATTTCTTTTGATCCAAATATTCGTGAACCTTTATGGAAGTCATTAGAGGATGCAAGGCAACAGGTGGAAACAAGTCTGGCGTATTGTGATGTTTTAAAGATATCTGACAATGAAATCCGATGGTTTACGGGAGAAAATGATTTTTCTGCTGGAGTGAATAAGCTACGAGAAAAATTTGACCTTCCATTGATTTTAGTTTCCATGGGTGAAAAAGGGAGTAGAGCCTACTATAAAGAGTTGATTGTTGAGTCAGAGGCATTTCGCAATAAAAATACAATCGATACCACAGGTGCTGGTGATACTTTTTTTGGCTGTGTTCTTAACTACATTTTAGACTGGGGCTTGGATGAGCTTGATGAAGGGAAGTTGCGCTCAATGCTTCGCGTTGCAAATGCAGCTGCATCATTGATAACAACGAGAAAAGGTGCGTTATGCTCAATGTTTGAGCAAGAAGAAATTCAGTCATTCATTGAGTCAAGGAAAATAATGAATAGTGAAAAATACTAAGGGAAAAGAAGCTGTATTAACTAACAAAATCAAGATGAGCTCATCATAAAAAAGAACCGATGGAGCATGTCCATCGGTTCCAGAAATTATAACGTCTATAAGGATATTAGACACTTTTTTCAATTAGAAACTATTGTATTGCTTAATTAATAATTTCTATCCGGTTATTAAAAGTACTAGAATAGCCATTAATAAGTTTAGTATCTACATAACATCGGCTTACTTTCTTGTTTTTCAATAGTAATCAATCCGGTTTGCTCCCTGATTATAGTATCTTTATCTGCTTCTGGCATATAATTCGGGTGATATACTTCTATTTCAGACAGACAATGGACCTTGATATTCAATGACTTTGTTGTCTTGAGTGCCATTAGCTCATAAGAAATGGCTGCTATTTCAGTTCAATGCGCTAATTGAATTTCATCACTTGTATTGTTCCTTCTGAACCAATAGGCAAAGGATCGTTCAAGCTATTATTTTTGTGAAGTGCAACACTATAAGTTCTACCTGCAATTAGAGAACTAATATGATTGAACAGGACCTTGTCTTCAGTTACTGTATGTGTACCTAGTGAACCAGATAAGACAAGACTGAAAAATGTGTTGTTATTTCCTTTAGTTCGCTCAACTCTGGTTACATAAAGCTCAGATTCTTCCGGTGTGAAGCTAAACTAATCCAAACCTCCTGAGTATTCTGTAGTAGAATCAACTGCTTCATTTAAGTTCAGTTTTGTTGCAAAGCGGAAATCATTACTGTAATCATCAGAAACTTCAATCCGCTGGTTAAGCACATTAAAAGTGCCTTGAACAAATGTAGTACTCACGTAGTATTGACTTACTCCTTGGTTTTCAGCGGTAATCAGTCCGGTTTGATCGATACTAATATTGTTTTTGTTCCACTCAGTTGCATACTTTAGTTTATACACCTCTATTTCCGGTGGGCAATCTACCTGTACATTCAGGGATTTGGTCGTCCCAAGTGCCATTAGCTCATAAGAAGTGACTGCGGATTTTAGTTCAATACTTCGGCTGAGCTTCATCACTTTTAACGTTCCTTCTGAGCCGGCAGGCAAAGGATCATTCAAGCTATTATTTTTGTGAAGTGCAACACTATAAGTTCTACCTGCAATTAGAGAACTAACATGATTGTACAAAGACTTATCTTCAGTCACTGCATACGCGTCTGTTGAACCAGATAAGACAAGACTGAAAAATGTGTTGTTATCTCCTTTGGTTCGCTCAACTCTGGTTACATAAAGCCCGGATTCTTCCGGTGTGAAGCTAAAATAATCCAAATCTCCTGAGTATTCTGTAGTAAAATCAACTGCTTCATTTAAGTTCAGTTTTGTTGCAAAGCGGAAATCATTACTGTGATCATCAGAAACTTCGATTCGCTGGTTAAGCACATTAAAAGTGCCTTGAACAAATGTAGTACTCACGTAGTATTGACTTACTCCTTGGTTTTCAGCGGTAATCAGTCCGGTTTGATCGATACTAATATTGTTTTTGTTCCACTCAGTTGCATACTTTAGTTTATACACCTCTATTTCCGGTGGGCAATCTACCTGTACATCCAGGGATTTTGTCGTCCCAAGTGCCATTAGCTCATAAGAAGTGACTGCAGATTTTAGTTCAATACTTCGGCTGAGCTTCATCACTTTTAACGTTCCTTCTGAGCCGGCAGGCAAAGGATCATTCAAGCTATTATTTTTGTGAAGTGCAACACTATAAGTTCTACCTGCAATTAGAGAACTAACATGATTGTATAAAGACTTATCTTCAGTCACTGCATACGCGTCTGTTGAACCAGATAAGACAAGACTGAAAAATGTGTTGTTATCTCCTTTGGTTCGCTCAACTCTGGTTACATAAAGCCCGGATTCTTCCGGCGTGAAGCTAAAATAATCCCAATCTCCTGAACGGTGTGTAGTAAAATTGACCATCTCATTCAATTCAATCTCTGTCGCAGAAGTATGGTCATCACCATGATCATCATTTTCTGTAACAGTAATTATACTGGTGGCAGTTTTATTCCCATCTTCTGCTGTTGCAGTGATAGTTGCGGTTCCTGTTTTGATTCCGTAAATGTTGCCTTTGTCATCGACCGTTACAAATTCAGGGTTGGAGCTTGTCCATGTAATTTTTTTATTTGTTGCATTTTCAGGAGTCAGTATTGCCGTCAGCTGTTCTTTACCACCAATCGGAATATCTTTAGATTCCGGAGACAGATGAATAGCTGAGAGTGGTTCCAAATTATCTGTATACGCATTAACGTATAGATTTCCTTTGAAGCTACCACCAAAAAGATCACCATCGGAGATACCACGCCAGAAAATTCTGTTTTCGGCATTTTCATAACTGACAAAAGTTCTACCAGCAGGTAGATCTGGGAAACTACCATTTTCGGCACTTTTGACTGCTTGGAACACTGTATGGAATGAACTGATATCTTTAGGATAGTTTACTTTAATGATGATCGAGTAATCTGATTGTTTCTCTATTTCTACAGATTCTGTTGGAATTTCCTTCATTCCGGCTGAAGTTACTGTGCCGGTGGCAATTTTGGTCATATTAGCATGGTTGTTGATAGTTTCCCAACTACGAATCCCTTTGTTCAAATAGTAGACTTCATAATCAATGCCTTTTTGCTCACTATAGAAAGACACGGCCTTTAGCAATTCGGTCTTTTCTTGTGTACTGTAGGTGCTAGCTAAATAAACGGAATTTGTGTTTGAAGAAAAATTATAATAGTTACTTCGTTCTTTATTGACATAGGTTCTCACGTTATCAAATTGCTCCATTTTTGTATCTGCTGCATAGATCTCTGAACATAGTACATAAATATCTTCATAACTGATATAAAAATATCCAGCACCTATTGGCTCTTCTCCCCAAGAATTCTTCACGAGAAATGCTCCATCGTTAGTTGGTGTAATAGTAAAGTTGTCTTTGCTGTAGGTGTTGTCCCAGCCAACGATTGTAACGCCGTGATTCACACGGGCTAAATCTGTTCCTTGTTTGGGAACTAATGCTGTTCCAACATCTGAGACCGGAACAAAACTACTTTTAAGTTGATTATCGTAATACTTACTATTATGAGTCGATTCCTCGTAATATGAGAAGGCGACTGCCCCATATTCATATATTTTATTTTTCATTTCCTCAATCTTAGCTTTTCGAGAAGCTTCAGAACTATTATAAGAAATTGCTGGAATTTTTTCTATACCTTCAACATATATCGGCGACTTTTTCTCTTTGATTTTTTCAAAATCGGCTAGTGGCATTGGCGTATTCAGCGCTGGGTCTAAGGGTGTTGGAAAGTCTTCTTCCAATGTTCCATTGTTGTTTAAGGCACTTTGAAAGAAAAGAGAAGCATGCGTACCCCCGTCATTCAAAGCTCTGTCTCCGTAAGGATTGACCGCATCAGAGAATGATTGTCTGCCTGAATAATAATTGTAATAATTAGGTGAAAGTGTGTATTCTACACCAAATTCTTTTTTGTTAGAAGAAGTAATGACATCTAATGCAGAATAAGCCCAACAAATACCTACTCGTCCTTGATCCCTCATTATTGTCTGAACATTACCGGAATTAAAATCAAATTTTTCTGGCAATAAATTTTTAGCTTTATTTACTGCTTCATTTGTTTGAGGAATAAGAGGGCCATTTTCTTGGGTTATGCCAGCCCCTTCTTCAATTATCTGCTCAACATTCTCTACCTTAAGTACCTGCTCTTCTGCGAATCCTTGCTGCCCGAAAAAAGACAAACTCAGGAAAAGAGCACTTATACTTAGTAAAGCTCCTTTTTTTACTCTCATTGTATATCCAACTCCTCATTCATTTTTTACTCTCTTTTTTTGGACCAACAACTTTCTTTTCTTTTCAGAGTTCCTCCTCCAATCTTATGTTTATTAGTATAAAACTGCATGGTCCAGACACCTTTATATTAGCAATAGTAGCACATTTTAATGAGTGTTTCCCATCAAAAATATATCATTCAATTTATTTAAAAATGATTTTTTGAAATTTAAATAAAAATGTTAAGGGATTGGTATTCTGTTTTAAGTAGATTTTTTCGAACAATCAAGAGAAGGTGTTTAGATATATCGTCATTCTTGTGTATGTTCGTCATTTCATTTAGTTGTTATTTTTTTATAAATTCAAATCTGAATGGCCATCGAAAAGATTTAAAATGAAAGCAAATAAAGTGACACTTCGTCACCGTCTGTGATATGCTTTTTGTAGATAGGGTGACAAAGTGTCACTTTGCTTTTGTTTAGAGGAACGGGAGGCGTATTATGCCAAAGCAGACATTTTATCATTTGCCGAGTGAAAAGCGCTTGATGATCGAAGCAGCGTTGCTAGATGTTTTTTTCGAGCAACATATCAGTCAGGTGACAGTTACTCAAATCGTTGAAAAGACAGGTATTTCCAGGGCAGCTTTCTATAAATACTTTCCAACTCTTGAAGATGCGCATCTTTATATGATTAAGAAGATAGCGATGACCATCCATCAGGATATTCTGAGGTATATTGAAGAAAATGAACGGGATTTCTTTGGAGGAATCAGTGAGTATTTACGCTATTGCGGGGAACTGGATCATAAGAGTGATTATTGGAAAGGGCTCAAGCTGTTGATCAAAGGCGAGAATACGATCATGCATCAACGAATGTCACCTACAAATGATTCCGAGATGAGTCAGGAGTGGCTGGGCATATTGGAGCGAAATGGATTTCAGATTACGGATTCAGAAGAAGCCATCTGTTTTTTATACTTTGTCATGGACATAGTCATTGATTCGTTGACAGCTTTTATTGTAAACGATTGGGCAACAGAGGAACTGCTCAAGGAATTTTCGTATAAGAAAAAATGGTTGATACGAGGTATCAAGTAAGGACATTGGCAGTGTGGGACAGAAGAGCTTAGGTGAAATAAGCTGCGAGTACATTTGCCGCAAAATAGAGAGAACATGAAGTGATTCAGGAGGAAAGAATGATGAAAAAGCTAGTGCGAGTAAGTATGATGTATATGATTTTAGGCTTAGTATTCGGTGTTTACTATCGAGAATTTACAAAATTGAATGGTTTTACAGGTGTGACACAGTTAAGTGTGCTTCACACGCATACGTTGATTTTAGGAATGTTTTTCTTTTTAATCGTTTTGTTGCTGGAAAAGAATTTTCAACTCATGAAACATAGAAATTATAAGAAATTTTATTTATGCTACAATATCGGCTTAGGTGTCACCTTGTTAATGCTATTCGTACATGGAACGATGACTGTTTTAGGGTATGCAGATCATGCAGCAATAGCTGGAATTGCCGGCTTAGGGCATATTATGTTAGCTGTTGGTTTAGGCTATTTTTTCAATGTACTGTATGGATCGGTCAAAGATTGAATGATTAGGAGCAATGTGGCTTAGAGCACTTGGCTGTCGTGGGTATAAGGCTAGAAGGAGAAGGACCACGAATAGGAGGGCTTAAAATGAAAAGAAGAACCTTGATAGTATGTGCGAGTCTGCTTTTTGTCGTAAGTTGCTTTGTTTTCCTCGCTGTTTCTAAAAAGGATGTAGATCCCTCAATTACAGTCGAACAATTATCATTGGACGCATTGCCATTTGAAATTGCAGAATTAGGAAAAGAGCTCGAGGGTGAAGGGGCTGAAGAGCTTAAATATTTTGAAATAAGTAGTATTGAGGAAGAGCTTTTATATGTAGAGTTATCTGGAAGGCGAGTGTTCCAGAATGGAGATGTCAGTGAGTTTGAGGTGTTTTTACAATTTCCACAGGACAAAGAGCGTTTGGTTTCGAAAACCTATCAAAATAAAACTCTTATAGTTAGCTATAGAACAGAAAGTACATTGCATGAACACATGACAAACAGTCTGTCTACCTCAATGAGCAATGCGGCTTCTGTCGATTTAGGCAAGAAATATTGTGCATTCATACCAGCGATAGGACCCGTAGAAAAGGACGGAACAAGGTTAGGGTATGCTGTTTTCTCCGATGATCAAATGATCATCGACTCTATGAAGGAAGATCCGGATAGTATAGAGAAAAAAATTTCAGAAGATGATTTTGTGTATGAATACCGACTCACTGCTGAACTTATAAAAACAGAGACTTAATTGAGGTAGCTGGATAAAATTTTTGTTATCGAAAAATTGCTTCATTAAATAAGAAGAAGTCGAGGCGTATGGATGCCTTGACTTCTTTTTTCTTTTACTTCATCGTAATCAATCAGCTTTTGTGGGTGGACAAGCTGAGCTGATAGCGAGTGATTGCCGCTTTTGCCAACTTGTCGAAATTAGGTGTAGTCAATGATACGTCTGTCTTCAGCTCATTGATTGTTTCGATGATTGCCGCTATTTCTCCAAAATTCCCTTCTGCCATGTTCATCACCGGTGTAAGGTACAAGAGCTGTAGCACTCGCTTTGCTCTTGTAGGATGACCGAATAGCCATTTTTGTGATCTAGGGACAATTGCGTGCCCTTTTGCTTCGAGTAGTGTGAAAACCTCATGATACGCATGAGCAGCTGCGTTTAGAAAATCTTTAGAGTGTCGGATTTTCTTGGAGTTGTTATCAAAAAGGTAGTCGAGACTATTCATTATCATGATCAACACGCCGTGACTTTTCAGCCAATCATCTAGCTGAGGCTCTTCTTTCCAGGTATACTGGGTTTGTTTAAAGACTTCATCTAGTGTCTTGTGGATGGTCATTTTTTCTACCATCGAATGAATTTTCATATTTCCTTTGCCGAATCGAAGAATCGTGAAGGTAACACCTTTTCGAGTACCGCCAGTGTTTTGAAAACCAAAGAGAATCGTTTTAGCGGTCGGACTTTGGGTCATTATTTTTTGTTCAAGCTTTTTTGCGTTCATTTGATTGCCGACAAAAATAATCGTTTGACTGCAATTTGCTGCTAAAGGCTCGACCACCGTGTTGAAGTCATTGTATTTCATCGTGACAAAAATCAAGTCAAAAAAGCTATCTGGTACTAATTCTGAAATAACGTTGACAGAGTCGTGTGTTTTCTTTTTCTGCAGCTCATGGCTGAGTACTAAACCATGCGTTTCTAAATCTATTTTTCGTTGTCCTCGTGCAAGCATCGTGACATCATTGTTTTTATTCTTTAGTAGTGAGTGGGCCAGAAAGCTCCCTTGGATGCCGGCACCATAAATCAAAATTTTCATTGTATCCCTCCGTTAATGGACAGGTGTTGATTAATCGCCTGTTGTCTATTATAGTAAAGACAATAGAGCGTAGGTACAAGCAACAGTTTGCTTGTTTTGTTGAGTATTAGACAATCAAGAAAAAGTGTTGAGAGGAGTGAGGAACATTGGATCGAAGAAAAAGGAAAAGCCGCTTGGCTATCAAGGAAGCCTTGTTTCATTTGTTAGAGAAGCAGGAATTCAGTGCGATCAAGGTCAGTGAAATCTGTGAGGTGGCTGACATTAATCGTGGTACCTTCTATTTGAATTACTTAGATAAGTACGATTTGCTGGAAAAAATCATTCACGAGCAAATCGATTTGTTAGTCGATTACTGCAAAAAACATCCGCATGATGGTTCTTCTTCGCTGAAACGAACGTTTCAGTATATCGCGGAGAATAAGGGGCTATTTCAACAGTTGTTTACCGCAGATTCTCAAGGTGTATTTAATCAATACCTGACACATCATGTGATGACTGAATTATCAGAAGAGAGCACAAATACCATTCAGGCAATTTTTGCGGCAAGTGGTGTCACCGGTATTTTAGGCTGGTATTTGACGAATGAGACAGTTGAGGTTGAGCAGCTTTATGAGATCGAAGCAGTTATTGCCAAGCTGCAGTAATTTTTTATTTATTGAAAAGCCTGATGTTCGCAGGATTGGACAAAAAACAATAAAAGAAATCGTTTATACTGATTGACTGACCTAGTAAAAGGGAGTGAATGGTATGGATAGAGTAACTGCGGAAGAACAAGCCAATTGGAAAGTGACGAAGAAATTACTGCAGGAGAGAAAAGCTGAGATCGATGCCGAAATATCAGGTTTTCTTAAAGAATCAGAGCAGTTCCAACATTATTTGACAGATTACAGGGGTGAGATAGATCCACATGAAATGTTCACCAATCTCAGACTTCAAGAGCAACAATTTATAGTAGGCAGCTTTCGTTTTCGTCAGCTTGAAAAAATAGAGAAGCAGCTGCAGCAGCCTTATTTTACTCGGGTGGATTTTGTTTTTTCCGGAGAAACGACGGCTGAGATCATTTACATCGGTAGTTTTTCCTTTGCGGCAGGGAATGGTGAGTTGCTTATTTACGATTGGCGCGCACCGATCGCCGGGATTTTTTATGATTTTGATATTGGTTCGGCACGCTATCAAGCGCCGAATGGGATGGTTTTTGGGGAGATCACGCGAAAAAGACAGGTTAAGTTTGTTGAGGGAGCGGTCGACTATGCCATTGAGACAGAGGCGACCTTGTTTGATGAGGTGCTGCAAAAGGAATTGATGAATCAGCGCGGTGGTAAAATGTCGACGATCATTCGCACGATTCAAAAGGAGCAGAATCAAATTATTCGAAATCATGCGAGAAAAAGTATGATCATTCAAGGTGTGGCCGGCTCTGGAAAAACTTCGATTGCATTGCACCGTATCGCGTTTCTTCTTTATCAGCTTCGAGAACAGCTGACCTCCAATGAAATCTTGATTTTATCCCCTAACAAGGTGTTCGCCGAGTATATTTCTGAGGTCTTACCAGAGCTTGGTGAAGAGCCGGTAAACGAGTTCAGCATCGATACATTTATCGCTGAGATGACGGGAGTCCAGCCAGAAATTTCCCGATTAGAGGAGACGGAACAGGCGTTGCTTACTGGAGAGGCTGAGGAAGAGCTCGTCTATTTAAGTACGGCTCGATGTGTGCAAGAGCTGGATGCATTCTTAGAAGCGTTCCAGCGAACAGGTTTTCGACCGAAACCGGTAGTTATCGGAGAGTATACATTTGAAGAAGAGTACTTGCTTAAACGATTCAACGCCTACCGAAAGCAGCCGATTTTGGAACGTCTGGAGCGAATGGCGGGGGATATGCTGGAAGCAGTTGCGACAAAGCCCTTTCAGCCGAAAAAGAAACCGACGATCAGAGGCTTGAGTAATCAATTGAAAAGCCGGCTGAGGTATCGCACAGCCGAAGAAGCCTTCGCAGGATTTAGAGATAACCTGCCTTTTTCTGTTGGTAGAAAAGGGTATTCTGTTTTATTTGTTTTAGCCTATATCCAACTGTTTTTTGAGAGAAATGAGTTGCTTCAGGACATGAAATATATTGTCATTGATGAAATGCAGGATTATACACCGCTTCAATTTAACGTTCTCCAACGAGCCTTGCATTGTCCCGTTCTTTTGATTGGTGACTATACACAGCAGATCGTCGACAGAAATGAGATGACATTGGATAAACTCACGGAGTTGTTTCCAAAAGCCAATGTGATGAATCTGAGCAAGAGCTATCGGTCTACGTATGAAATCATGATGTTTGCGAAGGCGTTGATCAATGATGACGTTATTCAACCAATGGTTAGACATGGGGAAATGCCGAGAAGAATCATTGTGAAAAATGTCGAAGAAGAGAAGGGGGAACTTTTAAATGTGATAGACAAATCACTGAAACTGCATGCAACGATTGCCTTGATTACGAAAACACACCGGCAAGCAGAAAATTGGTATAATGAATTGAAGCACTCAATAAAGCTTGTTTTACTAAATGAGCAGGCGACCACGTTGACGAATCAAGGGGTCGTGATTTGTTCTGTAGCGATATCAAAGGGTTTAGAGTTTGACCATGTGATCGGATTGGATACACAAGAGGAAAATTTTCAGGGAGCAGCGGGGAAGCAGCAATTGTTTGTGATTGCGACTCGAGCCTTGCACCTCCTGACTTTTATCGAAAGGAGCGACGAATGAATAGACGACAAATCATACAAGCGACGGTCGGGTATGTAGAAGAGCATTTGGCGCTTCCGCTGTGTATAGAGGAGATTGCCGCGTCCATTTATTATTCCAAGCATCATTTACTTCATGAATTTTCTAGTTACACAAAATTTTCATTGTATGATTACATCAAGAAGAGACGACTTCACGAAGCAGGGATGTCTTTGTTGGAAACACCTGCATCTATCATTGATGTCGCTTTGGCATCAGGATATCAGACGCAACAATCCTTTTCCAAAGCTTTTTCGCAAATCTATAAGCTCTCACCTAAGGAATTCCGCAAAAATAATCGAGTTTTCGGTATATTAGAATCCATGAATAACAATGATTTTCCAAGGGATCATGAGCTATCGAAAGTTGCGGTTCAGGTAGCAGCCGAAGGAGATAGGAAGGGTATCCTTAATCATATGAAAAGCTGTCAATGGGCTTTTCCGTATTGGGAATCATCTGTATTTGATCAACAAATCTACTCTCGGATAAAAAATCAGGAGGTCGTTATTGCAAAAATAGCGGAACAAATTGTGGGTGTCTTGGTTTTTGATTCGAAGAACAGGCATATCGACGGGCTGTCTTCTTTGCCGCTTGTTTGGGAATATGGGGTGGAACGTTCGATGCTTCAGTATCTTTTTCGAAAAAGAGCAAGCTTGCCCAATGGGGTAACAACTACTAGTTTTCGAGCAGAAGATAAGCTGGATATTGGCTATCATGCTCGTTTGCTGAGTCTAGGGTTTCGGCCCATGGAGCTTCTTGAAGAATATAATTACCCGACACAAAGATTTGTACTTACGAATGATTTACGGCAAGTAAATTGTAAAACGGGTTCTATTTAAGACTTGATACACAACGATTTTCGTCAGTGTGCCAAGTCTTTTTTTTGTGAAACGATTTAGCTGTTCTTACAACAAAATTAAATTTGCCTAATTATTATACTTGTGTTATATTCAACTTGTATAATATAAAGGGGTCGATAGTAATGTCGTTAAAGCATGGATTATTAGGTCTATTGAATGCCGGGCCGATGACAGGGTATGAATTGGATCGTTCATTTAAACGATCGTTGGCACATTTTTGGCAGGCTCAGACGAGTCAAATTTATCGAGAATTAACTGCCATGGAGGACAAAGGCTGGTTGCGAAGTGAGCAAGTCATTCAGACAGACAAACCGAACAAACGAGTTTATTCGCTGACCGAAGAAGGAAGACAGGAATTGCAACGATGGCTTTCAACAACGGATGCAGATATTGCTAAGGCAGTGACCGTCCGAAGTGCCTTTCTGATGCGCGTTTTTCTTGCCAGTGAAATGCCGAAAGATAAGACACTTGTGATGCTCTATGCATTTAAAGAGACCTGTTTACAAGCCTTGGTTTCATTTGATTCTGTTCGAGAAACGATTTTGCAGTATGGTGCTGTAGCGGAGCATGCGGATCGAGTGAAGTATTGGAAACTGACAGCGATGTATAGCGAAGGACAATGCCGAGCGGCTCTGGAATGGGTAGAACGTGCGATCGTCATGCTAGAGGAAGATATAGAGAGTTAAGTAAGTACTCGATGGCCGTGTAAAAGCTCAGAGAGCGAGAAGCAAGAGTATATGAAATGAAAGGAGCAGCACAAATGAGAGATGCAACCTATTGGGCAGAAAAGTTTAAACAAAAGGACATTAGCCTAGTTGAATATTACACAGAGTTGGATAAGCGCGTACGAGAAATCAATCCGGAGCTTAACGCATTCGTCGAATGGGATAAAGAGACAGTCTTGGGGGCAGCGAAAACTTTCTCCTTACGCGAGGATCAGCCGTTTTCTGGTGTGCCGATTCCGTTGAAAATGCTTGGTCAAAATAAAGCAGGGTGGAAAAGCACATTTGGCTCACGACTGCTGGCAGAACACCGTTCTTCAAGAAATTCCAATTTTGTATCCCGCTTGGAAAAGCTTGGCTTTGTTCCGGCAGGACAAACGAATACGCCGGAGTTTGGCCTTAAAAATATTACGGACCCAGTATTGTATGGTCCCGCGCGTAATCCTTGGAACACAGCCTATTCACCAGGAGGCTCGAGTGGTGGAGCTGCTGCGGCTGTAGCAAGCGGTTTGTTTCCAATTGCTGGAGCGAGTGATGGCGGAGGCTCCATTCGAATGCCTGCTGCTTTTTGCGGATTGATTGGCTTGAAGCCAACGAGAGGCGCTATGCCGACTGGCCCAAATGGGTACAGAGGATGGCAGGGAGCGGCCATTGATTTTGCAGTGACGGTTTCCATGAGAGATACTGAAACGCTGTTTTACGCGATGAGAGGAAATGATAAAGCTTCACCCTATCACCCACCGCGTGATGAATGGCAAGTGCATGAGAAGGACAGACCATTAAAGATTGCCTATTTGACGGCTTCACCCGTTGATACACCTGTTTCTGCAGAAGCTGAATTAGCACTGGCGCAGACAGCCACAGAGTTAGAGAAGCTGGGGCACGAGTTGACGGAGGTAACGTGGCCGTTTAATGGCAGAGAAGTGATGGAGAGCTATTATGTGATGATGGGGGCTGAAACATCAGGAATGTTTGATGGGATTCAGCAAACGTTGGCGCGACAGTTGACGATGAATGATATGGAGCTTTTGACTTGGGGGCTGTATAAATATGGGGAAACCATCCCGGTAAAAAGATATATTCATGCCCTGAATGTGTGGGACGCAACATCTTTAAAAATGGAGCAGCTGTTTTCAACATATGATTTGCTTTTGACACCAACTACAGCAAATTCTGCGCCAAGGATCGATCAGGAGTTTCAAAGTGACAGGATTCGAGCAGTGTTAGGCTATGCAGAAGAACTGAAAGAAGCTGAGTTGGCCCAGCTGGTTTATGAGATGTTTTATAAAGGCTTGTCTCTTACTCCATATACCCAACTGGCTAATTTAGCTGGACAACCTGCAATCAGCTTGCCGACTCATATGACCGCAGCAGGAATGCCTTTTGGGGTTCAATTCATGGCATCTAAAGGAAGAGAAGACCTACTATTCCATATTGGAAAACAGTTAGAGGAACAGCAACTGTTCCAGTTACCTAAAGCATACAGCGAAGGATAGTGTAATACTTTAGCGAGCAAATAATAAAGAACCGTATTGAGAAGACTGAGGGCAAATGCCTACTTCTCTATACGGTTCTTTCGTTTATGGATTCAGTAAAGTTGTGTTGAAACCAGCTGGTAACTCATATTCGCTCGGCTCAGCTTGATTTAGTAAAGCCTCTGTCAGCTGAACGGAGAATACCTCTGGTGTAGTATAAGGGTTAAAGTAATAGCATTGATTTTTCGTATCGAGGACAGCACGATACTGTGTATAATCCGTCGCACCATCATTTTTGATATTTACCCCTTTTGGAATGGTCACATTGTCCAAAACATGAAATATTCCAGCTAGAGCGCCTTCGTTTGTTTCAATGTTAGATAAATAATTTCTTAAATAGGTTGCACGAACGAATCGTTCAGGTGAGGTATATCCCCCAGGTAAGCCATAAGTTCCGGAGCCTTGACCAAACGGAGCGGCAGGCAAATTCCCAAAAGTTTTCACAGAGAAATTCTGAGGCTGTAAAAATAGGTAGTTATTGAGATTCTGTAAATGCCATTCAAAGCGAGGACTGTTGGTCATCACATGGACTGGATTTTCTTTGATCGTCAGCGTTTGATCGTGTGTTTCAACAACAACCACTTCTCCGGTAACGTCAGTTAAAATGAAATGCAGTGGAAGAACCACACCAAGCAGATGATTTTCTGCATGAATAATTGCTACTTCATCAATTCTACGCTTCAGCTCGTCGATACTGCCGATATTTCCTAAGACCCACATAATGAATTCGTGAGGAGCGAGTCCTATTTTTTCCGGAGCTGCCGTTTCAAGATAACTGGCTTCTGTTGGAAAATAAAGCTCTGCAATTGCTAATCCTTTTTCGTTGACACCATCCGCAAATAAATAAGAGTTGAGTTTTCTTCCTGTTCCGACAAAGCCTAGTGGAAATGTAAGTGTATCTCCTTGATCGGTAGTGAATGCGTAGTTTCTAGGGATCACGATAGGGCGTCCATCCAGTTCAAAGCCAAAATCCATTGTTCGGGCGAGATAATTCGTTTGTTCATTAGCTAACGTAATACTTGTACACATAAAATTCCCTCCTTTATGCAAAAAGTATACGCTTGATTGAAAAAAATCACAAAGAAGAGGATATTTTTAGAGAAAAATCTTTTGAAAGCTAAGTAAGCTGGATATAGCGTGGTAATGATTGATTCACTGAGTATTTATGAAAGAGTATCTCAACTGTTCGATTGCGAAATAAATAACAGGTAAATCAGCTAAATCATTTGAAGTATTTTCCTACAAGCGTTATTCTATATAAGGATCAGCAGAGGCTGTGAAAGCTGTTTCTATGGTATGAATCACTATAGATCGACCATGTTTTTAGTATAAAATGAACGGAAAAATGGTTGTGCCGTTTTTATAAAGAATGATTTATTCAACTAGTAGGTGGAGAAGACAAAAAGGTCATAGTTTTCTCAATAATAGAAAAAAGTTTGGGGTAGAGGGGAAAGATGCGTGATGAAAAAAGAATCAGAATTTCAATTACCTGAGGAAATATTGCAGGAAATCGATCTTGAGCAACAAAATGAAATGGACTTGGATGTCCAAACTGGAAAATTGACGATCAGAAAAAAAGATAAAGGCGCAATGGAGGGACAGACAATTTCTTTGAGAGGGTTTCTGTTGCCGACAATCATCGCAACGATCATTTTCTTCTTATTCTTTTATCTGAAAGAGTATACGTATGTACCGTTGGTTGGTCGACCATCCATTGGTGAGCTCGTCAATACGGTTGGTGTGCTGACAGGGATCATTACGTTGATCGTCACATTTATCGGTGTCAAAAAAGGAAGAACTTCCTCGCAGGCGAAGAACCTCTATTGGCGAAATTTCCCAGCACTCGTAATTTCTTTTCTGATTATTCTGTTGTTAGGCTCACTATTTCTTTTTAGGCTGTTAGGCTATATGTTTCCCGGTATCTCCTTTGATTTATTTACCGCCACGCTATTTTTCTTTGTGATCATGACTGTCATCAATTATCTGATGATCTATATGGTTTTAGAACTATCACCGATGTTACTGACCAATATTTTGACGATAGTGATTGTTGGCGGGGCCTTAGGTGCCATGCTTACGAATCGAGAAAAGCAATGGTGGCAGCACAATTTCAGCTTTTTGGGGACAGTGGAAGCGACAAGTAGATGGCAGTTCAATTTGACGCTGATTTTATCTGCTGTATTGATGATCGCATTGATCGATTATTTATTTGTTAATTTGAAGCAAAAATACAGTGGAATCAAGCTGACGATCCTGCGTTGGCTGTTGATTCTTGTCGCACTGAATCTTGGTGGTGTAGGTGCTTTTCCTTATCAGGATGACTCTATCTATGGTGTGATCCATAATCAGGTTGCTGCCAATTTGGTCTATCTGATCATTATTTTGATTATCGGTATGCATTGGCTGTTGCCGAAAGTCACCAAAGAGTTTCAGGTGACATCGTATGTGATCATGGGATTGCTTGTTTTGACCGTCGTTCTCTTTCAGGGAGTGCATTATTTTTCATTAACAGCCTTTGAGCTAGTATCCTTTTTGATTGCATTTGTATGGTTATTACTGCTCTTTCAGTACTTGCAAAAACTGATGCTCGAAAATACAGAGCGAGAGCACATAACGATTTATTTAGAAAATACAGGAAAAGAAATAAAATAATAACAGCGCAAATGGAAATAGCCATGGGAAAGACGTTTTCGTCAATACCCATGGCTGTTTATTTATTTAGTCATTCAAATAAGATCCGTCTGTAGAAACCAGCAGATCGATGTCATACTCAAAGCCATTTGAATCACTCAGCTGTTTATAGAATTCGCCACTTTTCTTGATGGTTCTTTTCTGCGTAGCTAAGTCTAATGAAACTAATCCATAGCGATTTTTGTACGCATTGATCCATGACCAGCAGTCAATGAAGGTCCAGAGATGATACCCCTTGATATTGCAGCCATCGTCAATGGCTTTCCACAGATAGGCCAAGTGATCTTTGATATAAGTGATACGATAGTCATCTATTACTTGCCCTTGTTCATCCATGAAGCGTTCTTCGTCAGCAACACCCATCCCATTTTCTGAGATAAAGGCTTCGATATTTCCATAATTGTTTTTGATATCCATGCATAGGTCGTAAATCCCTTTTTCATAGATTTCCCATCCTCGGTATTCGTTCATTTTTCGTCCCGGCATGATATGCGGCTCGAAAAACCATTCCGGAAGAAAAGGACCATCTGGATTAACAGCGCTCAAACGAGCTTTCACGCGGCGCGGCTCATAATAGTTGAGTCCGAGTATCTGTGCTGTATTTTCTTTGATAAGAGCCAAATCAGTCTCTGTGATATCCTCTGGAAGCTGCCCATATTCCTCCAATAGTCCAGTCAATTTCTTTGGGAAGACACCTTTGACCATCGGATCAAGGAAACTACGTGTATAAAATAAGTCTGCGATTTCTGCTGCTTTGATATCTGCCGGATTTTGACTGCGGGGAAAGGTCGGACTAAGATTTAGAATGACCCCGATCTTACTTTGCAGCTGCTGCTTTTTGTGTGCAGCAATTGCTTTAGCGTGGGCCAATACAGTAAAGAACGCTGCCTGAGCACCACGTTTAAAATCGATGATATTTGGGTAATGGAAATCTTCGAGATAGCTTCCTAGAATTGGGCCTAAGGGTTCATTGAATGTGAACCAATGATAGACTAAATCGCCAAATTCTTTAAAGCAAGTATCCGCAAAATGAACGTATGCCTCAACAACGTCTCTAGATTCCCAACCACCTTGATCCTGCAGCTTCGCCGGCATATCAAAGTGATAGAGATTTGCGAAAACCTTGATTCCTTGGGCGTTCATCTCAGTAAAAAGGTCACGATAAAAGGTAATCGCTTTTTGATTGACCGCTCCTGTACCATCCGCTGGAAACATGCGTGCCCATGAGATCGACACGCGAAATGAGTTGTGTCCGGTCGCCTTCATCAATTGAATATCCTCTTTATAACGATGGATATGATCCGTCGTTATTTCTGAGCTGATACGATTATAAAAACGGTAAGGCTCCTGCTTATACCAACGCTCCCAAACGGTCTCTGCTTTTCCGGTCTCTCCACGTCCTTCTGCCTGTTCTGCAGACCATGCAGAACCCCACCAGAAATTTTCCGGAAATGTTAATGTTTGTTTATTCATAGTTGCCCTCCTTCGCTTTCAAGAAGTATCATACCACCAAAAAAAATAAAAATAAACATTTTTAATTAAAGATATATAATTTTAAAGAAAATGATCCGTTTATACTTGGTGGGTATTGAAAAAAAAGATTAAAAGTATATAATAAAGTATAGTTTTATTTGTCAGGATATGGAGAGAATGCTATGAAAAAATTGCCGAAATACATGGAAGTGTATGTAGATATCAAAAAAAAGATTGAAGAGAATGTGTATAAAATCGGGGAGAAGCTGCCACCGGGAGATGTGTTGGCACAAACCTATGATACCAGTAAGTTGACTGTGAAAAAAGGATTGGATCTATTGGTTTCAGAAGGGATATTGCATAGCCGCAGCGGTTTTGGTACAGAAGTCCTGCGCAAGCCAATCGATAATTCCAAGGTATTTGGTCCGAGTGATGGACTGTTCAATGTTGTGGGGGAAGAACATGTCCATTCAGAAATCCATACCTTTTCGATCGAGCTGCCTTCCCAAAAGGTACAGGAAATGTTGAAAATCGGGGAGAAGGAATACATTTACAATATTGTCCGCAGCCGTTTTATCGATCATAATCCCTATTCTCTTGAGCAGACATTTATGCCGCTTTCGATCATTCCCGGCTTAGAACCGAAGCATCTGGAGAAATCAGTTTATTCGTATATCACTAAGGATCTGGGCCTGGAAATAAAGGCTTCACATATCTGGATAAAAGGCGATAAAGCGACAGAGTTTGACGCGAAGGTCTTGGGGATCGCGCGTGATGAGTTTATGATCGAGGTCGAAAAAGTCGTCTCTTTAATCAGTGGCACACCTTTTGAATATTCGGTCACACGACATCTTTATGATGATTTTGTTTTTGAAGCTGTTTTTGTAGAAAACTAATCGAGGTTGGGACAGAAGTGTTCAGCTTCAAGCACCAGGTAGGTACTTTTCATCATCTGTTCTGCTCAAAAGAGCAGTCACAGTGATTCTAAGCAATAAGGCGGAATTCACGAAAATGACAAGAAACACGGAATGTTTCATTCCGATGTTGATTGATTCCTACTTGGTGCATCACAAATTTTTGTTGAATTTTGACTTATTGTCGAAGAGCCTTGAAACACAGTGGTTTACCACTGATGTTGAGCGGACATCGACGCAGCTCGCTGCTAGTAGTTGCTTCTGTCCCACCGTTTATTCGGTTTTAGATGTATAGAGGTGTGTGGGATTGAGTTATGTCCCACACACTTTTTGTTTCTATCGAACAAAAGTGTATATTTTTAAATAAAGTTATTTACTTTATTTGTTTTTGGTAGTATGATGAGAACCAGTAAGTGCTTACAGAAAAAATAGAAGGAGATCAATCATGGAAAAATCGAATAAAAAAGATCAGATTTTTGAGAAATTCGGAATGGTTGCGACAAAATTGGGGAATCAAATCCATCTTAGAACCTTGCGTGATGCTTTTGCTACCTTCATGCCATTCATGATGCTAGCCGGATTTGTTACATTGATCAATTATGTCATACTTGAACCAACGGGCTTCATGGGGAAAATCATCGCTCCGGAAACACTGACAACGATTCAGGAAATAGGGATATCAATAGGGAATGGGACTTTAAGTATCACTACGCTATTGGTCGTGGCTGCCGTTTCTTATCATATGTGTATCAGTCGCAATTATTCCAATCATATCGCTGCTGTTTTAGTTGCTATTTCTACATTTGTTGTTTTGACACCAATGAAAACAATGTTTACTCCGGAAGGGGCAGGAGAGGCGATTGAAGTCAGCGGCGTGATCCCTGTTTCTCATACAGGAGCCTCAGGTATGTTTGTCGGGATATTTGTCGGTCTGCTTGCGACAGAGCTATTTATTAAATTATCCAATAATGAAAAACTGCAGATCAAGTTATCTGGTAATATACCACCAGCTGTTTTGAAATCCTTTAATGTGTTGATCCCAATTATCATTACAGTTACGAGCTTTTCGATCCTGTCTTTTGCAGTTAATCAACTGTTCAGCATGGACGTAAATGGGTTGATCACTCAAATCGTCACTGTACCATTAAGTAAGGTGACAACTGGATTGCCTGGCTTCTTATTGATTACATCGATTGCCAATCTGTTCTTTGGGTTTGGTATCCATCAGGCGGTCATTTCCGGCTCCCTGCTTGATCCATTTTTGATTCAAAATATGCAGGAAAATATGGCAGCATATGCCAATAAAGAAGAAATTCCGCATATCATCAATATGGCTTTTAAAGATACCTTTGCGGTTATGGGCGGTTCTGGAAATACGATTGCTTTACTGATTGCGATCTTCATTTTCAGTCGTAGAAAAGATTATAAGGACTTTGCCAAATTGTCTGTTGCACCGGCGATTTTCAATATCAGCGAACCGATTATTTTCGGTCTGCCAATTGTCTTCAATCTGAGCTTGATCATTCCTTTTGTTCTGGCACCGATTTTTTCTTTAACGATTGCTTATTTCGCGACAGCAGTAGGCTTGATCAATCATGTGGTCGTACAGATTCCATGGACGACACCACCCGTTCTCTCTGCTTTTCTGGCAACCGGCGGCGATTGGAAAGCAGCCGTACTGCAAATTTTGATCATCATTGGCTGTGTATTTATCTATCTGCCGTTTCTGCGAATCGATGAAAAGGTGACCGCAAAAATGGGTAGTGAAGAAGCAGCAAATTAAGAAAAATACGGGAAGCGCAAGTTCAAGACAAGCGACCACATCGTTAATGTCTGGAGCTTAGCGCTTTTTTGTCTTTTATTCCAAAGAACAATGGTATACTGTCTGTGAGAATGAAAAAAGAGAGGTGCCCCATGACACATCGCATATATACAATGAGTTTTGCCAGTGTTTATCCGTTATACATTAAAAAAGCCGAGCGCAAGAACCGGACAAAGGAAGAAGTGGATACGATCATTTTTTGGCTGACAGGCTATGATCAAGCTGGATTGGAGGAGCAGTTGGAGAAGCAGCATGACTTCACCACTTTTTTTGAACAAGCACCAAAGCTGAATCCAAATGTTTCTTTAATAAAAGGGGTCGTTTGCGGGGTTCGTGTGGAAGAAATCGAAGAACCGTTGATGCAGAAAATCCGCTATTTGGATAAACTGATCGATGAGCTGGCCAAAGGAAAGAAAATGGAAAAAATCCTTCGAAGTGACGGATAAATAAGAACAATGAATAAGAACAAGTCCAATCAAAAGCGGACTTGTTTTTTTGTTATCCATTGAATAATTTCAATTTGGCTACATCAAGTAGACGTTAGTATGATACGATTGTTGTACTAGCGTGGATATAAACGATGCTGAACGCGCTCAAATGAAATCATTTAATATAGGGTGCTGAAAAACATGAGGGTGTAAAGCTAAGGAAGAAGGGATGAAGGATGATGTATGAAATGAAGGCAATTGGACAGGTCAGAAATGCGCATTCAGAACGAAAAGATGTCGGGTGGGGCACCGATATTTCTGATATTGTTTTGTTGGAAGAGTATAAAGGAGGCTTGAAAGGATTGGAAGATTTTTCTCATGCAATCATTGTTTATTATTTGCATGAGGCTCGTTTTGATGCGACAAAGCATTTGCAGAGAAGACCTCAAAATAGGGAGGATTTGCCGTGTGTTGGGATTTTTTCGCAAAGAGGCAAGGATAGACCTAATCAAATCGGTATGACTACTGTTGAGATCGTTAACGTTTCAGAAGGCCAGCTGACCGTAAAAGGGTTGGATGCGATAGCGAATACGCCAATATTAGATATAAAACCCTACTATCCAATGTATGATTTAAAAGAGCAAGCTACTGTTCCAGCATGGGTAATGGAATTAATGAAAAATTACTTTTGATATTAGAATAGTTTAACTGAGTTGAAATGAATCGATGTTATTTAGAGCTAAATGAGATATAGGCTGGATCGAAAGATAAAAAAACTTGTTGAGCGTTGCATTCGTTAGATGATTGTAACTAAAAAATTTGTAAAGGAGAACGGTATGAAAAAAGATGATGGTGGTTCTTTAGCAATAGGAATTTCATTAGGGCTGATATTTGGGTTGCTTTTTGATAACCTGGCGATTGGTTTAGCCCTCGGTGTAGCGCTGGGAGTTACTGGTGTATTTGCAAGCAAAGGAAAGAAAAAGAGCAATAAAGAAGACTGAAAGAAGTGTATTCAATGAACCAAGCAAAAGAAACAAAAATAGTCTACATCGCAACCCTCAAGGGTCATGAGATATTCTACTACGATTTTACTTGTCCGGAATGCAAAGAATCAACTGTTTTGGCGACGGGAATCGGACGATATGGGAATTTGGGCGCGTTTAATTGTCCACACTGTGAGCAATCCTTTTACGCGACAAACGATGATTTTCCGAGAGCTTGGCTATACGTGGATCGACCAACAAGAAATATCGTTTTGACGCCTTTAAGCAAGGAGGAGCTGCAAAAATGAACTGCACAATCCGTTCGCTGTATTTATGTGTGACAGATATGGATCGCGCCATCCGTTTTTATGAGGATTTTTTTGAATTACCAGTAACGGAACGGGACGCCATTTATAGTGTTTTTGATATTAATGGCTTTCGTCTAGGGCTGTTTGCATTTAATGAAATGAATGAAAGCCATTCGTTTGGTAACAATTGTTTGCCGAGCATTGAAGTGCCGAGCCTTTCAATCCTTCAGCGAAAACTGAGTGATAAAAAAGTGGTCTTTCCCCTTAAACGAATCGGTATCAACTGGGTTTGCGAATTCTGCGATAGCGAGGGAAACCATATTGAGCTAACTGCTCCTGTGGAATAGAAAATCAGGAACAAGTGGGAGGAATGTAGGTGAAGATCATTATTTATCTAGGCTTGATCGTGCTACTTTTGTGGGGTCTGTTTCGCTATTTGCTTCAGCAATCAAAGCAACCGACTGGAATCGTTGGGGGATACATGATGAAGCTGTGGAATAAAGTCTATCTGCCGATGGTCGAGTGGAGCTTAGCGTATATACCTGAATACGAGATAAAAAAGATATTAGATGTAGGCGTCGGAAACGGTCAGTCTACCAAACGACTTGCCCAAAAATTTCCTCATGCCCATATATATGGGATCGATATTTCAGAAAAAGCAATCGAGCAAGCCAAAAAAATGAATGCGAACACAAAAATTACTTTTGAACGAAAGGATGTTGTGGAAACGAGCTATCCAGCAGACTATTTTGAGTTGATCTGTGTGTATCAGAATCACTTTCATTGGTCTGACCTCGATAAATCTTTGGCTGAGCTTAAGCGTGTGTTGGCCACGGAAGGAACGATCATTATTGCTTGTGAAATCTCAAAGGCCAATTATTATTTGCCGGATTTCAAGAAGGAAGAAAATTTTGCTATCTATTTGCATTCCGTTGGATTGTCTTTGATTCAGATGAAAAAGACAACAAATTGGGTTCTTTATGAACTTAAAAAACTGCATAAGTAATTTTCAGAAGCAAAGTATTCAGCTTGCTTGTTGGGCCATCAAGTGTTCTGTGTATGTTTAAATCATCCTAAACCGCCGAGGCTTCATTTCTTTCAAATGGGCATCTTTGTGCTATGCTTGGAATGAAAAAAGAGAAAGAAGGATGAACATGGCTAAACTGAGACTTTTTGAAACCCCAATCCAGGCAAAAGTAAAGTTGAAAACGATGTTTCCAGTATTAGATGAAATTTTGAGAGAGTATTGTAAAACAGTCACGTATTGGAAAGTGTATACAGTCAATCACACGACGGTTATTTTTGTTAAAAATAATGTGGAAACCGTGGTGCTGTTGGCAAATCCAAAAGTGAAAATCACTGAGGCGGAGGTTGCTTTTGTTAAAGAAAAACTGCTCACAGCAGGTGATGCAGATAAACTGCAAATTCCGCACGAGGTACGAGACAAGTATGAAGCACAGCATGATAAACACTACAAAGATATCGTCCTGTTAAAACAATACTCTATTGATTGATTTCTTGGAACTATTGATTGGCGTTGAAACGAAGACCTGTAAATCACAGCTCTTCGTTTTTTTCTTTAGAAAATAACAGGATCACGGTTTTTTCAATAAACCGATCTCTCTGCTCCTTTTTCATTAAATCAACGCCCAATTCAGTTGAGCTTTGATTACGCCGTAAAAAAGCTGTTTGAATCGTGTTTACCAGAATAAAAACCTGTCCATCCAGCTCATTTTCAGTCGATACAAAAGCTGAAAATTCAGAAATGATTTTATTTGTATTATCGGTTGGTTTTGGACTTCTCATGTCTTCTAAAATCGCTATTTCTGAAACCGCGGCGTGTGTGAATAAACGATCTGCAAACTGTTGGCTGAAAGCAATCAGGTCTTGAAGTGTATCCCCAGTTCGCTGATCTAGCAAATTTTCTTTTCTTTGTTGCTCAATCATTCGCTGAAGGCCTATTTCAATCAGCTTATCTTTAGATCGAAAGTAATAATTGATGGCGCCAACGGCTACATTCGCTTTTTCTGCAATCATCCTTGTTGTCACTTTTTTTATATTTCCGTCAGAAGCTTGAATAAGCGTCATCGTGGTAGAAATAATTCGTTCTACCACATCCTCATGAATCGTCATAAGAGCCTCCTTAAAATTACAGTCTTCTTGTTGCATTGTCTATTTCATTATAGAAGCAAGTTGCTTTTTTTGTCACTATTTATCTTTTGATTTATTTTTTTAAAGAATCTGGTTCTGCAATTCTTACCGGTACCATGATCTCGATCTGAGAATAGCCAAGAGCCTCTGCAGCATCAGAAGGCGTCATGACTGTACAGAGATCATAATGATTTTCTCTTTCATCTAAAATAAATCGTTCACTATCGGCAATATATTTTTTAATTTCTCCATAAACCTGCTGTTCATCCTTAAAGCTGCCGGCATTAGCTGCTGCGCAAGCATATAGACCACCTTCCAACTCCACGACTTCCCACGGGGAGACATCCTGGTCGAAATCATCTGGAACAGCATAGTACCAGATCATCGCATCCTGCTCTCTTCCATACATTAAATAATCGCGTGAATACCAGTTGTCTACTCTACTTTGATCTAGCTTACTCCAAAAGGAATCGAACAGCTCCAGCTTGCCATTTTTTTGAAAAGGCTCCTCATTATAGGCATAGCCTGAAGTTATCGCTTTGCACTTTGGTAATCGAATAAATCTAATAGTCTCCATCTGTTTCATCCTCTCTTCAAAAAAAGTTGAACGTAGTTTTGAACGTTGTTCAAGATAAGTATATAATGAATCCAACTGACTGTCAATCAGCCAAAGTGTACTGGGTCTTCTATAGAAAATATAGAAGCTCAGTTTTTTATGTTTGACCTTAAAGCAACCGGTCTTCCTTTTAGAAACTTGTAAAAAAGTGAATAGGATAATGCTATCTTTTTTACGTGGATTAGGAAATCAACAGTTGTTAAATCTTGTTGATTGAAAAAGTACGATGAAAAGTGGTCAAAAAAAGCTGTTTAGGAATAGGAAAGCAAAATGAACAAGTTCAGCAAAGTGTTGGACTTGTTCATTTATCATCAATTATCTGCCTATTTTCTCTTAAAAAATTGAATTTTGAATTATAAAACGATAAAAAGACGTTTATTTTATCAAAAATGGAAAAATTCATTGACTAAATCCATTTTATCTACGATAAATAGAGGTATACAGTTACAAATGATCGGATTAACTGTATATATGCATAACTAGACCGTTTTTTCTAGGTTTAATTTATGACTAAAAGTATAAAGGAGGGTAGAAAATGAAAAAGAAGTATATTTGGGTATGTCTAGTGCTCGTTTTCTTTTTGAGTGCATGTGCACCGAAAAAGGCAGGGGACATTGAGACAAAGATTTTTAATTTGGAATCTGATTTTAAAGAGAATTATCAGCTTTGGGTGGATATGAAGGCCGATGGCAGTATTCAGTACAAAGAATATGTCACGGATTTGAAATCAGTAGCAACAAAATTCAACACTATTGGGGATAAAGCAAAATTATCAAGCTACAAAAAACTGTTGTCAGAAGAAGACCAAACGATTTATGAAACCTATCGTTTATTGAGTAAAGACATTAAGAACATGGCGACAGCGATTCACAAAAAAAACTATGAAGAAGCAGATAAAATTTATCAAGGGATTTTGGACACAGAAGAAAATTTGAAGGAGTAGAAAATGAAAAAGAAAAATTGGAGAAAAGTGTTAATTTCTTCTATTGTGTTTTTCCAGTTTGGGGCAGTGGTTCCTTGGGGATTGGTACCAGTATTTGCTGAAGAAGTGCTTCCGTCAGAATCGACGTCGAGTCATCCGCCTTTGACAGAAGGGGATAAAGTAACGAAGGATGAGCTTCCGCAAGAGGTGCAGGATAAATTGGAACAGGCGCAACAGTCAGAAGGGTCACCGGAAGCTGGTTCTGCAACTGACGCTGGAAACAATGAAGTATCAGAAGAAATTTCAGAAAAATTTGAACAGTCAAAGCAAACGACGTTAGAGGAAATAAAAGAAAGCGCGCTTCAAGCTGGGAAGGAAGAGGTACTGGAAGATCGTAGTGATTATTCAAAGACCTTCATCCATCCTGAGACAGGTGAAGGTGAAACGATCCTGTTTACCCGTCCGATCCATGAGCAAGACGATCAAGGGAACTGGCAGGAAATAACAACGGAGTTTGTTGAGGATACAGAAGCTATTACGGGCACTGGGGATGTACCGGTCGTTGTCCCGAAAACGGTGACGACAGAAACGCCAGTTCAGATCAAGGATGACAAAGAGGCTGTGGAAATCGTCCTGCCAAAGGAAACCTATGAAGTCTCAGCTGTAAAGGAAGACCGTGTTTTGCTGGCTTCAGATAAAGAGACAGAGCCGGTAGAAATCGCGATGCACGATGGTGTGGTTGAGTTCTTGCAATATGTAGACGCGGATTCCGCGCTTCAAACCATTCGTTACCAGCTACAGTTATCAGAAGGAAAAACAGCGAAGGAAGAAAAGGATAAAGGGATCATTGGGATTTATGAGCAGGAGCAGTTGACAGAGGTCATTCCGATGCCGATGTTGCTAAATCTGGATAATGATCTAATTGCTCCTTTGAACTATACCTTCGATGAAGAAACGGCAACTATTCAGGTGACTGAAATCAAGGAAGAGCAAGTCCAACAAGCAAAACAGGCAAAAGTTTCATTGCAGGTCATGCCATTAACAAAGGTCACTGTAAATGGAGTAGATTCCACAAGTATTCGCCAATATGACGATAAAATGAGCTATGCCTTTCAGCCGTACATGATGATCGGGTATGACAATGGGTATAGCTCTGGTGATGATGGAGCGGGGCACTTTCAGACATACGGTGTATTGAAGATCCCTAATCAGAAATTCAAGGAAATCAGCAAACAGCATGAAATCATGTCCGCTACGCTAAAAATGAAGCGTGTCGGTGATCCCGGCTTTTGGGGCGATACCGCAAAAGATGGTAACGGAAAAGTCGTTACTCGCTTTTTTGAAGCAGCTGGAATAACCAAGGATGTTGGCGCTTTCTCTTCTTTGAGCTATGATAAGTTCATCAGACAGCTAGGCAGTCCCTATGGTCCACCAGCGTATGAAGATGGCAAAGAGACAAAAATGGCAGGGATCGACACCAATAACCGTTGGGTCGATTTCGATATTACTACCTTGGCAAATGATTGGAAAAACGGGTTGGAAAACCACGGTGTATTGGTTAAAAACAACAAAATGTCAGCACACGAAATGCCATATTCTCAGGCAGAGCTGTTCGGCGGAAAAGGCTGGACGGGTGGAGAGCCGTATGTTGTTTTGGAGCATCGTGAAAAACCACCGATCGACAAGAATATGCCGTTAGATCAAACGACCTTGAAGCTGCGACCATTCGTTCGTAGCGACAATGACGGGCTGGTACAATTTGCAGCACTTGGTCTTGATGGGATCGGTCGTCCTGAAGCAGAAATCACTTATCGTTTAAAAGATAAAAACGACAATAATAAAGTGATTTATACAGGAACAGAGCCATCGATCGGCAGAGATTATTTGTACCCGAACTATCCGGTTTTATTTAAAGATGCGCAACGGTATTTGGACTTGTCCAGCAACTGGCAAACCAAAGAACTATTGACCACTGTCTTGAAAGAAAACCATCTGTATCAGGCAGAAGCGACTGTTACGTACAATAAAAACGGGAAAAACGAAAAAGCAGAAAAAACGTATGATAACTTCCAATTGTATAAGGTATCAAGTCAGGATACGTTGTCTCGATTACTGGCCTTTTATGGATTAGAAAAAAATCGTGCCAGCTTCATGAGAGACAACAACATGAAGGATGAGATGCTAACGCAAGGAAATGTCGTGTTTATTCGGAATCCCAAAAAGAATGCCGGAAAAGCGTATACGCCAAAACCCTTGACAGATGCAGAAAAGATCCGATTGGACTCTTTATCTATGGGACGTGGAAAGCACTGTCAGTTCAATTTTGAACCGATCAATATCGGCAGCGGAAATCTTTTGTATGAGATGACAGACGGCACGTGGTATGACAATGAAACAGAAGAACGGTTTACTAGAACCTATAATGCTATGGGCGAGGGCCAGGATAGTCCGATTGGGCGAAATTGGACCTTGAATCAACTACTTAGTTTGAATCAGCTGGCAGATAAAAGCATGATGCTGACATTGGAAGATGGCGGCAAGGTCTTTTTCACTCGTAAAGATAACGGCAGTTATGTGGTCGAAGATGCGTTGCCTTACGAATTGAGCAAAGTAATGGAGACCGTAGATGAAGTGGAAAAGCGGACGTTTGTCTTGAAGGATACACAGAAAAAATGGACGTACACTTTTGATGCGACGGGGCAGATTCGCTCGATTCAGACGAGCAATGGCACAAAGAAAGAGTACAGCTATGATGGCGAAACAGGCTTCTTAAAGGAAATCAAACTATTTAACGGGAAGAAGCTGCAATTTAAATGGGATAGCAATGCGCATTTATCGGAAGTTACTTTCCCAGATGGAACCAAAAACCAGTACACGTATAGTGAAGCAGGAGATTTGACCAAGGTCGTTGATGCATCAGGTAAGAAATTCACCTATGCCTATGACGATCAGCATCGTATGCTCAGCTATGCCGGCGACGATGGTAAAACGATCTATGCCAATGAATATGACAAAGAAAACCGTGTGATTAAACAAACCGATGCCGAAGGAAATGTCGTGACACTTTCATATGGCAAAGGAACAACCACGACAGTTGATGGCAATGGCAATAAAACGATCACTACGTACAATGACCATTATCAACCAACAAAAATCGAGTATGCAGATGGTACAGCAGTAACGAATGTTTACAATGACCAGTACCAATTAACGGCGTTTACTGATCGAGATGGTCAAAAAACGACGTACAGCTATGATGAAAAAGGCAATCTGACTAGCACCGGCTATTCAGATGGAACGAAAGAAACCACAACTTACAACGAATGGAGTCAACCGCTTGTTGAGACGGATCGTCAAGGGAACACTATTCAGCATAGCTATGACGCTAAAGGAAATGAGATATCACTGACCGATCAAAACGGACACACGACTCATTTTGAATACAACGCATCAGGGGAGAAAATCAAAGCAACCAATGCCTTGGGACAAATGACGAGCTATACCTATGAAAATGGGAACTTGACGAGCGAGACAGATGCTTCCGGACTGATCCGAAGCTATACCTATGATGCTCGTGGGCTTTTACTCTCAGAAACAGACGGAAATGGCAAGACAAAAACCTATGAGCGCAATGCGCGTGGTGAGCTGGTAAAAGAAAGTAACTTCAATGGACAATTTAAAACCTACACTTATGACAGTGAAGGCAATCAAACCAGCGAAACTGATTTTAATGGCAATAAGACGAGCTATAAATACAATGCGATCGGGCAAGTCATCAGTGAGACCAATGCTGTCGGAGGGGTGAAAACCTACAGCTATGACGGCAACGGCAATATCATCAGTGAAAGCGACTATCTTGGCAACTTGAAGAAGATGTCCTACAATGCCTTGAATCAACGAACGGAAATAGAGTTTCCGGATGGAACCAAGGCGAAATATCAATATGATAAAGCCGGCAATGTCACGAAGGAAATCATGCCGAATGGGAAGACGACGACCTATACGTATGATGTGAACAACTTTGTAGCGACAGAAAAAGACAGCCTAGGCCATGTGACGACCTACGAACGAATAGCCAATGGCTCACCGACGAAGATCATCTTTGCAGATCAGACGACGGAAGAGTATACGTACGATGCTTCCGGCAACTTGCTGACGAAAAAGGACAAGGGTGGCAAAGTAACGACCTATACCTATAATCAGCAGCACCAACCGATTTCAGTCAGAGATGGCGAAAGAGAAACAAAACAGAGCTTTGACAGTCGGAGCAACCGAACCGAAGAAACGAATGCACTGGGGCAAAAGACTGGGATCACTTACGATGCCGGAGGGTTTGTAAAAGAAAGTACTGCGGCAGATGGTACGAAAACCCTATATGAGTCAGATGGGGAAGGCAACGTGCTGAAAATTACAGAGGCCAACGGTGCTGTCTACCAATTTGCTTATGACGGCAATGGCAACAAAGTAAAAGAAATAGGGCCGGATAAGACAGAAACGTTGTATACCTACAATGCCTTAAACCTTCTTGAAACCCAAGTGTGGGCGACAGGTGCCATCGAACAGTACAAGTATGATAAGAATGGCAGCCTCATCGAAAAAACTGATCCAATGGGCAACCGTACAACATACAGCTATACAAAGACCAACGAAATCAAGACGATGACAGATGCTTTAGGAAACGAGACCTCTTTTACCTATGATGAAGGCGGTAACGTAACGAGTCTGACCGATTCTTTGGGGAGAGTAACGACCTATGCCTATAATAAAGCCGATCAATTAGTGGAAGAAACCACTCCGATGGGGGTTGTAACCAATTATACGTATGATAAGATGGGCAATCTTACCCAAGTTTCCGACAGTACGAAGCAGGAAGAAACGTATTCTTATGATGCGATGGGACAGCTGCTGTGTGTGACAGATAGTCAGAAGAGACAAGAGACGTATGCCTACAATCTGTATGGCGAACTAATCGCTGAAACAGATATCGCAGGGAATAAAACCTCTTATACCTATGATGCACTGGGGCAACTGCTCCAAACGACGAGTCCTCAAGGAACGGTCGAATCGAACACCTATGACAGCCGTAATCAGCTGACAGCGATTCAAAAGCATAACGGTGGAAGTGTCGGCTATGAGTACGACAATGTTGGAAATCTCATCAAAGAAATCAATAATGGGAAAGATACGAAATCCTATCAGTACAATTTAAATCGGCAACTGATCCAACTGACCGATGAGAACAATGGACAAACTAGCTTCGTTTATGATGCATTAGGCAGAGTTATCGAAACCAAGGATGCACAGGGGTCTGTCAGTAAACAGAGCTACGATACCAATGGCAATATCACGAAAGAAATAGACGCTCAGGGCAATGAAACGACGCATGGGTATGACGCACTGGATCGTCTGGTGGAAACTGTTGATGCGAAAGGCTTCAAGCAAGTATTCACTTATGATAGTGCCGGACGTAAACTAACGGAGAGCGATTTTAAAGGGAATCTGACGAAATATGCGTATGATGCTGGCAATAATTTAGTGGAAACGACTGATCCGCTCAATCGTAAAACCAGTTACACGTATGACCTGCGGAATCAATTGACAAGCATCACGGATGCTGCCGGAGCAAAAACCAGCTATACGTATAATGATGATGGAAGCTTGGCGAGTGAAACCAATGCGAAGGGTTATGAAAAGCTATATGCCTACGACAAATTTTCTCAATTAACGGAGATTTCTGACGCGATTCACAAACAGCCGTTAAACACGTATACGTATGATCAATTTGGTCAGTTGACGAAAGAAGTCAAGGCTGGTACGCAGGAAACCAGCTATGTCTATGATAAAACAGGCCGCATGACTCGCATGACCTATCCGAATAAAACCAGTATTCAGTATGAATATGACTTATTGGATCGTGTGCAAAACATGATCGATATTCGCGGCAACAAGACAGCCTTTGTTTATGATGGCTTAGGCAATGTGAAGGAAATGATCGCACCAAATGATGCGCATACGACTTATACGTATGATAAGAACGGAAATCTATTAAAAGAAACGGATCCGCTCGAATTTGCGACTAGCTTTGCGTATAATAAAAATAATCAGTTGATTCAAACCACCGACGCAACGGGAGCTGTGACGAAGCAAACGATCGACAGCAGAAATCAAGTGTCTGGCATTACTGATGCGCGCGGGAACAAGCAAACCTTTGCGTATGACGGCAACGGCAATCAGACGAAAATCACGGACGCAAAAGAGCAGAGTCAGGTTTTTGCTTATGACAAGGCCAACCGCTTAACAGGAATGACCAACCGTTTGGACAAAACAACGACGTATGCTTATGATGCGCAGGACAATCTGACGACGATCACCGATGCCAACAATGGACAGACCAAGTTGGAATATTCACCAGTAGGAGAGCTGGAAAGTCTGACCAGTGCAAATGGGAAAAAAGAAGCCTATAGCTATCGATTGGATGGGCAATTATCTGAAAACACCAAAGTAGACGGAGCAAGGATTGCGTACAGCTATGATGAGCTAAACCGTATGGTTGGGAAACAGATGAACAATCAGGATTTTGTCTTTGAGTATGACGAGAATGATCAGGTGACAGAAGCGGCTCTTACAACGACCTTTGATTTTAGTGAAATAGAAGAGCAGGCAATCAAGGATCAATTGCCTACAGGTCATACGCTGCACTTTGAACGCAATGAATTTGGTGATTTGACGAAGGCTGTGACCAATACGGGAGAAGAAGTGGGCTACGCTTACGATGCTTTTGGCCGTCGTACAGAGATCCACTATCCGAATGGCACAAAAACAGCCTATGAGTATGACAAGAAAAATCAATTGACCAAAGTCAAGGATGCAAATGGGGAAACGACGTATCGTTACGACGGACTTGGACAAATTTTGGAAATCCAATACGCAGATGGTACGAAATCCACGTATAGCTATTTGGCAACTGGAGAAATCAGTGAAGCTGTTACTCAAGATGCTTATGGTCAGGAACAATCCAAGCAGACCTATGCCTATGATGAAAACGGCAACCTTATCAACGAAACACTCAAGTATCCGAAGTTCTCGCTGGAGAAAGCCTATGAGTACGACAAAGAAGACCAACTGATCAAAGCGACGGAGAAAGAAAGCAAGACGACCAGAGTTACCTACTATATTTATGATAATGTAGGGAATCGAGTAGGTGTTAGACAAGAAGTCAATGGCAAGTCTAAGGGCGCACAGGAATGGACGCACAATGCGGACAACCAGCTGGAAGAAATCACCGGTGAAAAAGGTGCTGTTTACGAATATGACGCCAACGGTCATGTGAGTAAAAAACAAAGTGCTTCCGGAGAAGTGACCAGCTATGTCTATGATGCAGAAGGACGTTTGATTCAAGAAAGCAGTACGTGGGGCAAACAGCTATTTTATTATTATGATGCCCTTGGTAATCGCGTGTCTAAAACAACTGGAACAGAAAACGACCGCAAGCTGAAGACGGACATGATGGAATGGATGAAAGGCACAGACAGAGAGGCACAACTACGCCTAAGCAGCAGCGATGTTACGTTGAAGGATGCGTTGACAGCGAAGTTCTCATTATTCTGCTTGCCAATGAAAGATCGGACTTGGCGGATCGACCATGAAGCGAAGCGTCGAGAAGTCAAAGAAGAAAAAATGAAGAAAGCATTGGATAAGGATCATACGATCGAAATGATCCAGTATATCAATGACTATACGCAAGAGTATGTCAGTCCATTGCAAATGACGACGACTTCCTACGACAAGCGAATCAAGACGACCGAAGAAGCCACGCTGTTTTATGATGAGCGAGGGACCGCGATCGGTGACGACCTGGACAATTATCATCAAGACGGTTTGGGAAGCAACATCACTCAGACAGAGAAAGCAACAGGCAGACTTTATTCCAGTAACCTGTATCAGGAATTCGGTCGCAGTGAACGACGGATCGACAACCAAGCAGGCTACCGTAGTCAGTACCATGACAACTGGAAGCAACAACATCTGCGTGCCAGAGAATACGATACAACCACTGGTCGCTTCACTCAGCAAGACACCGTACTTGGTCAACAGGATAAACCAGTGACCCAGAACAAGTACACCTATGCCAATAATAATCCGTTCATGTATCGTGACGATGCCGGACGTTGGGGTTGGTTTGGTAAGGCTGTTAATGCGGTGAAGAATGTGGCGAAGAAAGTCGTCAACACCGTCAAACGAGTGGTGAATACGGTTGTCAACACAGTGAAACGAGTTGTTAACACCGTTGTTAATACCGTACGACGTGTTGTCAATACGGTTTCACGAGCAGTGAGTCAGGTAGTCAGTTATGGCAGCAGTGCGGTTCGAACGGTTCAGCGAACCTATAATGCGGCAGTCAGCTACGCTTCTCAGGGAGTTCGCTACGTCAGCAATCAAGTCAATTACTATGCTGGACAAGCCACACAGTGGGTCGCAACGAAAGCCCAACAAGCGCAAATCGCTTATCAACAGGCACGTGACTATGCGATTCAAGTTGCCCAAGAAACACGTGTGAAAGCAGAAGCACGCATTCGTAAAATGTGTGAAGGCGCGAGTACGTTGTGGAAGGGTGCAACCAAAGCAGTTGGCGATTTTGTGAAAGAGCATGAAGGAGCAATCAAGACTGTTCTAGGCCTGGGAACAATTATCTTAACCGTTATCCCAGTAACTGCTCCATTAGGTGTTGCTCTAGGAACGACTCTAGCAGTTGGTAGCGTGAGTAATGCAGTAACGGGTGAAGATTGGCTGACAGGAAGAGAATTGAGTACCACTGAGCGAGTAGTCGAGGGCGTCTTTGGTACAATTGGAACTGTTGCAGGGGCAGGAACCATAGCTAAACAGGCAATCAATACTGGTTTAGTAGACGATGTCGTGAAGTTGGTCACCCCAAGTGCAAGCGTGGCAGATGATGCGGTAAAAGCCGCTGTTGACAGTGGTAAGACAACTACAGGGACAAAACCACCATTGAAGATGGATCTGCAATATTTTGCGGATAAAGGCGATGATGTGGCGAAAAGTATCAATACGAGTGACATACGATATACACAGGATAGTATTTCCAAGAATTTTAGTGATGGAGCAAACGCTGTGGATGATCTGGTTTCTGGATTGAAATCAGGAGATATAGATCCTAAGTCAATACCAGAAATACGAATATTTGAAAAAGATGGTATCATACACTCTTTGGATAATCGACGGCTATATGCTTTTAAAGAAGCTGGAATAGAAAATATTAATTATAAATGGGCAACTGAAAAGGAAATTCTTGAAGAGAGTTGGAAAATAACTACGAAAGATAATGGATTGAGTATAGTAGTACGGGGGAAATAGAAATGGAAATTAAAATTTTGAATAAGGACATAATTATAAATACAGTGCCATTAGAAAAAATAGTGATAGAAGATAATAACATTGAAATTCATTTTGATGATAACAATGATGTAAGATTTGTTTTTGAGACTTCTTCTTATCAGGCGATTAGAGTAACTACTAGGGACTGCATGAATGCAAGTGACTATATAAATGAACTGAATTTTTATGATGGACGTTATCATAATTATATGCTGGAGATACTAAACTCATCTTGGATAAATGAGTTGAAGCAAGTAAATGAAGGGAAGCAGGTTGAGTTTCTAAATGAATCTCATCATTATTTCTTACTTTTAGGAGATAATGTTGTTGAAATAATCGCATACAATAATTTCAATTTGAAGCAGTTAGGTAATAGTTAATAAATACTTGTTTTAATGTTATTAACTAGATATAAATTTTTTGATTTAGTTCAAGGAGTTTGTTTTTTTATCGATAGATCCGAACTCCTTGACATACATAATCTGCAATAGTGATCTAATAAACACATTGTGGAAGGGTGCAAGTATAGCGATTTAATGTAGACAAAACCGTTGGCGGAGTTATTTCGGATTACAGTAAAGGTGCTGCAGCAGGGGTTATCAACTCGCTTGCTAATTCTAATCCTGGAAAAGCGATGGCAGAATCGGTAACCGGAGAAAAAATTCATGCTGATCTTAGCGGTGGAAATAATAGTCTTGCTTACAATCTAGGAGAACTAACCTCTTCTTTAGTCATCGGAGTAGGTGTCGTTATTTTAGCAACAACTGGAGGAACTGTATTTACTGGAAGTGGGGCGGGAACTGTTTTTTCAGAAGGTTCCGCTACACCAGTAACTGTACTAGGAATGGCAGCAGGTGCTACTATGGTTGTTGCAGGAGGGTCAATAGCAGTTGGAGCAGGAGTAAATGCCATTGAATCCGGACAAAATGTTATTCAAAACATTATTGGTGGAGATGGGGGCTCTGATAGAACAAACCCTACAGATGAAAATTTGGAAAAATGGGGCGAAGGGACTTTTGATTCTCCAGAGGACTCACTGGAATATCATTTTGGCGAACACGGAGAAGAAGTTGGTGCTAAAGATATCGATCAATATATCAGAAAAGCAGAGGATTTTGCTAGAACAGTTAAAAAAGGGTCAAAGAAATCATATCCAACCAATGGAACTCCCGGCGCAATTAGATATACTAAGAATGGTAAGTATGTCATAGTAGGACCTGATGGTAAAATTTTATCATTTGGATTAGAAAGGTAGGCATGATTTATGGGGACACAACATAGTTTCTATTTAGTCAATAAAGAAGTTGGTTGGAAAAATATACCAAGTAATTCTAAATATGTAAAATTATCAGAAAAGTTAATTCTACAGTTATCAGACTATTTATTATGGATAAAGTTTACAAGAGCTAACAGAACAGTTACAAATGGATTGGATCCGTATGGTGTATCAAGTATAGACGGGGACAATTTAAATGAGTTTGCAAGCTTAATAACCAATCTATACAATCTTTTTAAATTATCTCCAGAAACTTTTGAATTAACTGGTGATTTTTTGGCCAACGAGGAGGTATATGAGAAAAATGAGTTTAAAAAGCAAGAAGTTCTAGGCCAACTTATATCATTAAAAGAATTAATTGAAGAAGCAGTTTGTATGGACAAAAAAATTATTCACTGTGGGATATGAGTAGTGCTTAAAAAAATTTCAAGGATTGATTTAGTAATAGGCTTGATATTTACGAGGTGTTGAAGATAGTTTTTTTATGATTATAAGCAAGCTAGAAGTACTAAGTATATTTTTGAAATAATGGCGCTATCGTCATAAATATATTTAAATCATTTGCAGTGAAATAAGTCAATAAAGGAGAGAGGCTGATATACCTCTCTTCGTACATAAGAATAAAATTTTGAGTTAGCTCAAGAAGTTTGGATGTATCTATATGTATCTGAACTTCTTGATGTACACAACCTGCCACGATGATAAGGTAAAACATCTCAAAATGTATAATTAACAGTATGAAAAAGAAGGGTAAAAGAGATTTCTGATTAGAAAAGAAGTTATAATTATTTCGATTAAGATAGATGTTGTTATTGGAGGAATAAAGTGGAAATAAAAATTGTAAACAATTTTATTATGATAAACGATGCACCACTAGAAGAAATACAAATAGATAATAGTAAGCTTATTGTATTATTTGATGATTTTAATGAGGATAGATGGATATTCAAGACAACAAATATAGCATTTAGACTTATAGCCCTTGATTACACCAAACCAAGTGTTTATGTGATAGATAGATTGAATTTATCCCATGGTAGATTTTACAAATATATATTGGAAATTACTGATTCGCCTTGGATAAAGGAGTTAGAAAGAAAATCTAGTAATGAGCCTATAGGATGCTTTAAGAACTTTCATCACTATGTATTATTTTTAGGTGATAATCTTTGCGAAATATTATCTTCTGATATAGGGATACTGAAACAGATGAAACCGTAAAAAGATATCAATAAGCTCAATACAAAAATATAGTTTGTGTTCATAGCTGAGTTTCCTGAAACAAATGTTCTAAACAAGTAAAATCGATAGGAGGGATGGGAACATAGATAATCTAAAAGAACAATGGGAGATTTTATCTGAGGTAGAAGAAAAAAAATTGTGGAATACGGTGTTTGAGTTGTATTCTTTTTCGCCAAACTCAAATTCAGAAGCTTTCAAAGTTAAAGAACCATATGATGTATATTGTTGTAAACAAGCTATTTTTATAGCAGAAACTAATCCAGAATGGTCAAAAGCTGTACGTAGTATATTTTCAAAAGTTCTAGGCGGAGAATCGTATATGTATGTTTTAGATTGGCAACATAACAGCTTTAAATACGATCCTAAGAGTACAAAAGAAAAGGAAAATCCAACTTTTGTTTCAGATGAAAACTTTGCAGGAGGTGGCTATAATGTTTATTTTCCGAGTTTTTATCCAGATGGGGAATACTATTTGTTCATAGCAAAAGATTTCAGTTGGGGATACTTAATTGATCCTAAAAAAGAGCAAATAATTGTGTACGGAGAGCTTCTTAGAAAGCAAATAGAAGAACATAAAGACTTTTTGAAATTTGATTATTTAAGTTCTAAATAGTTTTTCTGAACAGCATAAAGGTTTCTATTGAGAATCAAAATGAAGTGTTTTACAAATAAATGCATCTGGGGCTGTTTCTAATTTTTAATACTCTAATAAACCTAGAAAAAAAGTGGAAATGCTTTGCAATTTGGACTGAAAAATAGGTGATCGAAAAATTAAAAGGTTGTTATGGTGAAAATGAAACGTTTGGAGAATTGATGAATGAAAAAGTGGGCAATAGTTTTAGTGACATTAGTTGTATTGGGAGGATGTGCCTCCGGAACAGAAGAAAAAGCAGGGAGTGCTGAAAGTTCTGAAAAGGTAAGCGAATCTAAGGAAGTTGTTGAATCATCTGTTCAAAAAGCACCTGAATTGGTGGAAAGTAGTTTTGAGATTGAGGGAACAGTGTACAAAATAAATATTTTGGAAAGATGGAAAGAGCAGCCGGAAGAAGAGGGGATTTCTTTCAATGTTGGGAACGCAATAGGATCTGAGGCAGTAGTTTCTTATGGCGTGAAAAAAACAGATATTGACAGCTTTGAAATTTTTAAAGAATTGGTAACGGATCAAATCGTTTCAGTCGATGAGTTTGATGTAGAGGAGGACGAAATTGAAAAATCTTCGTACCAAACGACTCACTATACAGGAGATCTTCACGTATTCACAGAAAAGTCAGAAGGAGTAAAGATCGAGATTCGTTACTATTTCTTAGAAACAGAAACGGATTATGTTGTTATAAATGTATTGGGGGTACCATCATTTTTTGAAAAGAATGATGAGACTGTCACAGAGATTCTCAATTCATTTGTAGCGGAATAGGTGAATGAGGGAGAGAGGTTGATAAACCTCTCTTCGTACATATAGGCGAGAACTACGGGAATTAGATTTGAATGAGGAGAAATAGATGACTTACACCAATGATGATTCGGCATATTTTTGTCAAGAATTAGTATATAGGAAAAGCAAATTATATGTTATAGAATATATGGCTGAGAAAGATTTCTATATCAATGTTCAAAATAAAATCCTTCTTTTTCAGAATAAAAAGGACATTAAAAAATATACAGAGAAGGCAAAAATTTCTATAAAGGAAGAGGATATTTTAGAAGAAAGAATTAATTTAGACAAGTTGGTTAATTGGCTAAAAGAGGAGAACTCAGTTGTTAATAATTCAGAGTTTTTGACCTTGTGGAATTTTTTTGATGATGTCTCTATTTCAATAGGAAAAACTTTTATTGGAAATAACAACGACTATGATTGTGTTTATACGAAGCTTTTTTATGGAAATAACCTGCCAGCAATTAATACTTCTGGAAAGGAATATAATCCGGAATGGAATGAAAGTGAAGTCATTCAATTTAATCGTGTTATGGAAAATGGGTTAAAACTATTTCAAGAGAATATCGAGATATACGTTTTTTTGAATAGGTAAGAAATATTTTGATTGTAGGAACGGGGAAGGGCTATGCTAAAAACTCCTTTAGGTGAGCTAGAGATTTTTGTTAACGACGAAAAGATAGCTTATTCATTTAGAGAGCTGTCAAATAAGAATAGATTATTCACAGTAGATAAGCGTTATGAAATAATTGTACGTCCTTCAAAGAGTCCTTTAAGAGTTTGCATCAATTTAGCAAATCAGAAAAAGGTAGAGATGGAAATTGAAACTGGAGAAGATCTTGAGTTGTTCAGTTTATATAGTAAAAACTTAAAACTGAGTATAGGTACAAAAGAAAATCCTAGAGGATTCACATTTTCCTATTTAACCAATGGTTGGCAAATCGATAGGTCTGAAGATGAAGGAATTAGCGATGTACTTATTTATGTTGCGTGGCTATACGATGATAATCTTAACATCAATGGAATAAATACTTGGTATGCTGCTGATCCGACGATAGTTTAGATAGTAAATTGTTTGATAAATACTTGATTGCTTAATTGGTTAGAATATCAAAAAATCAGATGATGAAAAAATATTAAAAAAAGGAGTTTTATAATGACGGTTGAAGAAATGAATGAGGTTGCGGAAAAAATCGATAGTATTATTCTAGACATTTTAGTTCCTGCAAGAGTGGAAAAACGTATAGGTGAAAAGAGTTTCAGTAAGCTTATAGAAATATTGGATGAATTAAATAGAAAGGTACACGGATCACCGATTATCTCAAGAAAACTGTCCAGTACCCTTTTCTTCATATACTGTTCATTAATAAGTGAGGCGCAATACTGTGAGCCTAGAAGTCCCTTTTTTATGCAAGTTGCGCAAGTAGAAAGTTGTATGGCAGGTATATTTGGCGATACAAAAGAAAGGAAGACGTTATAATGACGATTTACTTTTATAAACGAACAGAAGAATATGGATACATGTCAAACTTTGCTCATTATGAGTTTGAGTTAGATGGAGAGAGATGGCCTACAAGTGAGCATTATTTTCAAGTTGCAAAATTTGCAGATGAGGAGTATCGAAATAAGATACAACAGGAAAAGAATCCCATGAAAGCAGCTGAGCTAGGTAGAAGTAGAGCATACCCTATACGTAAAGACTGGGAAGAAGTAAAAGATGAGATTATGAAACAGGCTTTACTAGCAAAGTTTCAGCAAAACTCTGAAATTCGCCAGCAATTATTGGACACAGGTAAGGAAGAACTTGTAGAAAAAACAAGTACTGATTATTACTGGGGCTGTGGAACAGATGGCACTGGTAAAAATACGCTGGGGAAATTGCTGATGGAAATTCGTAGTATATTAGCAGAAGAAAAAAGGCTAGGCATGTAAGAAATAGAGATAGATACAACTAATTGAAGAGAAGTGATTTTTTGGAAGAAGATATTCTATTATAGGTTCAAAATTGGTATGTAGAGAATTGTGGAGATGATTGGGAAGAGTTATATGGGATACAAATCTATACGTTAGCAAATCCTGGTTGGACTGTAAAAATTGATTTGTTGGGTACCTTAATGGAAGACAAGTTGTTTGCTCCTATTGATAATGATAACAACAAAAGATGGATAAGTTGTAGAGTAGAAAATAATGTATTTATTGGCAATGGTGATGAAACAAATTACAGTGGACATATTTGAATGGTTACAGAATTGGTATAAAAAACAGTGTGATGGGGATTGGGAGCATCTATACGGAATCAAAATTGAGAATATAGATAACCCGGGATGGTCAGTATCCGTGGATTTAATAGACACTGCTTTAACGAATAGAGCGTTTGAAAAAATCCAATATGATCATGGCGATGATAATTGGTTAATATGCCAAGTGAAAGATAACAAATTTGAAGGTGCGGGAGATTCAGATAAGCTAGTAGAAATTTTGAGTATGTTTAAGCAATGGGTTGACAATAGTTAGATAACCACGGATTCATTTAGATGATACTATCAAGGAGGATAATGGCTTGGAGGAATTTTTTCATATCCAGATTAAGCAGAACGATAAAATTGAGGTGTTAGAATTAAATTCCTTCATCTCAGATGAGGACGAGTTGATTTATTTACAAACACAGCTGAACTCTAAAACATATGGTTTTGTTGCAGATAACTATTTTGAGGCACTGCAGAAATTGAGACTGGAAGCTGAGAAGAAAGATATTCAACTTCTTTGTAATGGTGCCGCGTTAAATGTGTATCCCTCACCTATGATGCTGACTATGGGAGAAGGAAGAAAAGCGTATAAACTCACCTATGGCGTACCAGCAAAAAAGCTAGATATTCTGGATATATTCGAGTATGATCCGGCACTGAAAATGGCAACAGTAGATGAGCAAAGTGATTTTTATGAGAAATGGTTGGAAAGTCTTTAGGCAATGATACGTAAATAGAAAGGATGAATAAGATTTTTTCAAAATTGATTATTCAAAAAATCGAAAGCTATTTTAAGCAAGAGCTATCAAAAGAAGAGCTAGGTGTATGGGCCAAAAAAGAATATTACAAAATAATAATTGGTGAGTACATTTTCATTGAAAAGCTTCTGGTGTATTCGTTCTTAAAAAAGATAGCGACTGTCCATATTGAAGAAGATGATGTGAACGATGAGTATCCAGCTAGTATTTCTGAAATGAAAGCTATTTCATCTATTCTCAAAGGAGAAACAGATACAGTTATTTTTGGTGAAGTACGAGTGGATTTGAAATTTTCCAAGAAGCAAATGGATAAGGAAAAATTACATAAAATAAGAGAACTGAAAAGTACTATTGAGTCTTCTATGACGAATGAAGACGAGTTACAGTTATATCTGAACCAATTAGAGACGTATTTTCTTGTTGAACAAACAGCCCTTCCAGTAACAGTTATTGACCTGTTGGAAATCTTTATGAATAATCTATTGATTAAGCTAGGCATACAAGCGTTAGCTAGTGGAGCAGATCCTTATTTTAGTTTGTATCCCAAAAAAGAAAAACGAACAAAGGATTCTGAAATAGAAAAGCTGTTGAAAGTTATTTCTTGTATTCTTGGGGAAGAATCTTTTGAAGTTTGTATGATTTATAAAAAAGGGATAGGGTCAATTTCTGTTTTAGTCTAGGCTTCTAAAATATGGATTCTTGAATACGAAATTATTCTACAGGTGACAGTGTTTCAGGATTAAGTGAAATTTCAACTCTATTGAACTCTGAAGGAATTGAATACTTTATAGCGTGCTTAAACGAAAAATTTAATGAAGAAAATGAATATGAAAAGTTTGTTAATTTTCTTGAAACAGGTCTTTTTAATCATAAGAAGATAGTACATGCAGATGGTAGTCCTAAATTTGGAGGGCTTATTCATAAATTTGTTCTTTGTAACAAGATTCCTGAGCAAGCACAGTCTTCTGATTTTGAAAATGAGCTGATTAAAATACAAGATCAATTCATCGAAGAAAATTATAATGTCTTTAAAAATGTAACTTTCTATTGGAACGAGCTGGGTAATCTTGAACAAGGATTTAATTATTATGGAAGAACAATTATTACACCGGATCAGGCGTCCGAAATGCTCCAAGCGGTTTATGTATTTTTAGAAGAAGATGAGTCGGAACAGGCGGAATATTTTATAGGTAAAGACTGGGATAAATTAGAGAAGATACTTAAAACAGCTATAGCCAAGAAGAAAATGATTCTTCATTTTGGCATTTAGTTGATTCGCACGCATAACGAAAACTAAGATGCTTATGGAATAAAACCAGAAGGAGATGAAGCGAATGCCCCAGATAATGAATAGCCATTTCAAGCAACAAATACAGTTGGAAATTGATTTAATTAAGAATGATTCATTCATTTATGATTGTGAGAACAAGGACTATCTTAATTGGCTTCCGATAGAATTTTGTTTTCAAGTTGAAAACGAACGGTATATTTTCAAAAAATCCCCAACTTTTAGCGTAGAAGGACTAAAGGTATTCTTACGAACCATTGAAACCCTTCTTGAAGAAAAAAAGAAGAAGGGGATGTTACCCTTACATGAAGCGTATGAAAAATTTGAATGTGGAGCGACAGAAGGAGAATTTCATCTCAGGTTAGAAAATATGCGTGATGATTTTGAAAAGGATCAAGTATCAATTGAGCTGTGGCTGAATACTGCTTATATGAGAGATGAGTCAGTAGGCTATGACCAAGGTTTTAGTTTCGCCGTTTTTTCTGAAGATCTCTCTAGGTTTATGAAAGAACTAAAGCAGCAATTGTATGATTTAACCGATGGCAATGAAGGTGAAAAAATGGAAGGAACTTAGTGTTTTTTGTAATCGTTATCAATCGGTGTATGATTGAAGAAACCAACAGAGCGAGGGAAATGCCGATGTTTTTTTATAGAATAACAAAATATGATCCAAATTATAGGGATGAAAAAGGGAGATATGTTGGGCCAGAAACATGGACTTCGGTTTCTGATGTTGGGAAAAAATATAATGGGTCGGTGCTGACTTACGATGAGTATATTTTTTATGAAACGATGTACATTCATTCTATATGCGCAATTATGCAGCTTAATTCCGTTTCTCAAATGAACGTAGTTTCTTTAGAAAAATATGATTTTGTATCATTGGATGATTACATAACGCGTGATGAGTTTGATACTTTAAGAAATAATCAACGCTTGTATAAGAATCAGCTTGCGATTGTTTCGCGAATGATTCTAAGAGAAACTATCTGGGGCAAGCTTGTTGAAGGTGAGAAGCTGTGGATTCATTTCGGCTATGATTATTATATGTATATAGGTTCAGAAAAAGAAATCACGGCTGAGCATATTCCTTCAACGCTATTTATTGAGAAATGTAAGTCACCGTATTTTTAAGTGATTAATGGTAACCACAATAACTCCGAAATGAGAGGACAAGAATGAAAAAAAGCTTAGAAATGGATCTAGAGGACGGAAGGATCCCAAGGTTGATACCAGTCGATCCAGATGAACAGAACCATCATAATGACCTGTGGGCTATGTATTGTCATGCGGAGGATTATGAGGAAATAATGGAGCATGCCAGAACGGAATATTATAAGGTAAGCTTAGATGTTTTTAGTCAAGTGATGGCTAAAGATGATTCTAGGCTGTCTTTACTGTCAAATGATTATTTCAAATTGAGCCAAGAGAAGAAGTTTCTTGATTTCATAGAGCGTGGCTTCAAATTAAATGAGAATGAATGTTATATCGATCTGGGCACATTCAGTGATAGAAAAGCGTTGATTGATTTTTTTACAAAGCAGCTTTCGAATTGCGATCGTATAGATCAAATCATCTTATTAAATCAGTTTGATTTGCTAAAAGAGAGCACTAATACCATTTATTTGATAACAGACAGTAACCTGCTAAAAACGTTTTTTAAATTATTTTTACGTGAAAGCTTATGGAACTGCCTATATTTCAATAAGGTTCCTGTTCTTATCAAATCAAATTACGATATCAGTATCCCTCTAATTTTTAGAAATGAACAGGACAAAAAGACGTATGAGAAATTAGCGAAGCAAAGTGACTTATTCTTCCTTTAGAAAAAATTGTGTACCAACAATCAATTGAGCATTACTTGATTTGAAAATTATTGGACTGTGCAAGCATCAAAATGGGAAAATATGCTGGCAATTAGACAATCACAAACATGAAGAGGCTCGGATTGCTTTTTTCCGAGTCTCTTTTTGTTTTTTTACTAAATAAATGTTGGTGTTTGTTCACCTTCAACAATAAACTGAAAGTGTTCTTTCGCTAAATACGGTTAACTCCTGTTAGGAAATGAATTTTTATTAATCCATTACATTGCCGTTACACCTATCATTCTACTAGAACATCTCATACTAGCGGAGCTGGCGACTCGACACAGTTAGGTTCTTTTAAGTGTTGAGAATTGCTAGTTTGCTGAAAATAAATGACGAACGGCATTTACCTGGTCAGTAAAAATTTGTGAGTCAATTTTCGGAAACCCCATCTTATTGCTTAGAATCACTAGGCTTGCTCTTTTAAGAAAAAATCCCTACTTGGTACTACATCTCAGCATTTGTCTCAGAGTCTTTCCTGCGATGGATCATCAAACTGCATCAAAGAACGTATCGCTATCACTCTGACTATCATTTGATTGAGTATTATTTATTGTCTAATAATGTTAGGCCGGTACTTTCTCTTATATAAGTTCGGACTTCATCGAGAAAAAGTTTGGCATTTTTTTTCGTTCCTGGTTTAGGAAATTTATGAGCCAACACGTAAGCAGTCCTTTTGGGTGGGGGAGAAGAGATGAATTGATAGTCTAACTGATTATTTTTTTTAATAAAGTTTTGCGCAATTGATAAGGGTAAAATCGTCCAATCCTCCTTTTCTTCTAAAAAGTTATATATCATTGCAGCAGTACCAACGATCACTTTTTTTCTTCCGGCATAAGGAAAGTAATAATTATGCCATAGGTTGAATGCTTCACTCCAAAAGGCATAGACTTCATGTTCAGCCTTCAAAAATTCCTTTTCTTTTGTTTCTGAAAATCTCGAATCCTTATGGAATACTAAGACCATATCTTCTTCGTAAAGTGGAAACGAAATAACATTTGGATAATCATGAAGGACAAAAACGAAGCCAAGATCCATTTTTTGAGTTTCGATTTGCTGGTGAATTTCTGTCGCATGCTCAGTTTGCAGCGTTAAAAAAATGGTTGAATGCTTCTTGATAAACTTTCTATAGACATCCTCAAATACAAAAGAACTAATTAAATCGGAAGCACTTATTCGTAGTTCTTTATATGTTTGTCGTTCTTTCAGTTTTTGAGCATCTGACCAAAGTGCGGCCCACTGTTGAGCGATTGGTAGAAAGCTTTCCCCCTCTGATGTAAGAACAGTTTTTCTAACCCCTTTTTGACGTTCCAACAAGATGACGCCCAATTTTCTTTCAAGATTCATTATTCTGGTGCTGGCAGTGCCGTGGCCAATATATATATGTTCGGCAGCTCGTAGTACATTGCCGTATTCAACAACGGCTAAAAAAGTCTCAATTTCTTCTATATTCACTTTGTCACCTCTAAATCAAATGTCGGTATTGCGAACATTATATATCGAAAATATTCGATATACAAAACATTTTTTTCTCATATAATGAAAATGTAAAGTGATTTATCCTAGGTCGATCAAAATACAAGCGTTATCATTCTAGAAAATAACGACAATTAGTATGGAGGAGAAAACATGAATTTCGATGAATTTGCTAAGGAAATCATTGTTGGTGTTGGTGGTAAGGAAAATGTAGATTCACTATCGCATTGTGCTACAAGGCTGCGTTTTATTCTAAAAGATGATAGTAAGGCTGATCTGGAAATGATCAAGAAGATAAAAGGTGTGCTAGGAGCAGTTTATGGTGCTGGTCAGCTTCAGGTAATTATGGGGAAAAATTTGTTAGATTCTTTCTCAGTATTGCAAAAAAAATACAATTTCACAGGTGAAGAAGAAAACGATTCAATTAAGAGGTCGAATGAAAAAAAACACCCAAAAACAATTGCTTTAGATGTTCTAAATTTTATTTCGGGTTCTGTTAGTACTGTAATCACTGGCTTGATTGCAGGAGGAATGTTGAAGTTGGCATTGTTCATCGCTTCAATGATTGCTCCTGGAATCGCTGAAAACAGCACGTACTTATTCTTGACTTTTGTCTGTGATGTTCCATTCTATTTTATGCCCATTTTAGTTGCTTATGGTGCTTCCAAAAAGTTAGGAATGCAGCCAGTTTATCCGATGTTAGTGGCCTGTGCATTGTTACATCCAACTTTTAATGAAATAGTTGCAGCGGGAAATTCAGTTAATCTCTTTGGATTGCCGGTTATGCTGGTTGGTTACTCAAGCTCTATGCTACCAGCTTTATTAAGCACAGTATGTGTTTATTATATCGAGAAATTTTTTAATAAAATTATTCCTGGTATTCTTAAATCTGTTGTTGTTGGAGCTATGACAATAACGATTGGAGCTGTTTTGACTTTTGTAGTGATCGGTCCATTGGGTACGTTCTTAGGAAATTATGTTGTAGGATTTATTATTTGGCTGCAAGAATTGATTGGACCAGTGGCGTTAGGTGTCTTGACTGGTATCTTGCCATTTATGGTGATGATGGGAATGCATACACTTTTAGCACCATTCTTGGTACAAAATATCACGACTTTAGGACATGATTCTTTCTTTCGCCCAGCATTGATTCTTCATGTAGTTGCTGAAGGCGGTGCTGCGATCGGTGTCGGCTTACGGACGAAGAATAAGGAGTTACGTGCAGAAGCGTTGAGTATTGGTGTGGGTTCCGTATTTGCCGGGATTTCTGAACCAGCGATATATGGCATTGCATTAAGATTTAAAAAACCTTTTTATGGTGTAGTTGCAGGAGGTTTTTTTGGTGGAATCATAGCGGGTTTATTTAATGTTCGTGCTTATACAATGAGTAAAACAACACTTTTGGCAGCACCGATTTTTAAGGAAACGATGGTAGGCATGTTGTTTGCATGCGGTGTTGCCTTCATCGTCTCCGTTGTTGTGACTTATATCGTTGGAATCAATGAAGACGAGCTTGAGGCAACAACGCTTGATAGTTCTCCGAAAGCTGCGGAACCGGTTAACAGTATCGTTGCTATAGCTACTGGAGAGACTATTCCGTTAGAAAGCGTAAATGACGAAGTTTTTTCATCTAAGTCATTAGGAGAAGGGGTAGCTTTCAAACTATTAGAAAATCGAATTGTATCACCAATAAATGGAACTGTCGTATCTGTGTTTCCTAGTGGTCATGCGATTGGTCTAAGGTCTAATGATGGAATGGAAATACTTATTCATATCGGAATCGATACTGTCCGACTTAATGGAAAAGGCTTCAAAGTGAAGGTTCAAAACGAAGAGAGCGTCAATGCTGGTCAAGAACTAGTGGAATTAGATATGGATTATTTATCTGCGTCGGAGCTGGATTTGACGACGATGATGATTATTACAGAACAAAAAGGGAAGACAATCACATTGGAGAATTTTGGCTGTGTAACTGCTGGAGAATCACCAATTGCGGAAATGAATATGAGTTAATTACACAAAAAGGAGAGGTATGGATAGTATGAGAAAAGCATATACAGAAAAATTCCCGGAAAATTTTTTATGGGGTGGAGCTGCTGCCGCAAATCAAATTGAAGGCGGCTGGGATGAAGGCGGCAAGGGGCGTGATTTTACTAGCTATTGTGTAAATGGCATTATGGATTGGAATCCTATGAAAGCTAAATCTATGAACTATCATCCAGGTAGAGATTCTATTGATTTTTACCATCGCTATAAAGAGGATATAAAGCTTTTCGCAGAAATGGGTTTTAAGGTTTTTCGGACATCTATTCATTGGACGAGAATTTTCCCGACAGGTGAAGAAGCAGAGCCTAATGAAGCAGGTTTGGATTTTTATGATCGCTTATTTGATGAACTCTTAAAGTATAATATTCAACCATTAATCACTATTTCACATTATGAGATGCCGGTAACTTTAGTTGAAAAATACGGAGGGTGGCGTAGCCGCAAGCTGATCCCACTTTTTGAGAAATATTGCGAAACTATTTTTAACCGTTACAAAGACAAGGTCAAGCTTTGGTTGACCTTCAATGAGCTGAATAATATGCGGAGAAATCCGGAGTATGTTGGTGGAATTATTCCAAAACCTGGTGAGAATAAGATGCAAGCTATTTATCAAGCTAGTCATCATATGTTTGTAGCCAATTCAAAAGCAATAAAGCTATGTCATGAGATTATTCCAGATGCTAAAATTGGTGCTATGTGTTCCCTGAGTAATATTTACCCTCATAATTGTGATCCAGTAGCAGTTTTTGAGACGCAAGACTGTCGTCGTCGCTCTTTATTTTACCCAGATGTAATGTTTAAAGGTTACTATCCAACGTACATCAACAGACTGTGGAAAGAGCATGATGTCGATGTCAAAATGGAAGAGGGGGATTTGGAACTTATTGCTCGATATCGTAATGAGTTTTTGGCATTCAGTTATTATCGAACAACGACTCATGAAGTAGGTCAACCATATTTTGGCGATACAGGCGGTGATTTTGGTTCTCCAAATCCGTTCTTGGAGACTAGCGATTGGGGCTGGCAAATTGATCCATTAGGGTTTCGATTTACCCTAAACGAATTGTGGGATCGCTATCAGGTTCCTTTATTCCCTGTTGAAAATGGTCTTGGAGCAAAAGATATAGTTGAGGATGGAAAAATTCATGATGAGTATCGAATCAGTTATCTTCACGACCATTTAGTTGCATTGAAAGAAGCGATTAAAGATGGCGTAGAAATCATGGGATATGCTTATTGGGGACCCATTGATATGTTGTCAGCTGGAACATTTGAAATGGCTAAACGCTATGGATTCATTTATGTGGATAAAGACAATGAAGGGAATGGGACATTACAACGACTTAAAAAAGATTCATTTGACTACTATAAACAAGTTATTGAATCCAATGGAGAGCAATTAGAGCTACCTGAAAAGCTGTTGCGTTAGTATTATGCAGTATTGTGCTTTAATAGAAAAACTTAGAGACGAACATTTCTGCTATCAATACAATACTTGAATAGGATAGAGTAATTTTTCTTCCTTTAGAAAAAATTGTGTACCAACAATCAATTGAGCATCGCTTTATTTGAAAATAAGAAGACCACACGGAAAGTTAGTTAACCACAAAAAACTCCCCACTAAGACAACGACGATCATTGTTTTAGTGGGGAGTTACTTTCTGTAGCTAAAGCAGTTCTTTGGGTAGCAAGGGAGGTAGAACAGCTTCAGCAAAATAACTAGTTGAACTTAGGACAAATTCCAGCAGCGCTTATTTCTTCAAATCATACATTTGGACGATTTCGGCAGAGGTGTAATCTGCCAAGGCTTTTGAGGCATCGATTTTTTGATCAAGCGCTTGAACTGTAAGGGCATCGCCAACAAATCCATCGTAGTCGGCTGGTTCTAAAATAAGAATATTGGCAACGCCGCCGGAAGATTCACCTAGAACAACATAGCGATTTGCGTTAATTTCATATGCTTTTCCAACCGCATCTGTGATAGTGCTCGTTGCGTCCTTTGAATAAAGGATCGGAAGCTCGCCATCAATTTGTTGTAGCGCAGTAAATTGATACTCTTCATTTTTTTCTGTGACAGACTTCAACGCCTTTTGTTTTAGAAGCTGTTCCGCCTGATCCTTTGTCAAAGCCAGTGTTTTTGTTGAAGCAACCCATTTACCTGTTACTGCTGTCACTTGATTGATATCGGTTTTGTGTTGCTGTGCAAGAGAGTCCAGTTTCCCAGCATCACTATCTGCTAAAATGATCCCATAAACTTCTTTGTGCATAAATTTCATCACCATGGAGTAGCCGCCATAGGCTAAAGCGCCAATAACTCCTAGTGTTACTAACGTTAGTACTAATTTTTTCATTGGTTCACCAATCTTTCTTAAGTATATGTCTATTGTATAGAGGGTCATTGAAAAGGGCGTGCTTTTCTTCGAACAGCGAACGAACATTTTTGTCATACTGTTTGATAGGTAAAGTGAATCAATTGCTTTAACTGAGGTTTAATGGTAAAAATTGAAGAGAATGTCGAGCGCATTTAATAAAAGAATCGTGGGAGTGGGTATTGGGATATGGTGTATATTTCATTGATTCTGCTGGTATTTGGCGGATTGATACTATTAAAAAAAGGAAGAAGTTTTATTGGCGGGGTCGCCTTTGTGACAGGTGGCTTTTTTCTATTGCTGTTTTTGCTCTATTTGATTTTGGATAAGGTGGCAGGTGTTTCATCATTAGCAGAAAGTCTTGTGTTTATTGGTGTTTATGCTGTTGGGTTTTGTTTGTTTTTAGGTGTCTGTCTTTATTTTATTACTAATACACATATAATGAGCACCAAGGAAGGTCGGTCTGTCACAGCAAAACTTTCGGCCGGATTAGGACTTAATATTCTGGTGGTGGTTCCTCTGGCTGCTTATCTTTTGGCAATGGGGCCTCCTCTTAAAATACCAATGGTCATTTCTATTTTGATTTTTACTTTTTTACTGGTCGATTTTTTATTTACATTGTTCTTTGCAGCTTACCTGGTCTATTCTTGGTTCTGTCAAAAATTTCCGATAAAAAAAGCAATCGATTATATCATTGTGCTGGGCTCTGGGATTCGCAGTGAAGAAGTCCCACCTTTGTTAAAAAGCCGTTTGGATAAAGGGATCGAGTATTATAATAAAAATCCGAGAGCGGTATTTATCGTTAGTGGGGGCCAAGGGGCAGATGAACCTGTTTCAGAAGCTTATGCGATGCGGAAATATTTGCTTTCTCAGAATATTCCTGAAGATAAAATCATTTTAGAGGATCAGTCTCGAACAACTTTGGAAAACATGAAATTTTCTCAGGAAAAAATTTTTGCACATTGGCAGGGCGAACGCAAACCATTTGTGATTTTCACGACGAATAATTATCATGTGCTGCGAGGTGCACTGTATGCAGGAAAAGTTGGTTTGAAAGCAGAAGGTGTAGGTGCCCCAACTGCGCTATACTTTTTACCTACAGCATTGATACGAGAATACATTGCGTTGTTGATCCACTATAAATGGTTGACTGGTGGTCTCATCCTCCTATCCCTCATTTTTACCACTGTATCGTTCCTACCTATTTAGATAGACTAAAAAAGATTTTTTGGCTGATTGACCGAAGAATCTTTTTTATTATAGGAAGCTGAAAAAAGGGACAAGAGCGAGAAAAGTGGTAAAAACATTTTTAAATGAATAAAACAGTTGCTTTTCCTGCCAAAAAGGAGTATTCTAATCAGTCCCATGTTTTTTATCGAGAATGCCTTTTCTAAGAAGTCAGATCGCTTGGCTTTTACACTTTGGCAGTCTAAAAAACAAAACGACGAGGAGACAGTATTTCTCATATCTACAGCTGTCGAAAAATAAAGGAGCGTGCCGTATGTCCATCACAGAAAAACAAATGGAAGAGCAGTATTTAAAAAAGGTTTATACGAAGCTGTTGGAAACAAAAGAAGAGCTGGAAGAGCTTTTGGACAATGCCAAGCAAGATGGCATTAACTCGTTACACAATATGACGAGTGATGTGAGTCTTAACTTTGAGAATATCACTGATAATTTGGATACCTTTGCCGTATTGGAGATGAAGAATCGTGAAATCGATCAGATGAATATTCGTTTGCAGACTGCTACGACACTACTTGAAAAAGTGAAGCGGTTATTGGCAGCACCTTACTTTGGGAAAATCACGGTTGATTTTCTGGATGATGAGGAGCTGGAGGATTTTTATATCGGTATCAATAATTTTGCGGATGAAAGTAGTAATAATCTGATTTACGATTGGCGTTCGCCGATTGCGGAGCTTTTTTACAATAACACGATTGGCCCATCTTCTTATTCTGTTCATGACAATACGATCGATGTAGCTATTGAAAACAGACGTCAATTCATCCTGGAAAAGGATCAGCTGATCAAGTTCTTTGATACCTCGATTGCGATTCAGGATGATGTTCTTCTGGAAGCATTGGAACAGGATTCTACCAATGAAATGAAGGACATTACATCCACGATTCAGCAAGAACAAAATGTGATCATTCGTGATACGAAAAATAAAAATATTTTAGTGAATGGGATTGCCGGAAGTGGGAAGACTTCCACAATCATGCAACGAATCGCTTATCTCTTGTATTTATATCGTCAAACGATCACCGTTGATAATATCTTGATTCTGTCACCGAATAGAAAATTTATCGAGTACATTTCCAATGTATTACCATCTTTAGGTGAAAGAAACCCATTGAATTTGACGATGCTGCAATTTGTTGAGCGAATTTCATCTGTCGAGATAGAAAACGAACAGGTTTATTTCCAACGAATCAGTGGAGAAGCACATGACAAGAACGCGGATATCTTGCGTAGTAAGGAATATGTTGCGCATATCAAGCAGTCTGATGACTTGTTCCTTTCAACAGATGCCTTTCTCAAGGATTTGAAGCGAAAGGGAAAAACAATCATTTCGAAAGAGAAAATTGCCGAAATTTATCATGCGACACCTGACTATTCTAGACTTATCGATAAAATACAGGCGACAAAAAAACAGCTTAGCAGTTATTGGGAAGGTCGTTTACTCAAGCAAGCGAAGAGTACGGAAATCCAAAATCAGATCCTATCTTTATCTGAAGAAATGCAGCAGAAATACTTTGGAGAAATCATTTCAGAAGAGACGGAGAATAAGCTGTATTTTTACGGAAAAAAACTACTTCGTAAAAGATACCGCAGTATTACTAAGGGGATTGAAGAAAATGCATGGCTAGATATCGGCTTCTTCTTTGATAAAATATTTGAAGCGTATGAAGGCCATTCATATAGCTTTATGCATACTGACACTTATACGTTAGATGAGGCCGTTGTATTACAGACAATCCAACATAATTTGATCGAAAAAATTGAGGTTGAGCCGATGCGCTTTATCTTGATCGATGAGGTTCAGGATTATACGCCTGCTCAGCTTAGTTTATTGTTCGACCTATTTGAAAAGAGTGCATTTACGATGGTGGGCGATGAGAACCAAGCTATCTTTAATTCCAGTATTTCCTTTGAGAAGATCGAAGCAGCTTTTGATGAACGAGGACTTAGCGTGCAACGCTATGACCTGCTTTACAGTTATCGTTCCAGCGGTTCGATCACAAAAGTATTTAGCAAGCTCGCAACAGACAATAAGAAGATGGACATTATACCGATAAGAAAAGATGGTGCAGAGCCGGTCTTCCAACAATTTGACTCAATGACAGATTTTGTGGGGCTGTTGAAGGATAGTGTTCAACAGCTTGATGGAACGGATTCGAAGCTGACCGTTATTACGAAAAATGAGACAGAAGTCGAAACGATCAAAGCTGCTTTGACGGATAGTGAACTGGATTCCTTGAAGGTCACGATCTTGCCAATCAGCTTGTCGAAAGGGTTAGAGTTCGATCATGTGTTGCTTTATGATGTGTCGGCTGAAAACTATGCAACAGACAGAGAAATCAAGATTCTGTACACAGCAATTTCTCGTGCAATGAAGCAGTTGTTTGTGACCTATAGAAAAGAGCTGCCAACGCTTCTTCGATGAAGCGGAAATGGGCTGTGTTAAACAGGTATGGGGCATTCTTTCTGATGATAGAAACTTCTATAGGTGTTTGCCTTAGCCTTTTTCCTACGATTAGTCAAGAGGAAAGTGGGATAATTAGTTAGGTTCGCTGTAACTACAGGTTATCCGCTTTTATCAATGCGAAACCTGTCTGGATTGTTCGGTACGCGCCCAATGTAAAAAGGCAACATCAAGCCATGCTCGAGTTATTCAAAAAATCGAAAGTGGTTGTCTTATAAAGGACAAATGAAGCAGCTACTTTCAGAGGAAAAGACTGGAGCCATTTATCGTCGCAGAAAAATAGATGTAGAACCTGCCTTCGGATTCTTGAAGGCTATTTTGGGTTTTACTCGTCTTTCAGTCAGAGGCAAAGAACAGGTGAAAAATGAGTTGGGCTTTGCCTTGTTGGCAGTTAACTTAAGAAAACTGACAGTTTCCCAAAGGGAAACGATTCAAAAGAAAGAGAATAACAGAAAAAAGAAAGAATCAGCTTGTTTTTTCTACAAGTAATAATTCTTTCTTTTTTTGCTTGTATAACTTATGTTTCAAGCTCTTGCTCTGCGGCTGTAAGCCTCTATTATCGGCCAGAGCCTGAAAGGCTCACTGAAGAAAAGGTCTCCCACGTGTACCACATTTACTCACAGCTCCTTAAAGGAGCTCTTTTCTATTTCTTCCGATTTTCTTTTCTTGTAAACGGATCAACCTCTTCGAATAAGGTTAGCTGGTCTGCTACGAAGTCCTCTTGAAGTTGATTACGAATATATTCTTATTTCTCCCTATCGTATCCACATAGTATCCTCGACACCAAAACTTTCGATTGCCATAACGATACTTCAAATTGGCATGTCTGTCGAAAATCATTAAGCTACTTTTTCCTTTTAAATAGCCCATAAATTGAGAGATACTCAATTTTGGTGGTATGCTCACTAGCATATGAACATGATCTTTACAGGCATTTGCTTCAATGATTTCTACACCTTTTTTTCACATAGTTCTCTGAGTATTTCACCTATACTTGTCTTGTATTTTCCATAAATAATTTGCCTTCTGTATTTTGGTGCGAATACCAAATGATACTTACATTTCCATACAGTGTGTGATAGACTTTCGTTAACCTTTTTCATAAAGGTACCTCCTAAACTTTTTGATGTGGTGGTCGGGAAACCAACTTCATCTTAACAGTTTGGGAGGCTTTTTTACTACCACGCTGGAAGCTCTCCGGAACCTTTAGCATAGTTAGGGTTTTTCAGAACATACAAAAAAACCTCCAAAAGTTAGATATTCAATCTACCTTTTTTGGGGGCGGCTCACTATTTGGTTATTTCATTGAGTTTCTTTATAAATCTATACCACAGTCCTAAAAAAGTCTAATTTTTTAGCACAATAAATGGTTTGAGTAACAAGCGTTGTAATTCTTTTTATGTTGATAGTCAATATTGCAAAAAAAAAGAGACATATTGCAATGGACTCACATTTCATAAGTCAGATGAAATATAATGAAAATATGGAAAAGAGATACATCTATATTTTGTAAATATCCATTTCGTAAAAGTATCAGTTTTGAGAAAATATCACTTTTATGTTTTAAGTTTTAATTAAATATCAAACTCATTTAAAATTTTAACTTAAAAAACAAGAATGGTCTACAGGTAAATCAATATTATTTTATCATTTTTTTATGTATTTTAACAAAAAATGATAAAATAATATTAATGATAACTAAAAGTTATTTTTTTAAAACATTTGTTTACTACATCAAATCAGCCGTCGGGATAGCCGTCAAATATTTACGTTAGGAAGTGGTCAACTTGGCAAAAAAGGGTGAGAACATTTACAAGAGAAAAGATGGACGTTATGAAGGACGTTACATCAAAAGTCGCTCAGAGAATGGGAAAATTATTTTTGGTTATGTTTATGACAGAAAATACAGTGTAGTAAAGAAAAAGCTCAACTTATTAAAATCACAGCACAACCATTTGGATCGAATACAACGAACATTTCAAGGCAACCTTGCCGATTGGCTACATTATTGGCTCGAATATACGGTAAAGAGAAGTGTCAAGCCCTCGACTCATACGGTTTATCTAGGACGAGTGAAAAAACATATTATTCCCTTTCTGGGCAATAAGAAAATGACGAAGCTTGATACTAGAGACATTAATGAATTTGTTCAACATCTACAGTTTCAACGCTTAGCAGCTACAACGATTCGGGGGATCATCACGGTTTTGAAATATGCGTTGAGTCAAGCGTGTAAAGAGAACTATTTGATGATCAATCCTTGCGAGAATGTTACGCTGCCCAAAGCAACAACAACAAGCATTGATGCGTTATCTATTGAACAGCAAAAGATATTGGAAGAATATGCGTTACAAGATACAGAATGCTCACCGGTTATTCTTTCCTTATACACTGGGATGCGGATTGGTGAAATAAGCGGTCTGAAATGGTCTGATATCGATTTCGAAAACAACGTGATCCATGTCCGACGAACACTGCTTCGAATCAGTTGTGAAGGAGAAAAAGCCCGAACAACATTGATTCTCGGTTCACCTAAAACAGATAGCTCTAAACGAAGTATTCCTCTAGCTGAGAATTTGAAGGACTATCTATTAGAAAATAAGAAGAATGCGACATCTACTTTTGTTATTTCCTGCAAAAACAGTTTTGCGGAGCCGCGTGTCATTAACTACCGCTTCAAGAAAATTACTGAAAAGTCTGGTTTATCCATCCATTTCCACGCATTGAGACATACCTTTGCGACTCGCTGTGTAGAGAAGGGGGTCGATATTGCTTCATTAAGTAAGCTCTTAGGACATGCGTCTATCAAGATGACGCTAGATACGTATACCGACTCTTTATGGGAAAATCGACAAACAGCCATTTCTGTTATTGACGCTGATCTGAATATTGATAGACCTATGAAGAAAGCTTCGTGAATCAATCGCGGAGCTTTTTTTCATTAGAGGATGAAGATTTTGGAGGAATATTATCTTGAAAAAAACATACTATTCTCTAAGTTTACAGGCTAGTTCTCTTTTATCTAGGTGACTCGAAAACTATGAATGTGTTGTTCAATTATATGAATTCAGCTAAGGCTCAAGCCTTCTTTTCTCAAAAATTAAAGTGAATAGTCATTTCTTAAAGAAAGTTTTAGTGGCAACAGTATAGAAAAGTAAATTAGAAGAATATAGGATTCCCAATGGAGAACAGTACTAGTTCTTTAATGCAGAGGCTCTAGCGGAAAGAGGGGAACATCAAGAACTAACTGCCTTGATAGAGGTGAAATAGTCAAAAGTTTATTCAATTATTACTTACTAACTGAACAAATTCGTTCAGTCTTTTTGTTACATTATCTGAAAGCTACAACTACTTTTTGAATGCAAACAGCCGTCAAATCGCCCGTCAATCTATTTTGTTTGGGTCATTTTCCATGCCTTTAAATCGGCTTTCTCAAAACTGATACTTTTAAGAAAAAACTGATGGAAAACAATATGCGAGCGTAGTTATAACAAAGAAAGTGTAATTCTTGATAGTAATTATAGCAGATATCCTCAAAAGTTAGTTTTAAAAGGCATTCAAAATTGGAAAAATAATTTTAAAAAATAAATGTAAAATTATACAAGGAGGAGAATGAGATGTATAACCTTGGTTTTGTATCAAATGGAAAATATCCTAATAATGAATACATAGAGGTACTGAAGAGAAAGACGATTTTCAACATAAAGAACATTTCTTCAGAACAAGCAATTGAAGGTAGTGGGGGCTTAGATGTGCTACTCATACAAAGTGGCTCTGCAGCAGATGTTGGCAATATCTGCGAATTACTTATTGAAATCAGAAAAAGAACAAATACGTTGATTTGGATTCTATCAGATAAATTGCCAAATACAACAAGAATCATTTTCCTTCAATTAGGAGCAGATGGTATTGTCACTAATCAAATTGAACCTGATGAGTACCTGTTGATTCTAAGGAACTCATTGAAACGATATGGCCTTTCTGAAGAAGTTGAAGAAAATCTGGACGATTTCAAATTGATTCCGAATAACTTGAGTGTTGTAATAGAAGGAAATCAGGAGATTAGTTTGACGAGGCTAGAGTTTAAAACAATCGAATTACTCTATGAAAAAAAATCCGAAGCCATTCCGTACCAAGCGATTTATCAACAAGTGTGGGATAACGATGGGGATGATGTGAAGAATTCCAATTACCGTGTAGCAAATCTGATTTTCCATTTGAGAAAAAAATTGGAAAAAAATCCACTTGAGCCAAAGTATATCAAAACGGTACGTTCAAAAGGCTACCTGTTAAATGTTTAGTTTCTATGGTATATGGAAAAGAGTCATGGCAGTTTCTAATTTAAAGAAATGACGGTGACGATTAAACTGTATTTCATTTTTCTACAAAAGATACATCTTAGTTTAACCAAACACAATATGGAAGCCTAAGTTTATCCGTTTGTAGAATTTGAGATAAATCGTCTGACAAAAAGTTGGACATCATTTTTGAGGAAAGGAGGAGAAAGATGAATTTTAGAAAGAAACATATTCTGTTCGCTACTCTAGTCACTATACTTGGTTTGTTTGGCTTCACTTATTTGCAAAATCAGTCTGTAGTGAAAGCTTCGAATGAAGAAACAGCATTCTATTCTCTTGAAAAGGTATCTGAATCAATGAATGAAGTCGTCTTTAATTTAAAAGTAGAAAATCCACAGCAAGGAAGCCAAATTACCTTAGCTATAGCGGAAGAAACTGCACGAATTCTATATGCAGAGGATATTGAAGAATATCTTTCTTTAGAAGATGCTAATAAGACTTCGGAACAAAAGATGAACATCGTTGATAGTGGAGATAAGAATCAAGTCACTGTTACTTTTAATGAATCCAATGAAACGTATGTAATACCGATCGTTTTAAAAACTGATTCATTGAATAAAACGATTAATGGGAGACTGAAAGTTATTAGTGAGGAAGCAGAGGTTGCCTCGGACTCTTTTAATTTGAGCTATGTTGAAGAAGTACAATCGGATGCTACAGAAGTTCCTGAAATAGCACCTTTTGCTGCTCCGGAAGCTAGAATTGCTACAGTAGTCACTGACTGGGCTGGGTTTATAGCTGCGTTGAATAATACTAGTGTTGATGTGATTAATCTTGGTAACGATATTCCAAGAGGATCAGGGACAGCACCTGGGACTATATCCAGAGATTTAACAATCAATGGTAATGGTCATAAGCTAGATTTTGGCGCAAATAACGGCAATGTGGCATTAGGAAATGTCGCTGGTACTCTGACACTTAATGATTTGACTATCACTAAATTAGGAGCAACTGGGATATTTACTTCAGGAACAAGTACGTCTGCTGTTTGGACCGTCAATTTTACAAATGTAGTAACCCCAGAAGATAACATTGCTCCGACAATTACAAGTCAGCGGGCTACAATTAATTTAATGGGTGAAAACAAATTATACTCTACTAATGATACAGTAACTGTTTTAAATGTTCACACTGCTAATGGAGCAAAAAGTCTGATTGCTAGTAATGATACAGGTGGCGGAAGTCTTGCCTGGGCTTTAGGAATTAATGATGGGGACCGCGGTGGCGGAACGGTTACAGTTGATAATGCGACACTTGAGCTTTATGGAAAAACTGTTTCTGGTATACGTCTTCGTTTTGGTGGGAATAAGTTTGTTGTTAGTAACAATGCAACTTTGAAAGCAGTAACTGATAGAAGTACTACAAATGCTGCTACTGTTCGATTCTCGTCTTCCGGTGACGGAAATGAATTCCATATCTCAAATAATTCTGTATTTGATATTCAACACTTAGATGGGAATGCTCCTGCGTTACGTTTGAATGGTAATAATTTTATTACCGAAGTAACAGGTGCTTCCAAGATGAATATCTACAATAAAGGAACTGGAAGCCCAATTGCCGACGCTAATGAAGCATTGAATTTACCAGGTAGAAACAACACCTACACCATTAGAGATAAAGGTAGTCGAGTATATATGATCGCAGATTCTGGACCTTCGATTTATGGTGGTGCTGGTGATTCAACAATCGATGTAGGACCTGAAACTGAATATATTGCTCGTGGGACAACTCCTGCTATCAGTAACGGTACATTCAATATGGGCGCAAGAGCAGCTGTGCTGATTGATAATCCTTATTACTATGATTTCGCCAATACACGATCCGGCGGAGGAAATATTTTCGCTTTAACTGGTAGTGCTGGAACATTTGTTGCGAAAAATACAGATGTCAGTGTATGGACAAAAGGGTCAAGAGTTTATATTGACAACCCTGTTTATGACTGGACCTTGATTGACTTTTCATTGACAGGTTCCAACTTAGCAACAATTTCAAGCTCTAACGATAGTGGATTTAATTCACTGTTTGGTGCGCCGAATAACTACTCTCGTATGAGTGGGAATAACGCCAGACCAGTAGTAGATGATCTGAGAATTCCAACAAATGGTGACAAGAAAATTTATGGACACGCTTCTGTACCAGAAGGTTTTGAAAACAACCGTGATGCATGGTCTGATGAAGTAACTGTATACGTAGTGGTAAGGAATGTTGATGGTTCAGTAGCGTACCCATTGACGGGTAAAACTATAGGTGCTCCTGGTAAAAGTGTCTATGGAGAAAATGCCAGAAATGGTATGTTCGAAATAACTTTACCAGATGGCAAGTTTTTGGAAACAGGTCAAACTGTTGAAGTAGTTGGTGCACATCGTACTGGTGCGAATAGTCTAAATGGTAAGGTACATGAAAGTTTACCTGAAGATATTCTGACAGGCGTTGTTAAAACAATTGATGTCACGCCACCAACACAAGCTGTTTCATCAACTGATTTAAGTAATGCGACGAAGCAAGTTACTGGTACTAGTGATGAAGACGGTGCGAAAGTATTTGTTAAAGTTAATGGAGCATGGTTGAAGGATGCATCTGACAATCTTGTAACAACGACTGTATCGGGTGGTCAATGGACAATCAATCTTCAGAGCTATTTGGCTGAAGGAGATAAAGTTGATATCTACTTGAAAGATATTCTTGATGGTCAATCAATTTTAACGAATAACACGAATTTAAAAGAAGTTGCTGCGGAAGAAGGAATTACTGATTTAACAACAATTCCAGATATCAAAGCATATTTTGGAGATAAATTTTATGCTTTACCAGCAACCTATACACAAGAGCCTGATGGTGTTTATGGAAACATCAGTGAAGAAGTAGATGGCTATGCGAGTTATTCCGGTTACCATGATGCAATTAGGGAGTTGAATGACGAGCGGTTTGATTCAGCTTTGCGTTTGACTGTCAAGGATGTTATTCCAGACAATCCCAAATTGACGAAATCTGTCATATCTAGCGGTGGAGCAACTACTTCTGTTGGGGATACATTGACTTACACTTTGAAAGTCAAAAATGATAAGACTAATTCAATGGATTGGGCTGACGTTGTATTAGAAGACACACTTGCTGAAGGGCTAGTTTTCAGTCCTGAAAACCACGGAATCACAATCAAGAAAATCGATGCTCTTGGCACTGAGACAGAGATTACTCTTGCAGCTGATGCATTTGAGTACAATGAAACGACACGTTTATTGTCCATCAATGTTGGAGACATTTCTACGCTTGCTGAATTCATTGTAACATTTGAAGTGAAAGTGAATAATAGCAAAGTCGGCGGAAATATTTCTAATAAGGTTGATGCAAAGGGATATTCACCACAAGAAGTACCATTTGTAGCAGGCCCGATTAATCCAGATGCTGATCATGCACGGATTACTATCGAATCGAACGAAGTAGGACTACCAGGTGGAGAAGTATATGGTGTTCTAGAGCTGATTTCAGCACCAAGTGTTATTGACTTCAAGAAGCACACCGTCGCAACGAATGATACACGGGTGGAAGAGCCGGAGTTAGATATGCCTCTGACCGTTTCTGACAATCGTGGCAATCTGACGAGTTGGACATTGACAGCGACCCTCACGAAGGAAATGGCCAATACGGGTGATACGACGAAAATCCTACGTGAAGCAATCAAATTCAATGATGGTACATCAGAAGAAGCGTTGGATGGTGAGGCAACGCTCATCAAGACCCACACGCATTCGGATGTCGGAGAATATGTTGTCAGTAATGAGTGGCGTTCCGGAGGAACGGGACTTAAGCTGGAAGTACCAGCTGGGTCTGTAAAAAAACTTGGACAATATCAGGCAGAAATCACTTGGCATTTAGGTGATACGCCTTAAACCTGGGGAGGAGAAACATGAAAAATAACATCGTTCATCTGATTCGACTCTCCATGCTCCTGTTGCTGACTGTCGCAGGAACAGCTGGTGTTCCAACTAGCTTTGCGGCAGAGAACGGTGGAGCAGTCCAAACCAATGGAGTCATTCAGTTTTATGAAGAAACAAGTAGTAGTTCGACGACACCGAGCAGTTCAACAAGCAGCTCTACGGTGGCGAGTACCTCTTCGTCAACACCCATTACGGTACCTTCCTCTTCAGAAGCACCCGTCACAAAGCCTACTGGGAAATATCCCTCTACAGGGGAATTGGTGAAGACAAGCTTGGCAGTGAGTGGTTCTGCACTGGTTGTCCTAGTGGTTCTGTTCTTCTTCTGGAAGCGTAAGAAGGATGCGAAGGAGGAGGGGAACGGATGAAATTGAGCATATTTTCAGTGAGTCTGCTTGCTCTCCTGTCTTTCGGAGTGATCCATTCCGGAACGACCGCTTATGCAGACCCTAATGTGACAAACAATGGTGTCGTAGAATTTGAAGGTGGCTACGGCAAGGATGTACAGGACCCGGAAAAACCGGGAAATGTCGTTGATCCTGGCCCAAGTCCCAGTACCGATGGTCCGTTGCGGATTGAATTTGTTCCTCAACTAGGCTTTGGTCAAAACAAGATCACGAAGGGCGACCGACTCTATGAAGCGAATGCTCAACTGTTCTTTGGCGATACAGGTCCTAGAGGAAACTTTATTCAGGTTTCCGATTATCGGGGAACCCGCGGTGGTTGGACCCTTCAGGTCCGTCAAACGGCACAGTTTGAAAACCCGAACACATTGAACAACCAGTTAAAGGGTGCAGTGATTTCCTTTGATAAATCCTGGGTCAATTCGACATGGGATCTATCAAAAGCCCCAAGTGTGTCTAAGGATATTATTCAACTCGATAATATCGGAGACACCTATACCTTGGCAGAAGCGGCCCAAGGTAAGGGAGAAGGAACGTGGTTGATCGAGTTTGGTGCCTCAGAAGAGAACACCAACGGTCAAGCCAATACCTTAAGTCCAAGTCTGACACCTAGCGGTGAACAGATTGTCGACCCGGCATTTGAAAATAAGCCTGTTTACAAGAACAGCGCTGTTACGTTGTCTATACCGGAGGCAACAAAAATCGACCCGGTACCTTACACCACGGTGTTAACTTGGATTCTATCCGAGTTGCCATAAATGCAACAAACAAACTACACACACATATCTTAGGAGGAAAACACACATGAAAAACACACACAAATTATGCGGCGCTGCCCTATTAGCAGTAATTGGATTCGCAGTAGCAGCACCAAGCGCAACACAAGCAGATACTTCAGTAAAAGGTGACGGTATCGTGGAATTCGAGAAAGGTACAACAAAACCAGTTACACCACCGGATACTGATGGACCAGTATTGCCTTACCCACCGGCAAACCCAGATCCATCGGATCTGAAAATCGTTGCAGTAACACCTTTGGACTTCGAAAAACATGCGATTCTAGCGGACGGAAGCAGCCAGGATTACGATGTTAAGGCATTCAATGATGCAAACTTTGGCGACATGGAAAACTTTGTAGAATTCATTGATAACCGTGTTGACGGCACAGACAACACATACAAAATCGAAGCCGAAATGACACAACAGTTCACACAAGGAAGCAGCGTATTAACTGGTTCTACACTCACGTATAAAAACGTTCGTGTAGCAACAAATGGTACGGATGGTGAGAATGCATTGGCTCCATTAGGTGTAGAAGCTACTCCAGACGCTCTTGAGCTTAACCAAAAAGTGCTATTCCTGAACCATACAGATGCAACTTCAGGCAGAGGATTCGGACAATACAAACTAGCTTTTGGTAAACGTGATATTGCTGCGGATGCAGAAGGTTCAGCACAAAAATCAGTTACTTTAACTGTACCAGGAACTGTAGCTAAAAAAGTAGGCGTATACAAAGCTGAAATCACTTGGTCAATCACTGCTGCGCCATAGATCGCAGAGTAAACAGAAATGATAGTAAAGTAATGAGTTCCCCCCGATTTTATCGGGGGCTCATTTCTGATTGAAGGAAGGGAAATTATTTTGAACAAAAAATGGTCAGTTTTTATTTGTTTTTTATACATATTTTCAGTACTAGGCATTACAATGACCGCTCATGGAGAAGAGAAATCAGAAGTTCTTAGCGGTGGTGGCTTCAGCTTTGAAGTGGTTCAGCCAGAGAATCAACGAGATAAAAATAAGGGCTACTTTGATTTACGGATGACTCCAGGGCAACAACAAACTGTCCAAATCAAATTGGTCAATCCGACAAACATAGAAACAACAGTGAGTGTCAAATTGAATGGGGCGAAAACCAACAAAAATGGGGTGATCGAATATGGACCAAGTACCATTGAAAATGATGCTTCGTTGATCTCCCCATTTGAAAATTTGGTCAAGGGACCGGATGAGGTCAAGATTCCGGCCAATAGCGAGACAACTCTGGATTTGGAAATCACTATGCCGACAGAAGCGTATGATGGGGTGATCACTGGTGGGATCGAGCTGCAGAACTTAAGTTCTGATGCGGAAGAAAATCAAACTGGAGCAGTTATCAATAAATATGCCTATTTGATTGGTATGGTTTTATCAGAAACCGATACAGAAGTGAAACCGGATATGGCATTAAACAAGGTCTATCCAGAGCTAAGCAATTACCGCAACTCGATTTTTGTCAACTTTTCCAATACACAGGCGGCCATTGTTGATGATATGACAATTGATGCGCAGATCAGTAAAAAGGGCTCAGATGAAGTTCTTTATGACACAAAGTCTGCTTCGATGCGTATGGCACCTAACTCAATGATTGATTTTCCAATTTCGATGCAAGGTGAGCGTATGATTGCCGGTGATTATACAGCCAAAATCGTGGTAACGACTGAAGCGGATCGATGGGAATGGACTGAGGAGTTTAAAATCACCGACGAGGATGCCGATAAGTTCAATGGAGAAGACCTAAATCTGCTGCAAGAACAAGGGGTTGATTGGAAGCTGATCGCTATGATCGTGGGCGGAGTCTTTCTTTTAGTCGTTATCGTATTTGTGCTGATTCGTCGATTTAGCAGTAACGGTAAGAAAAAGAAAAAGGGGAACAAAAAACAGTCAAAGAAGAAATCAGGGAAAAATTGAGAGATGAATGTGGAGGATAGATAGATGAGTGTATTGGATTGGCTATTTATAGGGTTACTGTCAAGTGCTATCCTCTTTCTGTTGTTTATGGTATTAACTGTGATAGGTACGTTTTTGACTGGGCGCAGTCTAAAGCAGTTGAAGAAAAAGAGAGTCAGGAATAAAAAAAAGCGGAAGAAGTTGAAACGTACGATCCGACAGTTGCAGGATAAACGAAAACGGCAATGGGGTAACGTCTTTCTCTTACTGATTCTTACACTCGGTCTTGGCGGTGGGGCATTTTATGCCCGCTACTATCAGGGTACGACGTTAAATGAGAGAGATTCCGATGGCATCGTTCAAGGGTACTATTTAGTAGAGGAAATCTCTGGTCAGCTGGAGAGTATTGACAGTGCAGAAAGCGCAACGAAGGTCATCAGTAACATCAAGGAACTGTCTGGTCGTTTGGCCAGTTATGGGTCGCGAAGAGCCAGTGCCCGATTGACGCTGGAGAACCAGCGCTTGTTAAACAAGCAATACACCTATATGAAAGAGTTGGGCATCAATATCAATGGCCAAGCAGAGTCCTTTTTAGACGATGAAGAGAAGCTGACAAGTTTCAAAGAGGATTTGAAACGAACGCAAGACCATCAACAGAAGGTCCTAAAGCAGTTTAAGATTGATGAAAATTCATTGAAGAAAAATGGATAGAAACTAGGGATCACCTATGGGCGAAAAGAAGAAACAGACACGGAAAAAATCAGAAACTTTAGAAGCGATAGGGCATCCAAATGTCGCATCAAAAAAGGCAATACGAAAAAGGCAAAAGAAGCGAACGGTTCATCGAAAAACAAATACGAAGCGAAAAACTATAGCCAAAAATAATGTGAATCAGCTAACGAAAGCTGTAAAACAGAAACGAAAACGACGACCTAAGCAAAAAAAGCAGGTCAAAAAAATTCTGTTTCAATTAGGAATCAGTTTACTTCTGACCGCTGGTCTGGTGTATCTGATTTCCCTATTTACTTTTACTATCCAGCAAATGGAAGGGTACATGATGGCGCCAACAGTCGCTGATGGAGAGATCCTATTTGTCAATAAGCGCCGAGCAATTCGTCGCTTTGATCTGGTGCTTATCAAGGATGAAGGAGACAGCTCTCTTTCGGTGCGACGTGTGATTGGCTTACCTACAGAGCGGCTTTTCTACAAAAATGACGAGCTATTTGTCAATGATATCTATCAGGTGGAGCGCTTCTTAGAGAAGAAACTATATGAGAGCCATCAAATGGGGATGATCCTTACACCAGATTTCACCTTGTCTCAAGTGATCGGAGAAACGGTGATTCCGAAGGAAGAATACTTTGTGATGGGGGATAATAGGACGTATGCACAGGACAGTCGGGACTATGGGACGGTGAAGAAAACACAAATCATTGGTGTGATTAAAATGAGGCTGTTTCCTTTTCATAAACTGAGCGGACTTTAGGTTCTTACTTATAAGGAGTAACGGAATGGAACAAAAAAATAATAGAAGAAAACGAAAAAAGGGTGCTGGAAACAGACCCTACAGAAAAAAGAGAAGCACGCAGAAACAGGCATCCAAAGAACCGCAGTCATGGCTGATCAATGGTCTACTGGTGATGTTTCTTGCTGGGATTCTCTTTTTTTTATTTGCGTTTCAAAAGCATACAGTTGATGGTGTTTCGATGGCCCCGACTTTGAAAGATGGAGATCGGATCATCATTCAGAGGACACAAGAGCTGCAACGCTATAATCTGATTACCTTTGAACCGAAGGATCAACCAGGAAAATCGTTTGTCAAGCGAGTCATCGGGTTGCCTGGAGATGCCATACGAGTAGGGGAGAACACGCTCTATCTGAACGGAGATCAGTCCTTCTCCCCAGATACGGATGATTTACCGGATGGAACGCTCAAAGTATCTATTGCTTACGAGGTTCAGTATGCATTGACTGGATTGACAGAAATTCCGGAAGATCACTATTTTGTCTTAGGAGATAATCGGATTCAATCAAATGACAGTCGGAGTTTTGGGCTGATTTCGAAGAAGCAAATCGAAGGAATCGTTGTTTTTCGTTACTTTCCGTTTGCTTCGATTGGATTGCTTCGTTAAATGAATACCCAATTACTTGTGAAGAGACATTGAAAGGGAAAGGAAGACATATGGATAAAAAAGGAAACACATTTATAAATGAAAAGGGACGATGGCTGTTTTTGGGGTTTGCCTTGCCAGTTGTCATTTTGATTCTTGCCTATGGTCTGATTGGGATTTATCCAGGCAGTGAAAAAAGCATCATGGCTAGTGATTCCTTCAGTCAGCTGAGCAATTTCTTTGCCAGCTATAATACCATGTTAAAGGGAGAGGAGAGTATCTTCTATACCTGGTATGCTTCATTTGGCTTGAACTACTGGTCATTTATTTCCTATTATTTAGGGGGGATTTTTACACCACTGGTGTATTTCTTTGATAACCAGCAGATGCCGGAATTTCTCTATTTCTTAACCTTGCTTAAATTCGGGTGTTCCGGTTTGGCGTTTTGTTATTACAGCTTGGAGACCTTCAAGCTGCCGAAATGGGGGCCTGTTGGGCTGAGTATTTCCTATAGTTTGATGGGGTTTACCTTGGCCTTTTCAGAGATGGTGATGTGGTTAGATACCTTCATTTATTTGCCATTGATCATTCTGGGGATTCATCGGGTACTGGAGAAACGAAAACCAGCACTGTTGTTTGTTAGTTATGTCTTGTTATTTATTTCCAATTTTTATCTGGCGTTCATGGCCGGGTTCTTTACGTTCCTTTATTTCTGTGCACGCGCACTATTGTTGCAAAAAGGGCAACGAAAACAGCCGATCGTTATGTATCTGACGACCTCCTTATTAGCAGGTGGGGCATCCATGGCGATGGTGTTGCCCGCCATTTTGGATTTGAAAAACAATGGGGAAGCGATGTCGAAGGTCCAAACGATCCTGACCGATGGCACCGGTCCATTGGACTTGATTGCCAAGAATTTCGTAGGGGTCTATGATACAACGATGTTTGGGGCAGTCCCTTTTGTATTTGTTGGGTTACTGTCTTTGATCCTCTGTCTGTATTTCTTTGTCAGTAGACAGACCACGAAACGAGAGAAGTTGGTTTATGGCGGTTTATTCGCTGTTCTGATTCTCAGCTTCTACTGGGAGCCGTTGAATCTGTTCTGGCATGGTCTGCACACGCCGAACATGTTTCCGTTTCGTTATAGCTTCGGCTTTTCTTTTCTAGTGATTGCTTTAGCAGGTTATGGCTGGGAGCGACTGGACAAACAGGGAATCGATCGGCTGTTGAATAATGTATTCATACTGGTCTTGTTGTTTACGGGTGTCAAATTAGTCGGTTCGTACAGTGGGTCCTACACTTATGTGACTATATTGTCCTTTGGGGTGACAGTGATCCTCTGCTTTGGCTATTTGGGTCTCTTGTTTTTACAGAAAAAGCGCTACACAAAATGGCTAGGCGTATTGTTTGTTCTTGTTATTAGTGTAGAGAGCGGGATCAATACGTACGGTATTTTTTCCGGCATTGAAGGCGAGTGGTCTTATCCGACAGTTGCGCTATATAACAGCTCTCATAAGGAGATCAAGAACTTGGTGGCGCAGACAAAGGCAGAAAATGAGTCCTTCTATCGTATGGAAACCTTAGATCCAGTGACAAAAAATGATAGCTTGGCTTATGGTTATAGTGGCGTGTCCATGTTTTCATCTATCCGAAATCGGCATTCATTGTCCTACTTACATGATTTAGGGTATCGTTCTTGGGACACAAATCTACAAATCAGTTATCTGAACAATACATTGTTAATGGATGTTATTTCAGGGATCAAATACAACCTGACCAAAGAAGACATGCATAAGTTTGGTTTTACTAAGAAAGCAGAAAGTGGCGAGTATGCGCTCTATGAAAATACGTATGCGATGCCCTTAGGTGTACTGACAGATGAGCAGGTCTATGAGGAAGGGAAAGTACAAAGCCAGACCTCTTTATTCAATCAACTGGCAAAGAAAGACTTTGACTACTACACTTTTATTGAGCCGGAGATGGTGGAACTGGACAATGTCGAGTTGGAAGAATCTGAAGGATTGGAGACCTATCGGGCGGAGGATGAAGAGAAACATTCAAAGAAAATCGTCACTTGGGAAGCTGTGATTCCGGCAGGAAAACAGGCCTATCTCAGCCTTTATCCCTATAACTACGAGGATCTGGAGACAGCGAATATTGAGCTGAAGGTTAATGGGACCAGTCAAAAGACTCGAATCAACATGACGGGTCAATACTACGATTTGGGAATGTACGAAGAAGAAACAACCATAGAATTTTCAGCGACTTTCACAGGTGGTACCGTATTCAGTTTTTTGACACCGGATATCGCTTTACTGGATATTGACTTGTTTGAAGAAGCGGCTACCACGATTCAAGAAAAGGGGGTTGCTTTCACTGTTTCTGGACGTACGGCAAAGGCTGAGGTGGTAACCGACGAAGAGCAAGTATTGTTTACTACAATCCCCTATGATCAAGGCTGGACAGTCTCCGTAGATGGAAAGCAAGTTGAGATACCTCGTTTTAAGGATGCCTTTTTGACTGTGACTATTCCTACAGGAACCCATACAGTTGCGTTTATCTATCTGCCACTTGGGTTAAAAACCGGTATACTACTAACGGTTAGTAGCCTTCTTCTTTTCAGCGGCTATCTGTTTGTCTTGAAGCGAAGAAGAAACGATCCATTTTATCAAGCATCGGTTGTTAGTGTAGGTGGCAATGGTCCGAAGCCAGCAAAAGAGGCTGAAAAAACTGATCCATCTGAATTTTCTAAATTGAAAGAAGCAAGCATTGAAGGCGAGAAGCCAGCGAAGGAACAATTTAGCAATTTTTCCGCTGAGTCGAACTCTAATAAATTTGTTCAAGAGAAAGACCCTTTTGATAATGATTCGTTGATGACTAGCTTTACTTTTAGTGATAGAGAGAATGAGTTTGGTTTTCAAATGGAAACGAAAACGGAAATAAAAGAAGCGTTACTGTTAGATGATCATGTAAATGAAGAACGGGATGAAGTCTCAGAATAACCGATTGGCTGAGCGAAAGCTTTTTTCGTTTATAAATAAATAGTTTTACAGTGCCGAGAGTGGGAGAAAATATTAGAAAAAATATTTGATGATTATTTATACGAATTAAAGATGATTGTATTTATTTTGCTTCCATTTGAAAATTGGCAGTACATCTTCCGTAAAAAATCCAAAAGTGGCTAGTCTATTTATAGAAATAATTTATTACTCAATGATTAGTGTTTGTCTACATGTAACGAATAATCACAAGAATAAAGAAGTAGAATAGCCTAGTTTATCCCTCAAGATCAACTTGATTAATAATTGATTAACGAGCCACTCTGCATTCTTTAATATGACAGAGTGTGGCTTGTCAGTCGATTATTTTCGTTCTGTTTAGCGCTAGCAACCAAAAAGGGGGGACTCAATTCTTTTGTATAGTGTCTTTTATGTCGAGGCAAATTGGCTATTGTATAGATTGGCGTAAAAAGATTCCTGATTCAATAGCTGTTGATGGGTTCCCTTTTCAATAATATCGCCGTCCTTCATGACAAGGATCAGATCGGCATTTTTGATTGTTGATAGGCGGTGGGCAATGATAAAGCTTGTTCGTCCCTGAGTGAGGTGATCCATCGCTTGTTGAATCAGCTTCTCTGTCCGTGTATCTACACTGGAGGTCGCTTCATCCAGAATCAAAATACTTGGATCAGCCAATATTGCTCGAGCGATCGTCAATAACTGTTGCTGCCCTTGAGAAATTTCATTTCCTTCTGAGGAAATCAGGGTATCATATCCTTGAGGCAGCGTGCGGATGAAGTGGTCACACTGAGCAGCTTTAGCTGCAGCAATGATCTCTGGACGTGTTGCATTGGGCTTTCCATAGGCGATATTTTCAGCAATCGTTCCTTGATAGAGCCAAGTGTCTTGCAGCACCATCCCGAATTTTTGACGAATGCCTGCAGAAGAATAGCGTGTGATATCCACATTATCGACCGTGATCTGTCCGCCGTTCAATGGATAGAAACGCATCAGCAAATTGATCATAGTCGTTTTCCCTGCGCCGGTCGGTCCGACAATCGCCACACTTTGCTTAGGTTTGACGGTAAAGCTGACATCCTTCATCAGCTGTTTCTCTGGTGTATAGCCAAAAGCAATGTGCTCGAAAGCAACTTCGCCATCAACCGTTTCGGGAACTGGTAACGGTGTGTCTGTTTCGACTTCCTCCGGTGCATCCAAGATTTCAAAAATCCGTTCCAATGCCGCTAGGGCACTTTGCAGCGTGTTGATGATATAAGATGCTTGAGTTACTGGTTCAGAAACCTGATTGATATATTGGAGATAGGCTTGGATCAATCCAATCGATAGCTGACCGCTGATAACTAGAAATCCACCGACAACGGCACTTATCACGAAGCCGATTTGGTTGATAAAACGAATCAATGGATTAATGGCAAAGCTGACAAACTGAGCTCGTTTAAACGCCTCGAATTGTTGGTCGTTTAGTTTATCCATTTCTTCTTGAACCATGGCTTGCTGATTATAAGCTTTTATGACCAGATTACCGGAATAAAGCTCTTCTGCTTTAGCTCCAACGGCACCTAGCGCTTCTTGATTCTCTGCAAAATACTGTTGGTTCCTCATTGCCAATTTCTTTGTTGTATAACTACTGATCAATAGAATCAACAAAATACCGATCGTCAATAGTGGACTTAATATCAGCATAGCGGCCACACCAAAGACGATACTGATAATAGAAGTGATCAGCTGCATCAAACCGACCTGAAGTACCTCAGATACTTTATCAAGGTCTAAGATCGTTCGGCTAAGAATATCCCCTGTTTTGTACTGGTCATAAAAGCCAACAGGTAGCTTATTTAGTTTATCTGTAATTTGCTTACGCAAGGTCAGGATCAAGGTTTCACTGACACTGGCCATCGTGTACTCCTGCAAGAGAGAAAAGAGACTGATCAATCCCCAGCCTACAAGCAGCAAAATAACCGGTAGTCTTAATTCCAAAACAAAGGTTTCGAAAGTAAAGCTTTCGGAACGGATCAGAGCAATCAGATTATCTAATCCCCACCCTAAGATCAATGGCGTAACAGCCATCAGTGTAGAGAAGCAGAAGGCGGAGAAAATAATCAGGGTGAACTTACTTTTTTGTTGGCTCAAAAGCTGCAGGAGTCTGCGGCTTGTTTGTTTTAATTCTTTTGGCGTATCCATTGTTTCTTTATGATTTTTTTTAGTCATGGCTACTTCCCTCCATTCCTTGTGATACGGCAAATTCCTGATAGGTTTTGCAGGTTTCCAGCAATTGCTGATGCGTGCCTTTACCAACAATTTTCCCTTCATCAAGAACGATAATCTGATCCGCATCTTTGATGGTAGAAATTCGCTGGGCAACGATGACGACAGCTGTTTCCTTTAGGTACGTTTTGAGTGCTTTTCGTAGGTTGGCATCTGTTTGGTAATCCAAGGCTGAAAAGCTGTCGTCGAAAAAGTAAAGGTCCGCTGGCTTGATCAATGCTCGAGCAATACTCAGCCGTTGCTTTTGACCACCGGAAAAGTTACTACCCTTTTGAGCGACGACTGACTGGTATTGTTGCGGCAAGGATTCAATAAAATCCTTTGCCTGAGCAACTTTTGCTGTCATTTCTATTTGTTCAAGCTCCGCATTAGGATTGCCAAACAAAAAATTATCCATGATGGTTCCGCTAAAAAGTAGGGCTTTTTGAGGTACATAGCTGATTTTATCTCGCAGTTCAGCTTGAGTAACTTCACGGACATCTTTTCCAAGAAAATTGACAGAGCCTTGCGCAGCATCCTTCAAACGAAGTAAGGCTTTGGCAATCGTGCTTTTTCCTGAACCAGTTCCGCCGACGATCGCAGTGATTTGTCCGCGGTGAATGTTAAAATGAATATCCTTTAAAACCGGCTCTTCCGCGCCATCATAGGCAAAATCAACATGGTCGAAGGCTGCGACAATGCTTGTAGACTGTTCACTGAAGTGTTCAGTTCCGTCACTGATCTCATTTTCTGTATAGAGGACTTCTTCGATTCGGTTCAAAGAGGTCAATGCTTTTGGAATCATTACGATGACCATTGCAGCCATAGTCATAAACCAGAGACTGAGGACGGTATATTCAATGATTGCTGTGATACTTCCGACGGGCAGATTTCCAGCACCGCTCAACCAACCACCAAAGGAAAGGATAGCAGTCATTGATAGCCCCATGACCAGATTGACGGTTGGATTGAGAACAGCAAACAGCTTGTTGACACGAATCATAACGATCGAATAGTCCGTAAATGCTTGATCGGTACGAGCTTTTTCATCCTGTCCTTTGTCAAATGCTCGAATTACTTTGACGCCTGTGTACATCTCTCTTAGGATGCGCATCATTTTATCAACATTTTTCTGCATAACCTCAGCGAGCGGGATAGCTTTACGAATAACAACTAAAGCAATGACTGAGAACAGGATAATTGCCGCAATCGGTATCCAAATCATCTTGACGGAAACTGTACCCGTCAAAATGATCGAAGCAAGGACGATCAATGGTGCCGGAAGGATCATTTGCAGCGTCATCATAAGAATCTGTTGAATGTTGTTGATGTCACTAGTTGTTCGTGCCAAAAGTGTCGGTGTACCGAACGCTTCAACATCTGTGACAGATAGCTCCTGCGTTTTTTTAAATAATTTTTTTCTCAAAAAATGACCGAATTTACCGGCCAGATGTGCGGAGTAATAGCTGGATAAAATAGAAAGGACACCGGTAAGCAAAGCTGCTAACAGCATCCAGCCGCCATAGATCAAAATGGCCTGTCTATCCTTTTCAAGTATCCCGTAATCGATAATGCTTGCGACAAAGTGGGGAACGAGCAAGGTTCCAAAGGATTGTAAAACCATTAGAAGAACGACTCCGAATACTATTTTGGAATGATTTTTAGAAAATAATTTTAGTTGTTGCATTGTTTTTTCCTCCTTCTTTCTATTGAGGAAGTCAATCGAGTAATACCATGACTTCTCTTTTTGGGTGGTCCGCTATTTGATTCCCTAGCAGTCTAGATAAAAAGGAAATAGGCCTCCCGTATTAGATGAAAAGCGACCAAGAAAGGGTCGGCTTGTTCTCTTTTTTCAGTAATCCATATTTTATGAATACGATGAAATAGAAGAGCCAATTGTTCGTAGTTAGAGCAATTGGTGCTGTTCGCGTAGTGGATTTTTTCGTCCGATTCATGTATATGAATGCAACGAAAATAAATTGTAATTGTTTATACTTATGTCAATTACCACTGTTCGTGCAATGGATTTTTTCGTGTGATTCATGTATATGAATACAACGAAAATTAAATGTAATTGTTCGTACGTATGTCAATTACCACTGTTCGTGCAATGGATTTTTTCGTGTGATTCATATAGAATAAACTGTAACGTTACGTTACAGTCAAGTGGTGGAGGTGAATTTTTTTGGAAAAATTTTTATCAATCAGTGAGGTTGCTGAATATGCGGGGGTTAGTCGCCGGACATTGATTTACTACGATCAGATCGATTTATTTAAACCAAAAAAAATTGGAGAAAATGGGTATCGCTATTACACGTTTGATCAATATGGAGAAATCGATGTGATCCTGATTTTGAAGGCATTGAACATGCCATTAGATGAGATACGAACCTTTTTAAAACGACGCAATCCTGAATACACTCAAAAAGAGTTGCTGAATCAAAGAGAAAAGGTGACTAAAAAAATTCAGGAACTGGAACAGATTCGTACAGCATTGGATAGCTATATCAGTCGCCATGAAAAAATAGAAGCTGCTGATTTTGAGGCACTGATTCTTGATTATCGAGAGAAGGAGCATTTTGTCGTTTCTGAACTCATTGAACCAACAGACGGTTCTTTGGCCTTTCAAGTGTATTCCCGTTTCTATGCTTTGATACAATCTAGAGATATTTTCAGCGGCTATCCAATCGGTTTTTTAGTGGATGGTCGTGTGATTGAAGAGGAAAATATTCATACAGGTCCTTATCGGGCCTTGATCCGAATACCAGAGGAACGGGTAGCGTTGTACTCAGATAATCAACTTATTGTTCGCCCAGCAGGCTATTACCTTTCTGGCTTTGTCAAAGATGAAATTCATCAGTTGACCGATTTCAGTGATCGTTTCAAGAAGTATCTGGATGAACATGACTTGGTGGTCGATGGGGATATATGGGAATTGGCGTGGCAGGATGAGATTGCTACAGCGAATCAAGAACAACAGATTTTTGAAGTGATGCTTCCAGTCAAAAGCCGTTCAGGAAAAGCGTTGGAAAAGCAGTAAAGTATAAGCGGAAAAAGATAGAAGCATGTCAGAAAGGGACATGAAAAAAGGACTCTGTATTTTTGACGATACAGAGTCCTTCAATAAAAAGCTACAAATCAAATCTTTGTTTAAATATATAGGCTAATACATGGTCGAAATTTTCCTGTGAAAAAGTGACACTATAAATCAGTTCAAGCGAACGCAGTTCATTGTATAGACGTTGCTCAGTGTCCGATACAGGGGTGACTAGTTGTTCAAAAACGGACTGGCTGCTCTGCTTCAAACTATCGATCACGCTAGCAAGGTGGCACATCAGGCCGATTTTTATTTCAGTTGAAATCTCCAACGCCAATTGTTGCTCTACGGCAATGATCCAGTTTTTGATATTTTCCAAAAGAATCGTCCCGTCTAGATTTTGAATCAGGGGCGCAACATTTTGAATGGCCAGATTTGAGGTAAAGTCAAAATCAATCAGCTGTTGCATTCGTTCCAAAGCATCACTGTTAAACGCTTGAGAAACATTAAAATAGGGACAGCGAAGGGTTGTGATTTTGAAGGTACTCACGTAACAAAGAATTTCTCCTTGCTGTTTTACAGATAACAGTTCCTTTTCGAGCATCGCTTCATCTGTTATCTGGAATGACCGAATTTCAACAAAATCATCGTACCGGTTCAGTTGCTTGTTCAACAGCTCCTTTAATAATCGTGCAGAGCCGCTTCCCGTTGTACAGGCAGTCAGAATAAAGCTCTTCTTCGGGGAAATTGTTGTTTCGCCTTCTTTAGCTGTTTCTTCCATATGAGTAATCTTGCGAATGTCTGTAACGATTTCATTCAGGGTGTAGCCAAGATGAGCTTTTCGACTGGCTTCAAGGACATGTAAGGTACTTACTAAATCCACACATCGCACGTGCTTCTCTGTATTTTTCTGAAGTTCATCTGCAAAATTTGTTAGTGAGCCCATATCAGATAGTATAAGAATATCTGTATTTGGGATTTGACTCAGATAAGCTTCGATTTCAACCAGCATACTTTTCGGTTTGCAGGTTAATGGCATGTTGAAAGCAATTACTGCTTGATTTCCTAACAAGTCATTGACAAGATCGGCCATACTGGAGGCAGTCGCTTCTCCATGGGCAACAACGAGTATTTTGACTTTAGCAGTTTCCTCATTGATGATTTGTGGAATTAGAAATAATGTTAAAAATCCTACTTCGTCATCGGGGAGTTTAATGGCTAAATCGTTCTCGATGATTTCTTTATTCTTATTTGCGATATCATAATACATTTTTTGCTGCTGCTTGATTTCATCCAGCTTGGGATTGATGATCCGATGTCCGCTTTTGATACGCGTTAACAGATTGTGCAGGTGGATGGCTAACCCTGATACTACACTATCTGAGTAGCTGTCAGGATGCGTCGAGGCTGCTGTCAAAAAACGTTTTGCTGTACTGAAAATCTCATGACCGACCAAATTGACGACGCTGTCATTGTTGTCGGTTGTATGTGTACTCAAAGAATGGAAGAAATCTTGAATCGTCATATCAACCACTTCTTTCGTCGCTTTGGCGTTCAAACCAATTTTTTCCATATCAGTGATTTTGTGATCGATCAATTGGTAAATATCGTGTGGCTCGTTTTGCGAAAAAGGCAAATGGTTTTCCTGATCCTTTTGAAAGTCGACAAAACGGGTCGAGTAAGCGGCAGTCAGCTTCCACAGATCACTTCTTTTCTCAGAAGAATAGAGTCCCTCTTTGATCGTGTCAGGTAGATCATAGCTAGTAATCGTCAAGGCTTCCTGTTTACTGGAAAGAGAACGAGCATAGCTTTGCGCGCACAGCAGCTGGACATCTGTTTTCAATTGTCCAATATTACTTGGACAAGGATAACTGAGAAGGCCACGAAGAGAGTTCATTGAAACCTTTATATTACGGTTTAAGTTATGTGCTTCGTCACTAAAAAAATCTGTAATAAGATTGAGCCGTTCATTTAATCCCCGCTCTTCCAAAGAAGGTAAATGGATTTTCATCGGGATTCGACGGGTAAAGGTTTGTAAAAGTGCTGAGTCGATATCTTCTGTTGTCGCACAAATAAGCTGTACATCAGCTGTTCTGTCAAAGGAGGTTTCACCTAAAGCATGAAACACTTTTTTATCAATAAAGGTGAAAAGCATTTCCTGTGCTTCCGGACTGAGACGGTGGACCTCATCAAGGAAAAGAATACCGCCGTCCGCTTCTTCGATCAGTCCAGTGCGACTGACGACAGCTCCTGTATAAGCGCCTTCACACACGCCAAAAAGCTGACCGAGAATCAGCTGTGGGTTACTTGCGTAATCGGCACAATTGAAGGTGATCAGTTTAGCCGTTGGAGCGATTCGATGCTGTTCCAGGGAAAAGCGGTAAATCACTTCCGCAAACATACTTTTACCTACACCGGTTTGTCCGCTGAGTAAAATATGCATCCGCTGTGGCGGATATAAAACAGCAGCCTTGGCTTGTTCAATGCTATTTTTCAGACTGGGATTTTTTAAGCTGAAAGGATCGATAGATGAGAGGTGTTGCTGCTCGGGCAATGAAAAGTGAACCGGACGACTTCCTTCTTTTTTTAACCGTTCTTGCTTGACCAAGGCGTTGAGATCACTGCTGGCATTGGCTCTGTCTATGTGTAGCTGATTAGCGATTTCCTGTGCGGTCACTGTCGTTCCTTCAGGGAGTTTTTTTATGTATTGATAGATTGTTTCGATTCTTCCCATCGTTTTCCTCCTACTTTGTTCATATTAGATAGATTGTAAACGCTTTAGGTGCTTCTGTCAAAGTTGTGTGTTTTGTTTTCCGAAGTGTGTTGCAGACGACACACTTCGTTGCTTTTTATCAGAAAAACGGATAAAGTGTTTTGTTTTTGAATAGAGAAAAGTCTTTTATAACAGTCAGACATTTTTTAAAATAGGGATTAAAACGGAGAAATAGAGGCTTTTATACGATGAGTAAAGTTGTGAATATCATACAGCAGTGAATAATTTTAGTGTGTTGGCATAGGAATTGCTTATAGAGAATATGTGAAGGTGAAAGGAGGAAATGAATGGAAAACGAAGTAATGCAGATCATTGTTTATGCTGGCAATGCGCGGTCCTTGGCTATGCAAAGCATTCGTGCATCAAAGCAAGGCGATTTTTCAGAGGCAGAACATCTGATGACAGAAGCAAGAAGTAACCTAAAGGAAGCGCACCATACTCATGCGAAAATCCTAAGTGCTGCTTCGGATGAGCAAACACCAATTGATTTAACTCTATTTATGGTCCATGGTGAAGATCATTTGATGTCTGCGATCACAACGATCGATTTAGCTGTTGAATTTACGACAGTTCATGAGGAATTGAAAGAGTTGAAAAAGCATGTCACATTGATGAAAGAAGGAGAGCGCCCATGAAAATTATTTTAGCTTGTGCAGGTGGTATGTCTACGGGAATGTTAGTCAATCGAATGAAGGAGTATGCAGGAAAGCAAGCAATTGAAGCAGATATCGAAGCTTATGGATTAAGTGAACTAGAGGATTACGTGGCTGGAACAGATATCATCCTTTTGGGTCCTCAGATCGGGTTTCAGAAAGAAGAGGTCGAACAAAAATATCCTGGTATTCCTATCGAAGTCATCGATATGATGGATTATGGGATGATGAATGGGGAAAAAGTATTTAAGCTTGCCCAAGCGGCAATCGAGAACAAGTAAAAAAGGAGTGTAAACATGGCAAAAGAAAAGAGTTCATTTGGACCAAAGCTGAATAAAATGATTGTGAAATTTTCGAATAATTTGATTATTAAAACTGTTGCTAATGGGATGATGCTGACCTTGCCGATTACGATTGTCGGCAGTTTACTGATGGTGGTGCAGATGATTCCGAATCTTCCGGATATTATCAATCAGGCTTGTACGATCGGAACAACGATCACCAGTAATTTTATTGCTCTGTATATCGTGTTGGGGATGTCTTATGTTTTGGCAAGAGAAATCAAGAGCGATGTACCGGCATCCATGATTTTAGCTGTCGCAAGTTTTTTGATCGTCACACCGATCACCAATTTTGATGTTGGGGCTGAAAAGCCTGTACAAGCAATTGAACTAGGTTATTTGGGATCAAAAGGGATTTTCGTCGGGATGATCGTCTCGATCTTTATTACTTGGGCTTTTGCAAAGCTCTCAGAAAAGAAATTATCACCTAAAATGCCCGACAGTGTACCGCCGTTTATATCCAAAACCTTTGAAGCGATTGTACCCGCAGCTATTCTGTTTGTTTTGGCAATTATTGTGAGTTTATTGTTCTCCAGCACATCCTACGGAAATGTGCATGATTTTATTTATACGATTCTACAGGCACCGTTACAGACATTGGGTGGTACGATTTGGTCCGCATTGTTCATCATGTTTCTTTCTGAATTGCTTTGGTGGTTCGGTATTCATGGAAGTAATGTCACCGCATCGATTATTACCGTTTTATATGCTTCTCAGGCGTATGCCAATATGGAAGCTGTTGCGGCTGGAGAGACAGCGCAAAACGTGATCAACTCCTTTTTCTTGGATGCTTACAAAGGACCACGTGCTTTGGCCCTGGCAGTGATATTGATTTTTGTTTGTCGGAGTGAGAAGTTCAAGTCTATTGGGAAAGTATCGATTGTTCCGAGTGTTTTTGGTATCACAGAGCCAATGAAGTTTGGTATTCCACAGATTTTGAATCCGGTATTGTTTATTCCGTTGACGCTGGCAGCACCGTTGTGTATCGCTATTGCCTATGTAGCAACACTTATTGGTTTTCTGCCAATTACCAGTTTGAGTGTTCCGCGAAATCTCCCGACCTTCCTGACTGGGTTTATGGCCGGAGGTTGGCAAGGGTTGGTCGTTCAGTTGATTCAATTTGTGGCAGTCGTTCTTCTTTATCTGCCATTTATGAAAAAACTGGATCTTCAAGAGACCGCTCAGGAGCAAGCCGTACTGGAAGAAGCTGAAAAAAATGAAAATACTGTTGATTTAGAAGCAGAACAAGGTACACTGTAATTATGATGAAAATGATAGAAGTATATAGAAAAGAAGACGAATTGTTTCTTGATTTGAAGGCAGATTTTTCGGGTGATCTAGTTGTCTATATTACAAGTGACCTGAACGGAGACACAAAAGAAAAGGAGATACGTTGTACTTTTGAAAAGGGGGTAGCAGGGCCGGTAATTGAACTTAAAATGAAACGCACATTTTATCAAACGGTTTTAGGAGAAGACCATTATTTAGGCGCGGAACGGCGTATTCCAGTCGCTGGTCTTTACAATTGTCGGGACTTAGGCGGTTATTCGACTGTTGATGGGCGTATGACTAAGTGGGGGTTGATCTATCGCTCGGATGCGCCCGATCATTTGGATAGTACAGATTGGACGTATTTGAAGAATATGAAGCTAGCTTCAGTGATCGATTTGCGTTCTCCGGCAGAAATCCGTTTGAATCCGGATATTGCAGTTGGTGAGCGCCATCACTACGAATTCGATCCGCATGCGCTTGTAGCTAGAAAAGCCAGTGAAACACCTTCTGATAAATCTAACAAAGACAAGCAAAAGGTAGAAAAACTCGTTGAGTTAGCAAAAACGAAAGCGGGTCAGGAAAAGCTCGTCGAGATGCAGCAGCAAATGGTTGGCCAGATGCGAGAGCTGGTACTTTCTACAAAAGCGAAGGAAGCTTATGCGGAGTTCATGCAGATATTGCTGCGAGGAGAAGTGCCAAATTTGTTTCATTGCCAAGGCGGGAAAGATCGCACGGGTTGGGCGGCAGCGATCATTCTAGGATTACTAGGCGTGGATCGTGAAACAATCTATGCGGACTACTTTTTGACGGACCGCTATAATCGTCCAAGAAATGAAAAACGAATGGCTATCTATAAGCAATATACGGATGATTCTTTTGTTTTGGATTATCTGGCTTCCTTGCAACAGACAAAAGCCACTTATCTGGACAGTGCTTTCCAAGCGATGGAAGAAACCTATGGCACAATGGAAACCTATGCAATCGAAGCGTTAGGGATGACGCAAGAATCGATTGAAAAGCTGAAAGAGCTGTATTTATACGAAAAATAATAAGTAGAAATAGGAAACACCCGGATCTCTGACAGCATTTCAGCGATTCGGGTGTTTTACTCAATACATTCGGTGAACAGAATGGGCTTAACCGAGATTTCTATTTCGTTGTATTACGGGTTATTTAATAGGATTGATGTAGCTTTAGCGACTGCTTATTTGCTATTCATGACTTAATTCACAATATCTATCTGAGAGACTTCCTTGATGAAGGACCATGTCTTCCCATTGTCTTCCGATCGGAATAAGCAGGCATACATGTCATTTCCGTACTCAGAGGTTTGTTTCAATAAATTAAAGCTTGCTTCAAGAACATTGGGACTGAGTTCAGAGACTTCATCCGGTGATTGAAAAATGTCCAATCCATCTAAGGCATATTCTTCTGGCATATGCAGTATTGCTTTGCTGAAGGAGACTCCGCCATCATGAGTATAATAAATTGTCGTGCGAGTAGCGATGAATCCCAATTCTTGAGAAACAAAGCTAGCATGTTGAATGGGTTGATTGATAGTGGTCACGTCACTTTTTTGCCAGTTTTTTCCTTTGTTTGTTGTATGGTAAACAAAAATGTTCTCACTAGACATGCTATCTGTTGTACAGAAAATCGCTGTGCCGCTAGAGCCGTCGGGGGAGAAGCTCATTTTACGATAGCGGATTGGACCAACAGCTTCACTGATCGTGTGCTTTTGCCAAGATAAGCCAGCATCTGCGGACGTCAGTAGATGAACGCCGTCATCGGAAGGATATAAAAACCATGAAAAATTTGGATCGATCTCATAGGTGTCATCCATCCAATAGCCGTAAGGAACTTCACCTGTCGTGAGCGTGTAGTCTCCTCCTCTCAGCCAATCAGGCTTGATCGGCACAAATCGCCAAGTTGTTCCCTTATCCGTTGTCATATAGAGTTCATCGGCCGCTTGATCGATGTATAGACTGTTCTCCTTTTCAGCTTGATGCTTCGGGAATCCCGCAGGTTGTCGCAGAAGCTGCTCCTCATTGACCCTATCTGGTTCGGAACTGGAAGCGGTCTCCTGTTGCTCCACATCGTCAAACCCTTCCAACGTACGCGCGATACGTTGAGCTTCTTCGAAGGAAGTTGGTCTGAGAGCATAGTAAGAGATGCCGACAAAGCCAAGAACCAGAAGTGTTCCAAATGAAACCCGCAGTTTTTGTTGGAAACCTTGGTCTTTTTTCCCATAATCAACAGCGATCACAGTTTCTTCATCCAGCATAAACAGCTTTATTTGATAAAAGCCTAATAATGTTGGCGTTTGGCCAATCATTATTTTCTGACCATCCAGTGTTGTACTCAGTATCTGACAGGAGTTTTTAACGATCGGGTGGCTTTTCCCGCTTTTAGCTGAATAGAGATAGTAATAATCCTTATCCTGTTTAACGGAAGTGATGGCAAAAATTGCAGCGACTTGTTTTTCCAGCCATGCAGGAAAATTCCTAGCCAAAAACCGCATTTTTACAAAGCTGGTAAGGCTAAAAATGAAACAGGCAATAAGCACAATACCACCAACAATCAAGGATAACTGATAAAGCTGTCCAGCCCTGTGAAAATAAGTATAATTACGCACGATGCTTTCGATATATTGGCGAACAAAAGTAGCAACACCGAAGAAAAATACAGCAGCTATTACGGCTGTGATAGCCATGATCCGTAAAAGTCGTCTATGATTTTTCCAGTAATGCTGCAAGATTTTTCTCTTTTCAGAAAGCAGCTCAATAACCAACAGTTCAGAATTCATAAAATATCCTCCTTTTTATACCCAACTTTTTTAAAACCTTTTTATGTCTATCAGTTTACTGGTTGACCAAGTATCTGACAATCGTTTTTAAATAAAATTAAGAGAGTTATAAAAAAGAAAGAGAAGATCAAGGGGTCTGTTCGTAGGAAATTTTTAGGTTGATTTTCTCAAAAATATACAAGCAGGATCATCGTTTTCTTGGATGGGCATTTGTCATAGCACAACAAAAATAAAGCAAGTTGAAGGAAGTCCTGTTACATACTAGACGCTTTTCCTTCAACTTGCTTTTCAGATAATTCTTCTTGTGGATTATTCAACTGAATAACTTGTTCAATATATCGCTGAGTATATCAAAAGGAACGAGTAGGAAGCTCATAAACAGTTCGATCATGGCCTCAATAAAGTCCATCGCTATTCCCAATAAAAAATCTATCATCTGTCTTCCTCCGTTAGGCCAGTTTTTCTTTTACAGTGCTTGGCAGATCCTTCTCGCTGATTTCTTTCCATGAAGTCACGCCCTTTTCCTCGTTGACGACCATTTTCAAATAGGCGGATAGTCGTAATGGTTTTTGTCGATATTCTTTCAGATGGACTGTTTTTTCTCTCCCTTTTTCATCGTAGGCGACTTGATCGTACTCGTAAAATTGAGTACCATCAGTGATACCGCTGGCTTCGGGTGGATTCGTTATTTTTGTATAATAGCTTGGGCCACCATAGTTTTCCTCCATGTATTTATTCATAGCAAAGTTTATTCCGAATACAAATGCCCCCGAAATAATGGCAAAAATTCCTAGTCGAGTGATTGTTTTTTTCATAGTGATCATCCTTTCGAAATGATCATACAACGAATCGCTTCAAATGAAATCAACCTTAGGTCTGAGCTGAGGCTAACAGCTTTGTAAGGTGAAAAGGGGAGGAATGTCACATCCGTTTTTGGTACTAACTATTTCATGATCTCTGCCATCACTCTACTAAAATATTTATTTTTATGTTTACGGTTTCATTTTTCTATGTTAGAATACACTCAAATAGACAGGCATGTGACTGGTAGTGCAGGCAGGACCTAAATAAGTTGTTATTCTCTTTCTGATTTTATGCAGATACGGAATGTCGATTTATTTAAGTCCTGTCTTTTTGTATTTTCTTCGGCCGGGAAAGTACAAACAATATTAAGGAAAAGAGGAAGCTAACATGAACTATAAAGAGACGGCGACGCAGATCGTGACCTTGATTGGCGGGAAAGAAAATGTTTCTCACTTGGAACATTGCTCCACTAGATTGCGTTTTACATTGAAGGATAAAAATAAAGCAGATATCAAGAAACTTGAAGCGGTAGATGGCGTGATGGGTGTTCGTCAGAATGTCCAGTGTCAGGTGATCATCGGTAATGATGTTGTTGAGGTATATGACGAGGTAACGAAGCTTCTCGGTGAATTAAGTGATAATGGAGAGCAGCCAAAAGAAAAACAAAAAATCGGAGCAGTGATTTTAGATTTTATTATTTCTATTTTTCAACCATTAGTACCAGCAATTGCGGGTGGGGGGATTCTGAAATCGTTGTTGATGTTGGCATCGATTTCCGGAGTGATGAGTGATCAGAGTCAGACCTATCAAATTCTTGATTTGATCGGTGGTGCACCTTTATACTTTTTACCGATTTTAGTTGCTATGACGACTGCAAACAAATTAAAAGTCAACCAGTTAGTAGCTGTTTCAGCAGTTGGTGCATTGATTTTACCAGGGATGACAGCAATGTTGGCAGAAGGGGCAACCCTGTTCTCCTTCGGTGTAGAAAATATTGCCTATGCTTCACAAGTATTTCCGGCAATTTTGACAGTCCTGTTTTATGCACAGATGGAAAAGCTGTTTACACGCTTCTCCCTTAAATCCATTCGAATATTCTTTGTGCCGATGATGAGTTTGTTGATTACTGTACCTGTTGCACTATTGATTTTGGGGCCATTGGGCTACAATGTCGGAACGATCTTTTCTTCAGCAATTATCACGTTGTACAATCAATTTGGGTGGCTGGCGACCGCTTTATTGGCAGCAATTTTACCATTAATGGTTGTGACAGGGATGCACAAAGCAATGATTCCCTATGCGGTTTCTTCAATGAGTGAGCTTGGCATGGAGCTGCTTTATCTACCGGCTTCTCTAGCCCACAATATTGCGGAATCAGGCGCGTGTTTTGCAGTAAGTGTGAAAACAAAGGACAAAAAGCTGCGTTCAACAGCTATTTCTGCTGGTATTTCTGCAATGTTTGGTATTACGGAGCCAGCATTGTATGGTGTAACGATTTTGAATAAGCGGGTCTTGTATGGCGTGATGGGTGCGAGTTTGATCGGTGGAGGCTTTGCCGGTATTGTAGCAATCAAAGCTTTTGCTTTGGTCGGACCTGGGTTGGCGAGTATTACAATGTTTGCAGATAAGAGTAATCCCATGAACCTGATTTGGGCTTTTGCGACACTGGGTCTCTCCTTTGTTGTAGCATTTATTGCTGTACTGCTGTTATTCCAAGATAAAAAAGTCGAAGAAACAGAGGCAGTAAACTTAGAAAAAGCTGTTGGTATGGAGCTGCTGTCTAGTCCTGTGGCTGGAAGAGTCATCCCTTTGAGTGAAGTGAAAGATGATGTGTTTGCAAGCGGAATGGTTGGTGCAGGCGTTGGGATTATTCCGGAGATCGGTGAGCTGGTTGCACCTGAAGAGGGCGAAATCACAATGATCTTTGAAACCAATCATGCAGTGGGAATGAAGTTGAAAAATGGCGCAGAACTATTGTTCCATATCGGTATCGATACAGTTCAACTGGAAGGCGCAGGCTTTACCTCCTTTGTAAAGGCTGGTGATTATGTTCTGCGTGGACAGAGGCTAATTGAATTTGATTTGAAGAAAATTACTGCAGCTGGTTTTGATCCGACGGTGATCTGTGTTGTAACGAACCAGGACCGTTATACTGTCAGCTCATTTAATTTAGAAAATGAAGTGACTAGCGAGTCTGATTTATTGGCTGTTACAACGATTTAGGAATAGCATGTTTAGTGTAGAGGAAATCATTAAAACAAAAAAAGGAACCGGCCTGTTACTTGGGTAGTTTCTTTCAAATAGAGAAGGGGCTTATTATGAATAAACAGACATTTCCAGAGAACTTTTTATGGGGTGGCGCAATTGCTGCCAATCAGGTAGAGGGAGGTTGGAACATTGACGGTAAAGGGCTTTCTGTAGCAGATATGGCTACCTATAAGCCTGCTGTCGATGTGAAAGATTACGCCGCGCATATGGAAGTAACAACAGAGGCTGTAGAAAAGGCGGCAGCAGATTTGACCGATACTTGGTACCCAAAACGTCGTGGCATCGATTTTTACCATCGATACAAAGAAGATCTGGCGTTGTTTGCCGAAATGGGCTTCAAGACATTGCGCCTATCGATCGCATGGACACGGATTTTCCCGACAGGAGAAGAAGCAGAGCCGAATGAAAAAGGTATTGCCTTTTACGAAGCGGTATTCAAGGAAATGAAACGCTTGAACATCGAACCGATCGTGACACTGTCCCACTATGAAATGCCGGTATTCCTAAGCTTGAAATATAATGGCTGGGTCGATCGAAAAGTAATCGATGACTTTGTCCGTTTTGCAGATGTTTGCTATGATCGTTTTGGGAAGTACGTAAACTATTGGTTGACCTTCAATGAAATCGACAGTATTCATCGGCACCCGTTCACAACTGCCGGTGTCATCCCTGACAAATGTGAAGAGGGACAGGTGGAAAGAGATATCTATCAAGCACTGCATCATCAATTTGTCGCGAGTGCCTTAGTCACAAAATCCGCCCATGAAAAAATTCAAGGCAGTCAAGTTGGTTGTATGTTGACAAAGCTGATGACCTATCCATTGACGTGTGCGCCACTTGATGTAGAATTGACCCAGAAGAAAAATTTAGAGAACAATTTTTACGCCGATGTGCAGGTCAAAGGGGTCTATCCAAAAATGATCTTGAAAGATTTAGAAAATCGTGGGATACATCTGAATATGACTGAGGAAGACTTGACAATACTTCAAGCACACACAGTGGATTTCGTTTCCTTCAGTTACTACATGTCTATGGCAGAATCCGGTGATCCAGATGCGGAAAGAACACCGGGAAATACGGTATTAGGAGTTAAAAATCCTTACTTGCCATCAACAGAATGGGGCTGGCAAATCGATCCGAAGGGCTTGAAAATCTCACTGATCGAATTGTATGATCGGTATAATGTCCCCTTGATGATTGTTGAAAATGGTATGGGCGCAGTCGACAAGCTGGAAGATGGGACGATTCATGATACGTACCGCATGGCTTATTTCGCCGAACATTTCAAACAAATGAAGGAAGCCATTGATGAAGGCGTTGATTTGATTGGCTATACCAGCTGGGGGCCTATTGATTTGGTCAGCGCAGGCACTTCTCAGATGTCCAAACGTTACGGTTTTATCTATGTTGATGCAGATGATGAAGGAAATGGGACCTACGATCGGATGAGAAAAGATTCCTTCTATTGGTATCAGAAAGTCATTGAGACAAATGGTGCGTCACTCTATGAATAGAAAATAAAAGGAGGATGACAGGTGATTTCAATTAAAAAGGTTTTGAATTCCAGTGTTGTTCTTGTTGAAAATAATGGCAAAGAAATGATTGCTTTGGGGAAAGGAATCGGTTTTGGAAAAAAAATCGGCGATCAGATTCCCGATGAACAGGTAGATAAAATCTTTCTTGAGGTAGAGGAACAAAAATCGGTTCAGATTGTTGAGCTGGTTGGTGAGATTCCCTTTGAATTTTTTGAAGTGACCAGAGATATTATTGCCGAAGCAGAAAAACAGCTGGGTAAGAAGCTGAACAGCAACCTCTATCTTACTTTGACAGATCACCTGCATTTTGCTGTAGAACGGGCACAGGAAGGTCTGACGGTAGCCAATCGATTATACTGGGAGATCAAAAGCTATTATCCTCAAGAATTTCAAGTGGGTAAACATGCGTTGGAGCTACTCAATGAAAAGTATGCAATCGAGCTGCCGCAGGAAGAAGCGAGCAACATCGCGTTTCATCTAATCAACGCTCAATCAGAAGATACAGAGAACGCGGATGGCTTCAAATATGCAAAAATGATTGGCGGTATCGTTAATATGGTGCGCTATTCGATTCAAAAAGAAATTGACACAAATTCGATTCACTACACACGATTCATCACGCATGTTCGCTTTTTTGTCGAAAGATATTACTCAGACGGACTATTGGAAGATACTGAGGATCAGTTGTATAAGCAAATGTGGACCTTGTACCCTTCGGCGATGGAGACCGCAACGAAGGTCAAGGAGTACTTGGAAAAGGTCTATCAAGCGACGATTCCTGATGAAGAAATCGTGTATCTTGGAGTGCATATCAATCGATTGATGAAGCATTCAACTTAAGAAAAAGGAATACAGCTTCTAAAAATAGAGCAGGACGATGATCAGAGAATTTTTCTGATTATCGTCCGCTCTTTTTTTGCATGACTTACTTTTTGTTCGGGTGGTTTCAACGTATGGACTTAGGTCCAATAGTGCGTGAAGCCATTGTAAGCGGTTTTCGCTGATGGTAGATTAAGGGTGTAGGAGATAGGAGATTTATTCTTTAGACAGCTAGCTGCATGTGTTCCGCTAATATCGTGAGATCAGGAACACCCATCGAATAAATGGGTTAACCGTATTCTTATGACTGCAAAATGAATCAGGAGGTAAATCAATGGGAGAAACAATGAAAAACAGTATGCAAAAATTTTCAAGATCGGCAATCCTGCCAATTAAATTTATGGCTGTTATGGGGTTGTTTTTAGCTTTTTCAGTTATTTTACAATTAGAATTTATGCCGGAAATTATTCAAACTTTTGGAACATTGATTAAAACGATGATGGATGCCATGCTGAATAATCTTGCAATTATTTTCTGTGTGGGGATTGCTTCATCAATGGCGGATAAAAAGAAAGTAGAGGCGGGATTGATTTCGCTGATTGCTTTTCTCTTTTTCTTAGCCGCAAACAACGCATGGCTGGATTTGAATAATATGTTGGCGGAAACCGGCGAGATGGGGCTATTTGGGACAGGGCAAGGAATGGTTCTTGGCTTTCAGGTTGTAGATATGAACGTCTTTTTGGGGATGTTGATTGGTTGTGTAGTCGCCTATGTACATAACAAGTATTCAGATAAAGAGTTTGTTGACTTTTTGAGTATCTATGGCGGTTCACGCTTTACCTTCATTATTTTGATTCCAGTCATTTTGATTTTGGCGATTGCCATGTGTTATATCTGGCCAGTCGTAAATGGGTGGATCGGTTCTCTTTCCAATGTTATTTTGACAGCTGGGTTGTTCGGTGTTTTCCTTTATGCGTTCGGGAATCGCTTCTTGATTCCTACAGGGCTGCATCATTTGTTGTGGATGCCGTTTTGCTTTACTGCATTAGGGGGAACAGCAGAAATCAATGGACAGGTGTATAACGGAGCTGCGAATATCTTTTATGCGGAAATGGCGAATGTTGGAACAATTACTTCATTAGACTCTTCTCTACGCTTTGCGACCTTTGGCTTTGTAAAAATATTTGGATCGATTGCAGTAGGGTTGGCGTTGATTCATTCAGCTAGAAAGGAAAATCGGGAAGAGGTCAAAGGAATGATTTTGCCGTCGATGTTTGTTGGTTCTGTCGCAGGCATCACTGAACCGCTGGATTTCTCATTTCTATTTGCGTCGCCATTGCTATGGTTGGTCCATAGCTTGTTAACGGCAACTTCAGAAGTGATTCTGTGGGCGATTGGTGCTAGAACCTATATGCTGTATGGACTGATTGATACAGTCATTTCCAATGCGGTATTGCCACCAGGACTCACGAAGTTTTATTTGGTGATTATTGTTGGACTGATCATGGGTGTCATTTGGTACTTTACTTTTATGTTCCTAATTAAAAAGTTTGATCTAAAAACACCGGGACGTGAAGTGGTACTTGAGACAGGCGTCGTTCAATTGTCAGAGATACCCGAAGATGAACATATAGTAGAAGAAACAGCTCCAGACGACATTTCATTAGTTATTCAAGGTCTAGGTGGAAAAGACAATATCCAAACAATTACCAACTGTTTCACACGTTTGAGAGTCACTGTGGTTGCCGTTGATCAGGTCGATGCTCCCACACTAGAAAAAATCTCTGCTCAAAAAGGGGTCATCCTGAATGGCAACAATGTTCAGGTGATTATTGGAATGGGCGTTCAACAATTTAAAGAAGAAGTTTGTGACACATTAGGAATAGAAGAATAGAAGGGAAGTCAAAAATATGAGTTTAAAAAAACAATCAGTCGTCATTGCAGGTGGAGGAAGTACTTATACAGCAGGAATCGTTATGATGCTGATCGAAAATCAAGAGAAGTTTCCTTTGCGGAAGCTGAAATTTTATGATAATGATCCGGAGCGTCAGAAAATCGTAGCAGATGCTTGTGCGGTCATTGTGAAAGAACGAGCACCGGAAATCGAATTTTCAGCAACCAGTGATCCTGCAGAAGCATTTACTGATATTGATTTCGTAATGGCGCATATTCGTGTTGGGGGGCTGCCAATGCGTGAAAAGGATGAAAAGATTCCATTGAAATATGGCGTAGTAGGACAGGAAACTTGTGGACCGGGAGGCATGGCGTATGCGATGCGTTCGATTCCAGGAGTCATCGAATTGATCGATTATATGGAAAGGTATTCTCCGGATGCTTGGATGTTGAACTATTCAAATCCAGCGGCGATCGTTGCCGAAGCAACTCGCGTTCTTCGCCCTAAAGCAAAAATCATCAACATTTGTGATATGCCAGTAGCGATCAAAAAATCAATTGCAGATATTCTCGGGTTGAAAAACGAAAATGAAATCGTTGAACGTTACTATGGGTTGAATCATTTTGGCTGGTGGACAGAAATGCGTGATAAGGAAGGAAATGACCTGTTGCCGCGATTGAAAGAGCATGTTAAAAAGTGGGGCTATGCTGCTGCGAATGATGACTTGAATAATCCGTTATTGGCAGAAGCCAGCTGGATGGATACCTTCCAAATGGCCAAAGATGTCTATGCAGTCGATCCGGAAACTATCCCGAATACGTATTTGAAATATTATCTTTACCCGGATTATGTCGTTGCTCATTCTAATCCCGATTACACACGAGCAAATGAAGTAATGGATCATCGAGAAAAAAATGTCTTTGCAGAATGTAAACGTATTGCCTCCGCTGGAACAGCGGAAGGAACGACAATTGAAGCAGGTGAACATGCGGAATTCGTTGTTCAACTCGCAGGGGCGTTGGCCTATAACACGCATGAAAGAATGCTGTTGATTGTACGAAATAATGGAGCAATCGTCAATATTGATAAAGACGCAATGGTCGAGGTGCCATGTATTGTCAGCAAACGAGGGTACGAGCCATTGTGTATGGGTGAGATTCCGAATTTCCAGAAAGGAATGATCGAGCAGCAGGTTGCAGCTGAGAAATTGGTTGTTGAAGCCTATATCGAGAAATCATATCAAAAGCTGTGGCAAGCCTTAACTTTGTCTAAGACAGTACCAAGTGCGAAGATTGCGAAAGAAATCTTAGACGATTTGATAGAAGTGAATAAGGAATACTGGCCTGAGCTAAACTAAGCTTTGTTTCCGAAAGAATTTCATGTTATAAAGAAGTTGTGACAAAGATTTTTCGTCCCTCTAAAGAACTGATTATCTGTTTTTTTGAGAGTTAAGGGATATTTCCTGTCACAGCTTTTTTATTTCTTTAAGGAGTGACAAACATGAGATTCCACGACTTAGTTAATCAGCACTATGAATTGTTAAGTGAAACGGATTTGGAGATCAGTCGTTTTATTTCAGAGCATAAAGAAGAGGTGCGGCAACTGAGCATCAAAGAATTTGCTCACAAAAGTCTTTCTTCTAAATCCTCAGTGATCCGTTTTGCTCAGAAACTTGGCTTTACCGGCTTCAGTGAAATGCGTAACTTTTTGAAATGGGAGGAAGCCAGTCCAGAGGAGCAAGGACAGCTCTCATTCCGAAAACAGGTTCTTCGTGATACCGAAAAAACGATCCGCTATATTCAAGAAGCGGATTGGACAGCGATTTATCAAGCAATTGATCAGGCAGAACATATTTATTTGGTGTCTACAGGTGTGACCCAGAAAAGCCAGGCTTCTGAACTGCAACGACTGTTTTTGCTAATTGGCAAGCCGGCTCAAGTGATTCCAGGGACTGGATCAAGCAATGAAATCAAGCGGATATTGGAGCGGGTTACAGAAAAAGATGTTTTATTCCTACTATCCTTATCGGGGGAAAATACCGGACTGATCGAAATTTTAAATATCTTATCAATCAAAAAAGCTAAAATCATTTCTATAACTGACCATAAAGATAACTCATTATCTGGACGTTCGAATTTTAATTTATATGCGGCGAGTAGTCGGAGTCCGCTTCCTCAACATTGGTGGCTACAAACTGCTTCGACCTTCTTCATTTTGATAGAAGCCTTTGTTTTTGGTTATGTTGATTTTCAAAGGAAGCAGTTGAAAGAAACAGAACAATAATTAAAAAAACTATTTAAAGGAAGCCTAAACAGTTGATATAAGGGGCTTTCTTTTCTTATTAAAAAATTTGTTAGAAAAAGTGTTGACAAAAATAGAGCATGGGTATATTATAAAGACATAGCAAGACCGACGGTCGGTCAAGAGAGTAGGAAGGAGGTCAACCATGAGAACAGTAAAGGAACATGACGAAAGAAAAACAGAAATATTAGATACCGCAAAAACATTGTTTCTTTCAAAGGGCTATGATAAAACAACAATCAATGATATTCTCAAAACGATCGGCATTGCCAAAGGAACCTTATATCATTATTTCAAGTCAAAAGAAGAAGTGATGGAAGCAGTAGTAATGAGAGTCATCGAACAAGATATGCTCACTGCTAAAGAAATTGCAGGAAATAGCGAATTGACTGCACTGGATAAAATTATTCAATTTCTATTAGCACAACAGCCGACTGAAAATGAAGAGAAAAATGAGTTGATTGAACAATTTCCAAGAGTGGAAAATGCGTTGATGAAACAACGCGCGATGGAAGGGACACTACAATATATCTGTCCGATACTGGCAGAAGTGATAGAGGAAGGAAATCAAAATGGAGAATTCCAGACACCCTATCCTTTAGAAGCTATCCAATTTTTGATCGCCGGCATTCAGACATTGATGGATGAGCGAATGATCACACCCGATGAAGAAGCGATGAAACGCAGGATAATGTCTTTTATCGATATCATCTTTAGAGTGATTGGACTCAGTGAAGCAATTGATAAAGAAGAAGTTACAAACAGAATCATGTCAATATTTGCTAATTAAACTCAACAGTAGTTGGGTTTAAAAAATAAACTAAAAATGACCGACGGTCGGTCAAGGAAGAAGGAACGAATTATGAATCATACAGAAGTAATCCAAACAATAGCAGAAAGAAGCAATACAGATTTTCTAACATGTCAAACAATTATGAAAGGCTACGAAAAATATTGTGAGAACAACGTTACTCGTACCTCAAGAAAGCATCTAAAAGCCATCATCGGTCATATTTCTAACGAAACACTGATCGACAGTCTGACTTGTCAAACAGTTATGGAGAACTTTTTCGATCTAATGAAGGCCCAAATCAAATCTAAGATTCCATTTATGAAATAAATCAGTTGCACTAAAAATAAACACAAAGAAGAAAACAATCAAACTAAATGAAAAGAGGAAATCATCATGAAAACAAAAACAATCGCAGTAATCGTAGGAACAGTAATCTGTTTAGGAATGGCATCACAGGTAGTGGAAAACAGTTTGGATAAAGAAGCAATCAAGGATTATTTAACAGAAAATGTGAAGGAGCATGACGAAGAAGAAAGTCCCATCAATTTTGAAATTGGCGATAAGGAAGAACGCAGCTTATTGGAATGGATCGGATTTTAAGTGTATTGAAAAAATGAAGTAACTAGGATCAATAGATAAACCAAAAAAACTATGAAAAGAGGAAATCAACATGAAAACAAAAACAATCGCAGCAATCGTAGGAGCAGTAATCTGTTTAGGAATGGCATCACAGGTAGTAGAAAGCAGTTTGGATAAAGAAGCAATCAAAAATTATCTAACAGAAAATGTGAAGGAACATGACGAAGAAGAAAGTCCCATCAATTTTGAAATTGGCGATAAGGACGAAGCCGGCTTTATAGAAAGAATTGGTTTTTAAGTAAAAAAACAAAAAATAGACTTACTAAGGAGCGAAACTATTATGAATAATACAGAAGTAATGCAATCACTTGCAGAAAGAAGTCACGTCAATCAATCCGCTTGTCAAACAATTGTAAAAAGCTATGAGGAATACTGTGAAAAGAATATTACTCGCTTTTCAAGAAAATATTTGAAAGCGATCATCGATTATATCTCAAGAGAAACCGCTGTGGAACCTTCGATCTGTCAACGTGTGATGGAAAACTATTTTGATTTAGTGGGTGAACAAATGAAAGGAAAGATTCCATTTGTAAGATAAGAAGTAGCAACTATAAATAGAGACAATGGCAGGTTTATCTACACTTTCAATGAGTGGAGGCCTGTCTTTTTTTGAGTCATTGATTTAGCGTCTCTTCTAACGTAGAATTTAAGTAATAGAAAAACTCGTAGTTTCGTTATGAACACAATATTGAAAGCGTTTGATAGGAGTGGATGGTATGACCATGAGAGAAAGAATTCTTAATGGAGAACTATTTTTAGATGATTGTGAAGGCTTGCCTGAGGAGCGGCTGCAAGCAAAAAAGAGAATGATGCGATTTAATCAAACTATGCCTGATGAACTGGAAAAGAGGTTTCAGCTTTTAGATGAAATTTTTGGTGCTCACGTAAATGCATGGATCGAGCCTCCTTTCTATTTTTGTTATGGGAGCAATATCGAGCTTGGGGAAGAATGCTATTTGAACATGGGGTGTACCTTTATCGATGATGGGAAAATCATAATTGGCAATAAAGTTGCCTTCGGTCCGGGGGTCACGATTGCGACAGTGGGGCATCCGATTCATCCGGAGTATCGAAGAGTGATGTATAGTGATCCGGTCGTTATCGAAGAAAATTGTTGGATCGGTGCGAATACAACGATTTGTCCAGGAGTGACGATTGGAAAGAACAGTGTTATCGGCGCTGGCAGTATCGTGACAAAAGATATTCCGGAAAACTCAGTTGCTGTGGGGAACCCATGTAAAGTCTTACGTGAAATCAATGAAAAGGACAGACAGTTTTATTACAAGGATCGTATGCTCACTGAAGAGGATATTGCAGAAGTTTATCGATTAAATGGTGGTTCGGTCGATCAGTGAATCATCTTGACTTCGTTCGTGCGATGAAACATTTAATATGAGAAAGCAATTTTCAAGTGCTTCAAGAGGCGACGACTAGGAAGGACTTGGAGCAGCTGTTTGTCCAATAAAAAGAACACTTCAATCGCTAGAGTTGAAGTGTTCTAGAATGTTTTTAGATCATTGTACAATCCATAGCAGAGAAATTTTTATTATCTATTCTTTTCTACTTGGGAGAATCAGTTACTTGACCGATCCAGTGAGAAATTTTTTTTAGGTAGTTAAGAATTATTTCAGTGAACGGCTTGTGTGATAGGCTCTAAAACAAGAGGTATCAGTTCACTCAGAGTCAGAATACAGTTGTCAGCTCCGGCTGAATAAAAAGTAGTCGCTGCTTTCTCAACAAGATTTTCCCTTTCCTGTACAGATAAGCGTTGATATTCTTCAAATGAAAGACCTAGTTCGGAACTCCCTTCGATAACGGCAATAGTATAGACACCGGCATTTTTTCCTTCTTTAATATCAGAGACAGTATCTCCTACCTTGACGACCTCGTTCACGCTCAAAGTACCAAAGTACTTCATATTTTCAAAAATCATATAGGGGTAAGGTCTCCCTATCGATTGTACATCATCAGGTGTTGCAACGAAATCCGGCTTGTAACCAAATTTTTCAGCTTCCTTTGCGACGACAGTCATCATTTCTTTGGTGTAACCAGTTGTTGATCCAATGTTGAAGCCTTTTTCTTTCAGTGTGTTAAATACTTCGAGTGTATCTGGTTTTAGCGTTGAGTTTTCAGCTAAATCTTCAAAAAGATAGTTTTCGAATGCTGCATAAATTTTTTGGATATCGCTATCTTCAGATGCTCGACCATAATGTTCATGCCAGGCTTTTTTTACATTCGACATCTCAAGTAATGCTTTGATATGATCGATTTTAAGCATGCCCATAGGTTCTCTGATTTGATCAGGGCTAAGATCAATTCCAACATCAGCAAAGGCTTTTTCAAAGGCTTTGACAGGTGCCATACAACCGTAATCCACAGTGGTTCCCGCCCAATCAAAAATAATAGTATTAATTTTCATGCAGCTAACATCTCCTTATATTCTGCGATTATGCGTATCAATTCTTCAATATCCTCAGGGTATATTTCACCGATATTACCAATTCTAAAACACTCTAGTTCACTGATTTTTCCAGGGTAAATAACAAACCCGCGCTCTTTTAAATAATAATAAAAGCTGTCAAACTCAAAAGGAAATGACTTCGGATAATAGAAGGAGGTAATAAAGGGACCTTGATGCTCCTTAACAACCATTTCAAAGCCTAAATCAGACATTTTAGTGCGCAACAACTGATTATTTGCCAAATAACGTAAGTTTCTATTTTTGATGCCGCCTTCTTCTTCTAATTCGATTAGCGCTTGGTGGAAGGCTAGAACAGTATGAGTAGGTGAGGTAAACCGCCACTTACCGTCTTTATCCATTTCTTTGAACTGGCCATAGATGTCTAAAGATAAGCTTCTGGCATAATCTTTCCGTTGTTCGATTTCCGCTTTTTTCCCAATAATGAAAGAAAAGCCTGGCACCCCTTGAATGCATTTGTTAGAGCTGGAAATCAAGAAGTCGATATCAAGCGCTTTGACATCAATGGTTATCCCACCGAAGCTGGACATGGCATCCACGATAAATAATTGATTGTTTTCTTTTGCTAAAGCAGCAATCTCTTCAAGCTCATTTAAAATCCCAGAGGTTGTTTCACTATGAACCATGGCGATTGCAGTGATATCTTCCTGATGCTCAAGATATTTTTTTATAGCACTTGCCTTTGGAATCTCGCAATCGCCTACTTCATAAACAGTATACTTTAGTCCAAGGCGTTCACTCATTTGCACCATTCTTTTCCCATAGGCGCCATTAGAGCAAATCAGTAAATGATCTTCCGGACCAATCTCAGAGCTTAATACAGCTTCCACGCCAAAGGAACCACTGCCTTGCATTAAAACCACGGTATAGTCTGTGCCATCAACGCCGGCTAATGCTAACAAACGTTTTCGGATATCTAATGTGATGGTCTTATAGTCATTGTCCCATGTGCAATGATCGATCATCATTGCTTGTTTCACTGTATCGCTGGTCGTCAATGGACCCGGAGTTAATAATTTGTATGCCATTTTCTTCTCCTTATTCAACCAAATCTTGGTGTTTTTTTAGTAATTCTGCGGTCAAATCTTGCGGAAACACGCGAAGATGCTTTGCCATTTTTGCTTCATCTGCTACTTCATCTTGGTAAATTGGGCTAGGATAGATTTCCAGTAGGTCCTCACGACCTTTGGTTAAAATCAAATCCAGCATCTTGGCAGCTTCCGGATTTGTGTTATCTCCTTTGTCAATGATTGCCAAAGACTCAGTCAGTGTATAGGTTCCTTCGCTAGGCTCTATATAGTCAATGGGCAATCCTTCTTCTTTGTCTTTGACTGCTTGATGACGTAAACCAAAACCGATGGCTACTTCTCCAAGACGAACCTTTTTGATAGGACCTGAACCTGAGCTTTCTAAATGATTCCCGGCATTTGCATAAATATCTTTGAGTATTGTTTGGGCTTCTGCTTCACCGTATTGATCGATCAGTGCTTGAAATAATAACCAGGCAGTGGACGACTGTTTGATATCTGAGATCGAGATGTGTCCTTTATATTCCGGTTTTGCCAAATCTTTTAAGCTTTTCGGAACGGAAATGTTTTCTTCCTTGACGACGTCCGTATTATAAAAAATAGCGCCTTCCTGCATAGTAAATGGTGCGGTAAACTCAGCTGTTTTTGCCAAAGGTTGAAGCGGCAATGTTAACGACTCAAACATCTTGTCCTTCATTTGGGCACTGTTCAAATAGAAGGTACTCATCGTCACTAAATCTGCCTCGATAGAGGTTCCTTCTGCTAATAATTTCCCGCCTAATTCAGAGGTACCAAAGGATTGCAGCTTATATTTATCCTTATAGCCGTTTTCATCCAGAACTTTTTTTATCACCTGAATCGGTTCATCGTCAGCATTGGTGTAAATGATGACTTTTTCGCTGGCGCCATCAGCTTTGCTGCCGCATGCGGTCATTATTCCTAAAGAACCTAGAAATAAAACGAATAGAAGGACTTTTTTGATTTTCATTAGTTGTTATTCTCCTTTTAATTAAATATATGAGTAGTTGCATTGTTGAATTGATTAACAATAAAAACAGTGAAAGAATAAAAATATCATTAAATTTACCAAAATATTGCAACTCTTTAAGTTTCGTGGTGATAAGCATCGTATTTGCACTGGTCAAGAAAACGACGGCACTAATGGTAACCATCGCATTAAAAAAGTAATAGCTGAACATGTCAATAATGGTATTTAATGAGTTTGGCAGCAATACCCGCCAGATTGTTTTAAGCCAGCTATCTCCCATAAGCCTTGCCGTATTTTCCCAATGTCCGTTCATTTTTTGCATCGCCTCTTTTCCCATTTGATAAGGCGTGGCAAAATAATGCACAATTGTTACAATCACTAAAATTGCCAAGCTATTGTGGAGCGGCGTTCTTGTAAAAATTAACAGATAGGAGATTCCTAAAACCATGCCGGGGATAGAATTAGTAATCGTTGCAATGCCATCAATGAGGCGTTCGCTTACAGAGCCAGTCGTTTCTCTAGACGAGCTGACGGCTGCAAAATAGGCACAAATCGTTCCTAATAGTGCGACGAGCAGACCTGCCAGAATCGAATTTTGCAGAGTACTGAGTAAATCTCTATTTTGTAGGAACTGCTCGAAATTGGACCATGTAAAATGGAACTCAAAGGGCCAATTTTTTACAAAAGGGATAATAAATAATGGAAGAAAAATACTGATAATAGCAGTTGTTACACCCAAATACAATAGGCGATAAAAACTATCTCGATAGAAATTTTGCTTCACATTTACTTGCTTAGGCTTATCGTATTTCGTTACTTTCTTTTGCAATCGATTCAAAAGGACAATACTAAAAACAGAAGGCAACAACATCGTCAAGGCGATAACTGCCCCATATTGAAAATCGGGGATAGTCCCCATGAATCCTTCATATAACAAGGTTGTGATGAATGGTGTTTGACCACCCAACGCACTGGGAATCCCAAAATCCGTGAAGCACATAAAGAACCCTTGTAACATGGCAACGACCAGGATTCTTTTTAATGGAATCAGAATCGTTTGATAGAGCGATTTGTACCAAGGGTCGCCTAGTAAACGTGAAACTGTAAATAAGCGAGAATCAAGAAAATGCATGCCGTTGTTGATCAATAAAAATATCGGCGGCAATGTGTAGAGGACGAAACCAATTAAGATACCTGTTTGTCCGTAAATTGAAAATAATTCCTTATGCAGCAGTTGACTCCAGATACCTTGTTTACCAAAAGCATAAATCAGTACATAGCCATAAGTAATTGTTGGAAGCAACATGGGAAACTGAATGATGTTGGTACCAAGTTTCAATCTGTTTTTTCCTATTTTTGTAAAACTATTTCCATAGGCGAGCAAAAATCCAAGAACCGTACTTATTCCACTGGCAACAAGGGCATACTTTACGCTATTTCCAAAAGCGTCCAGCCATTTGGGTGTAAAAGCATGTTTAATGGTTGAAAGAGGCGTTGCCGACTGGTGAGGCCAAGCCGTCCAAACGACTACAAGTAAAGGAATAAACAGGAAACTGAGAAAAAATAGGATCACGCCAAGTTTAACTGTTCCTTTTGCCGAAATCCGTTCATTCATGCTTTTATTCCGATCATTTGAGCGTGCGAATTTTGTAAAATCTGTTGAATATTATGTTGTTTGATTATCAATTGATTGACGATAAATTCTTGGACAAAATGGGAGGATTTCTGGTTAATAATGTCACAAGGCGTACTGCATTGAGCGATTTGACCATTATCGAGAACGACGATTTTATCAGACATGGTCAAGGCTTCTTCAGGATCATGAGTAACGATGATAATCGTTAAGGCCAGCTTTTTCGAAATTTCCTTGATTTTTGTTTTGATCGATTCCTTAATTACCCCATCTAGAGCGCTTAAAGGTTCATCAAGTAATAGAATTTCTGGCTTCATCACCAATGTCCTTCCTAGTGCAACACGTTGTTTTTGTCCTCCAGATAACTGACTGATCGATTTGTCCAAGTGTTTTTCCAATCCCAATAATTGAATCAGTTCATCTACTTCTTCTTTGGAAGAAACTTGCTTTTTATTTCTTAAGCCGTATGTCAAATTCTCATAGGCCGTTAGGTTAGGAAAGAGGGCATAATCTTGAAAAACAACGTTAAATGGACGTTTTTCCATGGGCTTCTTTGTGATATCTGATCCTTGATATAGGAGCTGTCCCCCGCTGATTTCCTCTAAGCCTAAAATGATATTCAATAATGTGGTTTTACCCGAGCCAGACTGTCCTAAAATTGAAACGATTTCCCCTTTTTCAATCTCAAGATCAATATTTTTCAGTACTTCAGATTTTTGAAAACTTTTACTAATATTTTTTAGTTGCAACATCTTGTTCACTCCTTTCATTTGCTAGTATAGAGACTCTATGTAAATTTCCCGTAAATTCCATGTATATTTCTGTAAAAATTATATCCAGATTTGGTAAAGTAGGCGCAAAACGCTGTTTTACTGTAGCGTTCAGAGGAGATTCTCTATTGCTTTGATAGAACAGACAACTTTTCATATAGAAGGTAATAGGGGATCAGCTCTTTTTTTGTTAATTCTAGTCTTGACGAATACAGAAAAAGCGATTACAATTACAGGGACAAAAGTTTTCTTTTAGGACAAAAGTCCGGAAAGGAGAAACCAATGCTGAATGCTGAAACATTGAATGAGAATGAAAAGAAAGTACTGGACCAGATCAAGCGTGACCCGTATATTTCTCAACAAGAGTTGGCTGATGTAGTAAAGCTGTCTCGCTCTGCGGTAGCCAACATCACATCAGGCTTAATCGACAAGGGATTTTTGCTTGGCAAAGCCTATGTAGTGAATGAATGTGAACAGATCGTTTGTATTGGTGGCGCCAATGTCGATCGGAAAATTTACAGCAAAGAAGCAATCCAGCTACATACCTCGAATCCTGCCAATTCCAGCCAAAGTGTCGGCGGTGTTGCCAGAAATATTGGTGAGAATATGGGGCGCTTGGGCTGGGATGTGTCAATGGTCACCGTGGCTGGCAGAGACTCTGACTTTGATTTGATCAAACGTCAATCTGCTGGTTTTATGGATTTTTCACAAGTGGAACAATCGGATCAGGTCACGACCGGTTCGTATACCGCAGTGCTTGATGAGACAGGAAATTTACTGGTGGCGCTAGCCGATATGGATGCTTATCAGCACCTACGTCCGGATTTGCTGGTTCAAAAGGAAAAGCTGTTGCAAAATGCCAAATGTATTATTGCTGATTTGAATTGTCCGCAAGAGAGCTTGGATTATCTATTACACTTTGCCAACAAGCATAAAAAGCCGATGGTTCTGATCCCGGTGTCTTCGCCGAAAATCAAGCATTTACCTGAGAAACTGCAAGGCTTGACCTGGCTGATCACGAATTGTGATGAATCAGAAACGTATTTCAATTGCACGATAACATCGAATGAAGAGTGGGAACAGGTCGTACAATCATGGTTGGATCTAGGCATTGAAAATGTGATCGTTACAAAAGGAACAGATGGCGTTTTAGCCGGAAACAAGGAAGGCGAGCTGATTTATCAGCCGACGCTCGCAGCTTCTAAGGTAGTGGATGTTACCGGTGCGGGTGATGCTTTCTGTGCCGCTGTTATTGATGCTTGGTTGGAAGAGCGCTCTTTGGCGGACTCTTTAAAACAAGCAACTGTTAATGCTGTTAAAACCATTGAATCAAAGTATACAGTCAGACCTGAGCTGACTAAAAATCAATTAATCAAAGACATGGAGGAATTACACCTATGAAAGAATATGTTGTTTTATCAGAAGAAGTGAAGAAAGCAAAAGAACAAGGGCTACCTATCGTTGCGTTGGAATCAACAATCATCTCACATGGTATGCCTTATCCGCAAAATGTTCAGACAGCCAGAGAAGTAGAAGCGATCGTTCGTGAAAATGGGGCAGTACCAGCAACTATTGCCTTGATTGATGGGAAAATCAAAATTGGCCTTTCTGATGATGAATTGGAAATGTTTGGCAGCAGCACAGGAGTAGCGAAGGTTTCTCGTCGTGACATCGGTTTCTTATTGGCTTCTAAAAAGTTGGGTGCCACAACTGTAGCAGCAACAATGATCTGTGCAGCTTTAGCGGATATCCATATCTTTGTTACTGGCGGTATTGGTGGTGTCCATCGTGGCGCAGAAACGACAATGGATATTTCAGCTGACTTGGAAGAATTGGCTAAAACCAATGTTGCAGTCATCTGTGCTGGCGCAAAATCTATTCTTGATCTGAATCTGACAATGGAATATTTGGAAACAAAGGGTGTGCCTGTCTTTGGGTACAAAACAGATGTATTGCCTTCTTTCTTTTCAAGAACCAGCAGTATCCAACTGGAAAACAACATAGATGATACAGCTCTTCTAGCGCAATCTCTGAAAGCAAAATGGGACTTGGCTATTGACGGGGGGGCAATCATTGCGAACCCGATTCCGGAAGAATATTCGATGGATGAAGCATTCATCAATGATGCCATCGAAACAGCACTAAAAGAAGCCGATGAACAAGGTGTTTCCGGAAAAGATATCACACCGTTTTTGCTTGGCAAGATCAAGGATGTAACTGACGGAAAGAGTTTGGAATCCAATATTGCCTTAGTGAAAAACAATGCAGTGATCGGATCAAAATTAGCAGTAGATTTTAATAATTTGAGTAAGTAAGCACTGCTTTTAGTTGCTTTCTTAAAAAAGGAACAAAAAAAGGGAATGAAAAAGTGTTTTTATAATGAACAACCGGATCATGGGGGTGATCCGGTTGTTTTTGTGTGGTTTCTTTTTGAATGATTCATTTTTTTAGAAGCAGCACCTTTCCTACCACTAGGAAAAAAGTCGGTTTGTTTGTCGTAAGGAAGCTCCCTATAATAAAAGTATATAAAACCTGTTAAATTTTTTCGCTTACGAAAACGTTTTGACCCTGGGATAAGTAAGCCATTGAATGGGATAGCCTGTTGATTTAGCAGAATTTATAGCAGAACGCAGAAAGTGGTGAAGGAAATGAAACACGTGTTGTTGATTTGTGGTTCAGGTGCATCAAGTGGATTTATGGCTGCTGCTATTCGTAAAGCAGCAAAGAAAAGAGGCGTGGAGATGTCGGTCAAAGCGGCCAGTGAATCTCAGCTAGATGAACGAATAAATGAAATCGATTACTTACTGATCGGTCCTCACTTGTCCTATATGCTGACGGATATTCAAGAGCAGACGAAGGACAAGAAAGTGAAGGCAGCAGTCATTCCCCAAAGTACGTATGGGACGTTAAATGGAGAGAAAGCATTGGATCTGATAGTAAGCTTGGAGGAGTAAAAAAATGAATAAAATTATGGATTTTATGACGAATACATTTGCTCCAAAGGTCAATAAGGTAGTGAAAAATCCGTGGGTATCTGCGATTCAGGACTCGATCATGGCTGCACTACCATTAGTATTTGTGGGTTCGTTGGTAACGGTTGTTTCACTACTGCAAAATATTTTCAAAGGGATGCCGGACTTTTCATTGATCAGCACCTTTTCATTTGGGATGTTTGCGCTAGTTGTTGCATTTTTGATTCCATACTATTTGATGGAGAAAAAAGGACACAGTGGACAAAAACTGATTTCAGGAGCAACGTCTATGGTATTGTTCATGATGTTGATGTTTCCAACAATTACTGCTGAAGGGGATATTACCTTCATTTTATCAAGATTTGGTGCGACAGGGATGTTTCTATCGATTATTACCGGTTTATTTGTCGCTTTTGTTATGAATCTTGCTGCGCAAAAATCATTTTTCGATGAAGATACACCGATTCCGGATTTCGTTGTTGGCTGGTTCAATAGTTTACTGCCGATTACGATTGTTTTACTGATCGGCTGGTTGATCACGGTTCAGTTCAATATCGATTTCTTCGATGTTGTTGTTCTTTTGTTCAGTCCGTTGGCAAAAATCGTTCAGTCTTATCCAGGGTTTGTTCTTTCAGTATTTATTCCGATTTTCTTATACACCTTTGGGATTTCCGGTTGGGTCATGATGCCTGCGATTTACCCTGTCTATATGGCTGGACTTGCAGCAAATGCAGAAGCTGTAGCGGCAGGTGGTCAAGCGGTCAATATTGCCACACAGGAAACCTGTTATGCTTTTTCTTCTATGGGAGGTGTAGGTACGACATTGGCATTATCTGTGATGATGTTCTTACTGAGTAAATCTGCACAGCTGAAAGCTATTGGTCGGGCGGTCATCGTACCATCGATTTTTAATATCAATGAACCGTTGGTATTCGGAGCACCGATTGCTTTTAACCCGTATTTGATGGTACCTATGTGGATCAATGGTCTGTTGGTACCGACGATTTCCTATGCAGCCATGTACTTTGGCTTTGTGAATATTCCTTCGCAAACCTTCTTGTTATGGTATATGCCTTATCCGATCACTTCTTATTTAGCAACACAGGATTGGCGGGCAATCATTGTTTGTATCGTGATTTTCATTGTTACTTGGCTGGTATTCCTACCATTCTTCAAGGCGTATGACAATTCGTTGATCAAGCAAGAAGAGCTAGAAGCACTGGAAGAAGGACAAGCAGAAATCGCATAATCAATCATTGGAGGACGACACGATGGAAAAAGACTACATTGAAGAGAATGACCAGCTGAACCAGTTATCGATGAATATTCTGGTACACGCCGGCAACGCGAGAGATCACTTGGTTCAGGCTTTGGAAAAGCTGGAAGCAGCTGATTTTGAGCTGGCAAAGATAGAGATCCATGAAGCACGAAGAGAAGTAGTAGTTGCCCATGGCTTGCAGACGGATACGCTGCAGCTGGAAGCTTCGGGTGAGCAAATACGCTATTCAACGCTGTTCTGTCATGCCCAAGACACATTAATGACAGCGCAAAGTGAGATATTGATCGGCGAGCATTTGATCAAATTGTTTGAGAAATTCAATAAAGAAAACTAGGAGGCGTTTCGATGTTAAAAGACTATAAGATGCCGGAGAATTTTTTATGGGGTGGAGCGATTGCGGCAAATCAAGCAGAAGGAGCCTTTGGGGTAGATGGAAAGGGAATCAGTTTAGCTGATCTTCACAGGTATTACCCGGAGAAATCGAATGAGGAAATCAGTGCGGCACAGCACAAAGGAATGAGTCTGGCTGAGATTAGAGAAAACTTGAACGACCAAGAGGGCTATTATCCGAAGCGTCACGGGATTGATTTCTATCATACGTATGAACAGGATCTTGAGCTGCTCAGCGAAATGGGTTTTAAAAATTTTCGAACGTCGATCGACTGGACACGGATTTTTCCTACAGGAGAAGAAACAGAGCCGAATGAAGCAGGACTGGCTTACTATGATCGATTGATCGATAAAATCATCGCTCTTGGCATGGAACCGATCATCACGATTTTACATTATGAAACACCTGTAGAAATCACCTTAAACTATGGCGGTTGGAACAATCGAAAGGTGATCGATCTGTTTGTGAAATATGGGCAGGTTGTACTGGATCGTTATAAGGATAAAGTGAAGTACTGGATCGTGATCAATCAGATCAACTTGATTCAATTTGAGCCATTCAACTCGACAGCGGTTCCTTACGATACAGTAGACAACTATGAAGAAGCCAGCTATCAAGCAGTACACAACCAATTCGTGGCAAGTGCCAAATTAGCTGAATATGGGCACCAAATCAATCCGGAGATGCAGATAGGGACGATGGTGGCAGATTGCACAGCCTATCCATTCTCCTGTGATCCGGAAGACGTCATGCTGGCGATGAAACGTAATCGGATGGAGTACTTTTATACAGATGTTCAATTTAACGGAGAGTATCCGCAGTATGCCCTGAACTACTTTGCAGAAAATGATATCCACCTTGAAATAACACCAGAGGATAAGGTATTGCTAAAAGAGCATACAATGGATTATCTGGCGATTTCTTATTACTATTCTCAGATGGTAGATGCGACAAAAAACACGATGGATCCGTCGTCTGTCACACCAAATCCAAATTTAAAAGCAAACCCATGGGGCTGGGCGGTCGATCCTAAAGGACTATATAATTCCTTGTCTCAATATTGGGATAGATACCACAAATCAATCATTATCGCTGAAAATGGGTTTGGGATGTATGATAAATTGGAAGATGGTACGGTACATGATGACTACCGAATTGCGTATCTTTCTGCCCACATTGCCGAAATGAAGCATGCGATGTACGATGGGGTGGACGTGATTGCTTATTGTGCGTGGGGGCCAATCGATATTGTCAGTTGTTCTTCGGCTCAGATGGAAAAACGCTATGGCTTTATTTATGTGGATTTAGATAATGAAGGAAAAGGGTCTGGTCAGCGGATCAAAAAGGATAGTTTTCATTGGTATAAAAAGGTCATCGAATCAAATGGGGAGAGCTTATAAATACTTTGGAAATTGGTTATGGAAACATGGAAAAGACAGGTGTATAGACACCATATAATCCTTTGAAATCGAATAAAGGAAGTTAAGGAAAGTAACTATTTTGTTGTTCCTACAGATGGCGTGCCGCCAGTTAAGCTCTAATTCTGCGGCAAGTCATCACAGGAGCCCAGCACGATGTTTTCATTGGTTTCTGATAAAAAAACGCGTCGCTATTTCTATTTCACCAATTTACTAAAGCTGGATAAAACCTATCTGTTTCTCCAAGCCTGACACTTCTGCTCCAACGAAAAGCTCGTCGTATGGAGCGACTTTGTCATAACCTCATATAGTAGGAGCTGTTGATATGTGGCATGCAAAGCAAAAAGAAATACTTGCCTTTTTAATGAAAAACCAAGAGCAATGGGTAACTGCCGGACAATTAGCTGAGTTTTGCGGGTGTACGACACGTACTATCCGCAACCATATCGCGAAAATGAATCAGGAGATTTCGGAGCTGATCATTGCTAGCAATCACGGATATCAGCTCAATTCAGAGGTTGAGTTGACTATGCTTAATCGTGAAACGGAAGATCGAAAAGCACGAATATTTTTAGAATTATTGAAAAATTCTTCTGAAGGCGTTAATATTTTTGATTTATCAGAACGGTTGTTTATTTCAGAATCTACGCTCAAAAACGAGCTCCAGCAATTAAAGCAAGAAATCACAGATGCAGCGATTCAAATCGTCACGGAGCAAAATCACGTGAAGCTGACGGGACCGGAACGTTCGAAACGTCGGTACATGATTTCTCTTTTATATAATGAAAGTGATCTGCAGGAGCAGCTAAAGTTAACGATTCAAGAGATGATTGGCTATATTTCGTTGGAACAGCTGCAACAGACCATCTGGGACGTTTTACAGAAGCATGGGATTCGAATCAATCAATACTCTTTGAACAATATCGTCCTTCATTATGCTATCAGTATTGAACGTATTCGCCAGGGCCATGTTATCAAAAAGAGCAAAGAGTATTCGAGTCTAGTGAACCAAAAGGAGTATCAGCTAGCTGGGGAAATTGCGAAAATGCTGGCAGTGGAATATGAAATCCATTTTTCAGAAGCGGAGCTGGAACAGCTATCTTTGTTATTTATTGGTTTGCAAAATGAAAAGCTGGCAAATGGGGCGGATGAAAAGCTGTCTGAGTTTGTCGATCAGCGAATCATTGAGACGTTGCATGGGGTCTTGGCACAAGTGGAAAAAACCTATCTGATTAAACTAGATGACCCGGAGTTTTTTACCAAATTGGCGATCCACGTCCAGAGTCTGTATTATCGATCCCACTATGAAACCTTTACTCGGAACAGCAGTCTGTTGGATTTGAAGACGGGCTATCCCTTGATTTACGACCTATCCGTCTATATTTCATCATTGATCCAAGAAGAGCTGGATATTTGGTTCAATGATGATGAGATTTCTTTTATCGCCCTTCATATCGGTTCGTTTTTCGAAACGAGGAAAAAGCAGCCAGATAGGATCACGGTTCTTCTGGTTGTGAATGAGTACCATGATCTTAAACGAAATCTTCTGGAGAAGCTAGAACAGGATTTTGGTGGGGAAATCACTTTGCTCACAGGAAATCATGATACGGTCAGCGAGGAGCCCTATGATTTATTGCTGACGACGGATCGCCAACTCGCCTCGCATTATTCCGGGGCAGTGTTTATCCATCCATTTTTAACGGAAAAGGACAGTAGAAAGATAGAGAAACGTTTGTCCGCTTTGAAAGCGCAAAAAGAGAAAAAAAGAATGTACCGCTATATCGATCAGTTTGTCTCAGCAGAACTGTACTTTAATCAGATTGACCCATCTGATTTGACACCGAAGGAAATCCGCAGTCAAATCAATGAACGAATGTATGAGCTGGAGTATGTCGATACAGCTTTTGCTCAAAATGTAGAGAAGCGAGAGACGATGTCTCCAACGAGCTTTCCTTCTGGGATTGCCGTTCCTCACTCGGTAGAAGTGGATGCATTGAAGAGCGGAGTGGCGATCATGACTTTGCAAGAGCCTGTTATTTGGTCGGCGTACCCCGTCAAATTGATTGCATTGGTTGCGATCAACAAAGAAGAGGCAGCTGCATTCAATGAATTCTTTGAGCGGTTTATCGAAATCGTTTCTGAGCCAATCAATACAAGGCAACTGAGCTTAGCTGAGGATTATGATGCGTTTCTTTTGAAGTTAAAAATGTTGGTAGATACTGATGAATAAGGAGCGTAAGAAGCTTATTTATAGAGTATTGGTCGTTTTTTTTGGGACACTTCTGATGGGGATTGGGATACAGCTGATTGTTTCTGCCAATCAAGGTTTTGATTCTGTTAGTACATTGATCTTGGGATTGATTAGACATACTTCGATTCCTTTCAGCCGTTGGAGTCAGTTACTTAGTATGCTCTTTTTGATTCTTACGTTTGTCTATAAAAAAAGTCTCTTGGGGATCGGCAGTCTGATTAATGCCCTATTTGTCGGTGAAGCGATTCGTATCAGTGAGCCATTTCTATCCCGACAACCATTTATCCAGAACAGCCTATTCTTTGCATTCGTCGGTTTTACGTTTATGGCATTGGGAACGGCTATTTATCTGTCAGCTGATTTGGGTTCGGGTCCCTTAGAAGGAATGATGCTGAGCCTCTGTGGGCTACTCCATCTATCCTTGAAATATGGTCGGATCGTATTGGATTTTTTGATTGTAGTTATCGGTGTTTTATTAGGCAGCACAGTAGGGATCGGCACCTTGCTCGCGGTATTTTTACTAGGCCCGATGATTGCAACATTTTTATCGTTGCTTCGTCGATTAGTGAATTCAGATGGAAAGATTTTATCGGAAGTAACAGATAAAGAGCAATGATAATATATGGATTATTTAGCAAAAAATAGCAGCGTCATGGCTTTCATATTGGCAATGACACTGCTGTTTTTTTATTTTATCTATTAAAAATTAGGTGCAAGTGCAGCAGAATTGAGCATATATGTTTTTTGTTTCGTTGTTTGGTAGAAATCAGAGACAGCTACAAGTGACACATTGCCGCGAAAATCTACGCGATAAATCAGAACATCTTTCGTAAAATCCCAGATGACGATGTCACGATCATAGTTTCTAGCCTCGTAATTCATCTCGACCTCTGTTGTTTGTTCGTGTTTTTCAATATATTCATCAATATTGGTCACACCATAGGAAGCACTGATTTCGGCTTTTACTCCGGAAGCTTCTGCCCCAACCGTTGATTTCAAGCTCATTTCTTCTTTAGTTTCTTTTCGTGTTTGCGAAGAGTGCGTAATTGTTATTTTTTCCTTCAGGCTTTTTCCTTCCGGTAAATTGATGTTTTTGATGCGATGGAGTGTGTAGCAGCAAATCATGAAGTAATCACTGATATAAGGTTCCTTATTATCTGACTTAACTTTGGGATCGATCAATGTCGGCCATTGGTTTTTCGGGAGTTGTTTTGGTTCTGTTCTTCTAAGTAAGATTGTTCCATTCATGAGGTCTTTGTTTGGAAGCAGAGAATCATAGTCATCGGCATCTTTTATCAAAGGTAACTGACTGATTTTTGACCATTGGAATCTGGGATTGAAGCCTTCTGCTAATGTTATCGGGTCAAGTGTTTCTGTCAAGGTCAAGTTGTTTTCCCAATTATGCACACCATCAGTAACTGCTTTGTATCCTGCAACATGGATAATTCCAGAGGTAGTACAAAACGAATTGTTTTCATGCTTCCAATAAGGAATATCAATTCCTAAATCTACTGTACCGAAGGATGGAGAGCCAACAGCTTTTAACGTTAAATAGTACTCAGGACCCCAAGCTTTTCCAGAAGGAGAGTAGACATCGAAGAGAAAAGAGTCATTTGGGGCAATGTGTCCCGGGAAATTTGCTTTCTTTACCCCGTATGGAATACGTGCTTCGACCTTGAGCGACTGGGTTAACTTGTTTGTGACCTTGATTTTTGCATGCCATTCTGCCATGATACAATTCCTCCTAAAAATAATTTCAGTCATATAGTTATGCCTGATTCGTGATTAGTGTACCATCGTAAGAATGCGCTTGCAAAGTCAATAATAAGACAAAAACTTACCTGTAGAGAAATAAATAAAAAGGCAATCAAGTAAGAGAATGACAGAGACAAAAAGAAAGAAAAAAGTTTTTCGGAATCAAAAAACTTCTCTCTTTCTTTTGTTCAGATAACGCGACATCAACTCCATATGATGCATGACAGCGGCTTTACGCATAACGCCCATCCCAGGAAATTTATCTTTGGCTGCTGCCTCTAACAAAAGTTGAATACCTAAGGTCACTTGATTGCCGCATAGCTGCTTTTCCCAAACCATGATTTCAGTCATCAACTCAAAAAATTTCTCTTTTTGCGAAGGTGCTTCTTCACTGGAAAGGAAGTGATGGATTCTCAAGTTAGTCTCTTCAAAATAAACAAGATGTAGGCTAAGGAATTTTGACGGGTAGCTGTGCTCATAATAGATACGGCTATCGATAGAAAAATCACTAAAACCGACAAAATCCCTCTTTTGAAAGGTCAGATGAGCAGTAGAGAAAAGCTCATCCGGGCATTCCTGATAGAAGCGAGATTTGGGCAGTCGAGTAAACACATCCTGTGAAAGGATTTTTGCTCCCTCGATTTTTCGCAGCAAGCGGAATTCTTCTGGAACAAGGACCTTCACTTGGTTGCCTTGCCAATCGCTTTCCAAAGCAGGAACAGAAGAATGACCAACGATGAACATTTCTGGTGATTCAGTCAACGTTTCTATGGGCTGTTCGATGATCATTGCTTTTGTTAGCGGAAGTTCTTTTAGTTGCTGTAGTCCATCCGCCGTTAGGAAGTCTCCGGATTGGGGATTTTGAATCAAATAGAACGGCTGCTTCTTTTGTTGCGACAGGCTGATAAATTTCTTTAAGGCATTCGAATTCTTCACTGGTTCAATGATCGGCTGAACAGCAGATGAAAGAAGGTCGTTTTCCAGAAGTGCCGTCAATGCAAAGAGGTCATATTGCTTCCCTCTGAAATAAGGATAGTACATTTATTCATCCTCCAATAGGCGTTGCTCTAACTCAAAATAGGCCGCACGTGTGGCTTCAAGCTCATCCTTCAATGCTTCGACTGCTTGCTCTTGCAGCTCCTCTATAAAACGGTCATAAAAATTGACTCCTCCACCGAATAAGTCGTAATCTGGTTGGCGCTTTTTCAGTTCTTTATAAATTTGGTCTGTTGAGAAAACACGCAGTCCGCGTGCTGTTTGCTTAGCTTTTCCGACTTCGCGGGCCTGAGCACCGATCAAACGAAAAATCAACGCTTGCTCATTGACGAGCAGCTCTTGCTTTTGTGGTTTTTTATCTATCGTAAAATAGCCTGGAAGTGCCTGCTCCTCGGGTGAAAGATATTGATGATAAACCATCACGCCAATATGTGAAGGAATTTCTTCCCTTACTTTTTCAAACAAGGCTTCGGGCAGAACAAAATAGTTGTAGTGGCCAACAAAGGAAAGCTTGGCTTTTGAACGAAAATCCGCTTTACTGACCTTCAGTTCGTAACAGCGCCATTCGAATTGATTGTCAGGTAATAGTCGGCAACCTAACGTATCAACAATTCCTTGATCATCAGGCATCCCGACCTCTTCAATCACAATATCGCCATTCTCACGGCAGTAATAATAAAGTGCTTCCTCCATTTGGATCGTCAACGAAGTTTTCATGACAGTCTCCTTTAGCTTTAAATATTTCTTCAGTTGTTTCTCTACTATAAAACATATGTTCGGGTATGTGAAGAGGGTTTATGGATATTTAAGGATAAATATTTTTCTAAAATACAGGTAAATGGCCCTCTTTTTATATAAATAATCCATATGTTTCAACTAGTTCCAAGCAGTTTTTAGAAAACCGTTAAGCTGTTTCTCGTTGTCTTAAAGTGCAAGTCATGGTATGATGCTTAACGTATCTTTAAAACAAAAGTGATTTTAGGCATTAACCTACTGATACTAGCCCACTAAATTAAGTCAGTTTCTTTTTTTATTGGGAGTGGTTATAGTGTGAAATAATGAGCAGCATATTTCTTTTGAGTGAAAAGTTGAAAAGTTTGTAACAAAGCAAACTAGGCGAAAAGTTAAATTTATTTTTTGAAGAACAGACAAAGAGCGAAGCAGCAACAAAGGTAACGTCTGTCTTTTATCGAAATGGAAAGTTTTAAAAATTACAATCGGAATTTTCAGAAGAAATATGAAATATTCTTGTAATACTTCTTTGGTTCAAATGAAATATGAGTATGTTAAAATCAGTTTGTCGTTAAAAAAGGATTAATTTTTTGATTAAATAAAAAATGGAAAAAATCAGTCGGAGGAATTAAGAGTGAAGAAACGCATATTTGCATCATTACTGTTATGTTCATTGGCACTTACAACTATAGTAATTCCAGCAACAGCTTTTGCAGAAAGCATTGATGAAAAGATTCAACAAAAAAACAGTGAAATTTCGAATTTAAAAGACCAACAAAGTGATGTTCAAACACAAATCGCTTCTTTAGAGTCTACTATTACAGATATTCTTGATGAAGGTCAGGAATTAAAAGACCAACAAACAGCTTTGGAAACAAAATCAGCTGAGCTGAAACAAGAGATAGAAGACTTAAACCAACGTATTGAAAAACGTTCTGAAGCAATCACGAATCAAGCGCGTGACGTACAGGTGAATGGTCAAAGTACAACGATCATGGATGCAGTACTGAATGCTGAATCATTTTCAGATGCAATCGGTCGTATCTATGCTGTGTCAACAATCGTGAATGCAAACAATGATTTGGTCAATCAGCAAAAAGCAGACAAAGAATCTGTTGTAGCGAAACAAGCTGAAAATGAAGAAAAATTACAAGAAATTGAAGATACTAAAGCTGAATTAGAAGTGAAGAAACAAGACCTTGTTTCTAAGCAAGCTGATTTAACTGTATTAAAAACTTCTTTAGAACTAGAGCAAGAAAATGCGGAAGGCTCAAAAGCAGTATTGGAACAACAAAAAGCAGCAGCTGAAGCAGAGCAAGCACGTATCGCAGCAGAACAAAAGGCAGCAGCTGAAAAAGCAGCACAAGAGAAAGTTGCTCAAGAAAAAGCAGCTCAGGAAGCACAAGCGTCAAGCAGTGCTTCATCTGAAACAGCACCAAGTTCTGAGGTTGCTGATACAACACCAGTAGCTGATACAACACAAAATACTGAGCAATCAACTGCACCGGAAACTGGTTCAGGGACAGGCTCATCATCAAATAATAACACTGGAACTGGAAATACAGGTGGTTCAGCAGGCGGTAGTACGGGAACTCCTTCTACATCCTCCGATGTAACATTGAATGCGTTGAATTCTTTACGTACATCACTTGGCTTGAATCCAGTAAGCTGGGATGCTGGACTTGCAGCAACAGCTGCAGCACGTGCCGCTACAATTAATAGTAACGGCTGGCAAATTCCTTCTGATCACTGGTCTCGTGGCGATGAAGTAATCGCAATGATGTGGGGAGCCGGTAATTCAGTTATCATGGCTTGGTACAATGAAACAGGTATGACAACTGCTACAGGTAGTGGTCACCGTGATTGGGAAATCAATCCAGCAACAACTCGCGTAGGCTTTGGCTATAGCGGAGACGTGATTGTTGGACATTCAGCATAATTTTAATAAGATATTGAAAAGCAGATTCCTTTGAGGATCTGCTTTTTTTATTGTCTAAAAATAATATGTTGCATTAAGGTCATTACTGAAAGGAGTATACATAGTTATATTATTAACAGATAGTTCTATTCTAAGAAGAATCTTCGTTTTTCTGGATTACTTTTTATAAATAGAACAGGCGGCCTAAGGGAAAATGGTTACTCTTGACATTTTTCTTAAATCTTGATAAACTTAATTTCTTTTAAAACGTAATAATTACGTTTTGTGCAGCTGATCATAAAATCAATAAGAGAAGAAAGGAAAGTGACCATGGCAAAACAATCGAAAATTGCTAAAGCAAACAGACAAAAAGAACTGATCGATCAATATGCTTCTATAAGAATAGAACTGAAGCGTAGTGGCAATCGTGAGGCTTTGGCGAAACTACCAAAAGACTCAAATCCAAATCGTCTGAAGTATCGTGACAGGACGGATGGTCGTCCGCGTGGCTATATGCGGAAATTCGGTATGTCTCGCATCAAATTTCGTGAATTAGCCCATCAAGGGTTGATCCCAGGCGTAAAAAAGGCCAGTTGGTAACAATAACAACTGGCTTTTAGAGAGTATAGAAATGTATTTAATAGGAGGTTCCATATGGAAAAAAACAGATTTGTCCAGTGCCTACCGTAGGCTGAAAAGCCCCAATATCAAAACACGAAAGCGGGCGCTTAAAGTTATTAAAGAATATAAACGAAGTAAGCAGAAGAAAATTATTTTTATGAATTAGGTTGTTTTCTGTTATTTTGGGAGATACAAAATGGCAATAATGGTTTTTTTTCATTTTCTGATTATGCTATTATAAAAGGGAGTTGAGGGGTACAACCTTTCAACTCCTTTAATAATTTATGTTATGAGTATACCGTATCTTTTAAAATACATGTATTGGGTAAGAGAATTAAGGTTTTTTGGCTATGCTATAATAAAACCAACGAAGTACTGGACAGGAAAGGAAAATAGTGTGAAGACAACGATCGAAATCATAGATTCAAAAGCCGATGAGCAAGCAGCGTTTAAAATCCATCAGCTGTCACCGACGATCGAGAAGGTCATTGGAATTTTAAAAGAGGATGAGCTCTTTTTGATCGGTGAAGCAGAAAATGCAATGTATAAGGTGCCGTTTGCAGATATTTTTTATATAGAAGTTGTGGATAAGAAAAGCTTTATTTATACTGAAAAGTTGGTATATCAAAGTGCCGATAAGCTGTATCAGCTTGAAGAAAAACTGACGCCTTTCGACTTTATTCGCGTATCAAAGTCGATGCTGCTGAATGTGGAAGGAATCAAGGCCATCTCCCCATTATTAAGTGGACGTTTTGAAGCACTTCTGATGAATGGTGAACGGGTAGCAATCTCTAGGAAATATGTTCCAGCGTTAAAAAAAGGGCTAGGAATGGAGCGGTGATATGGAAGTCAAAAAGTATTTAAAAGAAGCATTTCGTCTGACCTCATTGATATTTACAACCTTGATTGCAATCAATCTGGTTCTTCAAAATGATGTCGCACACGATGTGCTGGAAGTCATGCTGCTAATCTCAGCAGTTTCCGGTGGGTTGCATTTCTTGCTCAATGATAATGGAAAATATTCAAATAGACGCTTGATTTTCAATCAGCTGTTGTATCTGTTCATTATCTTTTTCCAGATCGCTGTTTGTAATGTTCTTCTTCAGTGGGAACTGGATATATGGGGATTGTTGATGAACTATGTGGTCGTCTTGATCATTTATGCTTTCATTCGATTTGTGATGTATAACAATGATAAAAAAGAAGCCGATGAGATCAATCAATTCATTCAAAAAAGAAACCGAGATAAGTCTTAAGTGACACTTATCTCGGTTTTTTTGCATCTTAGTTTCGTATTTCGACCACTTGGGAAAAGCCCATTGTTTCAGTAAAAACTATCCGTTATAGTTGATTTATCAACAACACGAAGGAGAAAATTATAATGAATGAATTAGTAAAAGTAATGAACTTAGCGAAACAATATGACGGTCAACAGGTGCTGGAAGCAATCACCTTTTCAATCAACGATGGGGAGCTGTTCTCGATTCTCGGTCCGAACGGTGCCGGTAAATCAACTTTGATTTCATTGATTCTGGGGCTAACAAAAGCTGATGCAGGTGAGATATTATTGGATGGTAAACTATTGGATTCAGATTCCACGGAACATAAATCACTGATCTCCGTTGTTTTTCAAAACAGTATATTGGATTCAGAACTGTCAGTCAAAGATAACTTGGTCATGAGAGCGTACTTCTATACCAACAATTGGAAAGCTGCGAGAAAACTGGCAACAGAAAAATTGGCAGATGTACAAGGAAGTCATCTTTTGAACAAACGCTACGGTGTTCTATCAGGTGGAGAGAGACGGAAGGTCGATATTGCCAGAGCCTTACTAAACACACCGAAGCTATTGTTCCTCGATGAACCAACAACAGGACTGGACATTGCTTCTCGTGCCGATATGTGGCGATTGGTTCATCAATTAAAAGAGAAATATAAAATGACCGTTGTTTTGACCACACATTATATGGAGGAAGCCAGAGATTCAGATAACATCTTAATGCTTTCAGCAGGACAGATTGTTGCCTGCGATGCACCGGAACAATTGAAAGCAACCTATAATTGCTCGACATTAGAGGACGTATTTTTAGCCATTGTTGATAAAGGAATGCCCGCAATGGCATAAATAAGAACCTAGAAGTAGCGGACATCGGACCACCAAAAAGAAAGAACTGATCAATGACTTGAGCAGTTCTCACAAAAAAGAGAAGGAGTTTTTATCATGAATGCATTAGTATATAGAGGGTTATTATTGTTTTTCAAAAATAAACAGGCGGTTGTGGGGTCATTTATAGGCGCATTGATTATGATCGGCTTATATGTCTTTTTATTGGGGGATAGCTTAGTCAATCAATTATCTATGCTATCAAATCCACAGCTAGTTATTGATACATGGATGTTGGCAGGGGTTATCGGAATTGCTTCAGCTAGTTCGACTCTAGGCTCAGTGAGTCAATTGATTCGTGATAAGGAGCGTAATGTTTATACAGATTTCATGATTTCACCGGTTTCTAAAAGTAAAATCATGCTGGGTTACTTTTTCAGTACCTTCTTGATTTCAACAATCATTACGTTAGCAGTCATCATTGTTTCTGAATTGTACATCGTCTTTCTTTCAGATGGAGCCTTCTTGTCGTTGCCGAACTTTGGCTTGTTAGCTCTTGCTGGGATCTTAACAGTATTTTGTTCTTCTTCATTTATGTTTTTTGTAGCTAGCTTCTTCCGTCGTATAGACACGTTCTCAACAATGACGTCAATCATTGGTCCATTGCTTGGGTTCCTAACAGGCTGTTATGTGCCGATTGGCAGCTTACCGGAGGCAACACAAAATGTGATTCAATATTTCCCATTAACAAGTGGTGTTGTGTTGATTCGCCGTGTATTGACTGAAAATGCATTTGCATCAGAAAACTCAGAGGCCGTACAAGCAATCAAAGAAGAGTTGGGCATCGTGATGAACTACCAACATGAAATCCTTGTGCCAGTGTTGATCCTTATTGTATCTAGTCTTGTATTTTTAGGCATCGCTCTTTGGAATGTAAAAAGAATTGAAATGAAACGATAAAATAATAAAAATGAATGAGTCTGAACAGCTATTGAGAAATTTCTTGATAGCTGTTTTTTTGGTCAAAAAACTCCTAGTTACGCTAGGAACCGAATAGATTCCGGCGTGGTAATTAAAAAACTCCTAAACGGTTAAGATGATGTTGGTTTCCCGACCACCACATCAAAAAGTTTAGGAGGTATCTTTATGAAAAAAATTAACGAAAGTTTTGCACACGCTGTATAGAAATGTAAGCTTCATTATGTGATTACTTGGTGTTCGTATTTAAACTTTTGGATGCTCTTCTTAAAAAATAGAGAATGCCGCAAAGGAAAAAGCTTAAAATCAGAGCTCCGGCAACCCCGGCAATAATCATTGTGGAAGATAAAGGATTCGGATTTTTTGAAATATTATAGATAATTAGAGCCGTGCTGCAAAGGATCGGAATAAAATAGACTGTCTTTGATTTCTTTTTCGAAAGCGCACAATAAAGTGTTGAAATAAGCATTACGAAACTAACAATAGTTGGAGTATCCATAGGTAAACAACCTCTTTCTTTATTTGATAAATAAATCATACCATTCATCGTTTGCCAATCAAACTTACAATCGATGTAGTGATGCTTACGAGTTGGTAAGGGTTCTGCTATATGGATAATATCAATGCTTGCAGCATATGAGTGGATTAGAATAGTAGCGATAAATATGAAGCGAATAAATATTTTGATGCAAAAAAAGTGAAAAAGATATACGATGATTATATAGAGAAAAATTCACAGATATATTCAGTGGTGATGTAGAGAAGGTTCTACTATATTAACAAAGAGAGCACTCTCAGAAAAGCTTCATAATCATAACAGAAAAGATAAAGGGGGAAAAACAGTGAAAAGAAACCTAAGTAAAAAGGCTGTTGTAATACGATTTGGAATTTTAGGTTGGTTGTTATACACAAAAAATGAGATGAAATTCGAAAGAAATCCTAGATATATTTTTAGATTATACTCACTTTCATTTCTTGCTTTCTTCTCACTAATAGTAATGTTAGTACTATTAGTTTCGGTGAAAACTTGGGTTTTTTTGGAATTATTTTTAGTCTTGCTTTCGTGTTTCTATGGATTTTGGGCATCGAAATATTTTATGCAGTATTTCTAATAAGAGACAGTAGTGTCTTATTAGAAATAGAAACTCTCAAAAAGGGTAAATAGCCAGAACCAATAATGTAATCTAAAATCAAAAACGATTAGTTGAATTCTCAGTGAGAAGAGGTTTATTCATGAAAAAAAATGATTTAGAGATGTATAAGGACTTTATTGACGGCATAGTTAATATAAGTCAACGAAACTATCAAAAAGCAATTAAAAATAAAAAGGCTTCTTTTTTTGACAAGCTTACTCCGGAAGAATTAGACGATTTTTTTGAATTGTTAAATGAACAAAGAATAGGAGGAATCCATGATTTATTAGTGTACTTAAGTGATATGCAAAACTTGGAAGAGTTGGTTTTTATAAAAAATGAGATAGAAATTCCGAAAGAACCATTTGGAACAGAATTACACTATGATTATGTTTCCAGATTAAATGGGGATTCATGGCCGGATGCACTATCTCGGTAATGGATTATACTTAATAGTGGTTATGAATAGTGATCGGATAAGTAAAGCAATTTGATTTAAAAGGAGTCATTCAAAAACAGATAGAACACAGAATCAAGTAAAAAGCTTCCGAACGAATAGTTCTGAAGTTTTTTTATCTAGAACAACACAATAAGCTACCAGAGTACAGTGGAGTAGATGCCGGATATAGCGGTGAAGAAAATTATATGTGTATATCAATTTTTGGATAGATATAGTTATTAGGAGCGGTTCTGGTATTCAGAAAGACTGACAAACTTTTAGAGGCACCGATAAAAAGTCAGGATACTAGAGAATAGAAAGGATTCAGGCTGTTAAAAGAACTAAAAATGTTGTCATATAGGGAAAAGATGCATAAGACTCTATGAAAGTGAAATGAAGGTTTATTGGGAGAGAGTTGAAAGGATGAGGGGCCTTTTATTGCTTATACTTTGTTTACTCAATCGATTTGAAGTATGTGATTGAGAATAAAATAGAAAAAGGTGAAGTAAGATGGCAGTAGAAGGATCAGTTTTAATTTCAGGCTCTCAATGGTTACAGGGAAAAGGGGAAGCAGTATATTCGAATGGAGGAAATTATGGCACCTATTACCAGTGTGTTGAATTGCCACAGCAAAGGTTATACCCTAACAAAGGTTGGCCAAGAGTGTATGCAGCAGGAAATGGCGGAGCACAATATATTCCTGAAGGCTCACCAGGATTAACTAGATATAACCCGGGCTCTAAGTATATTCCGGTACCCGGAGATTTAGTTATCGAAACTGGTGGTCAGTATGGACACGTATCAGTTGTTGATTATACTGACACGGAGAAGGGTATCATCTATGCGGTAGAACAAAATGGCTCAAACAATGGGCGAGTTACTTACAGTTACAACGGAAGCAATTATGTTGGCCTTTCAGCTAGCCGTACTGTTAAATGTATTCTTCATGCACCGGGGAATAGCTTTAAAAACCCAACAACAACAAAAACAGATGGGCGTAATAGTATTTCAATCAGTAAAGGAAAAATTCATTTAGAAGGCTGGCATATTGATAGTCGGTTAAAAGCAGGCTTGAAAAGCTATGTTTTTATCATGAATGCTGATACCAAAGCTGAAATAGCGAGATACCAAATCACTCGGACAGCAAGACCGGATGTAGGTAAAATATACCCTAACATTCCGGAGTCAGGAAATAGTGGGTTTGATATCACTGTTGGAATCCCGGCAGGAGCAAGAGGGAAAAAAATCTATGTCTTATCTCGATACATTACTGCAGATGATAAAACTGTAATCAGTGATAAGCACTTTACAGACAACGTTGTATCAGTTCCTGGTAATCAAACAGATGGACGTAATAGTATCACTGTTAAAGATGGAAATGTTCGCTTAGAGGGCTGGCATGTTGATACAAAAGTAACTGAGGGGCTAAAGAGCTACATTTTTATTATGAATGCAGATACGGGGAAAGAAATCTCAAGAACCGTGATAACTCGTACGTCTCGACCAGATGTAGCAAATGCTTTTCCTGCTATTGCTTTGGCTGAGAAAAGTGGGTTTGATCTCACGATTCCAATTCCAACCGGTGCTAAAGGAAAACGTATCAATGTACTGTCTCGGTACATTACTGCAGATGATAAAACATTGATCAGTGATTTTCACTATTCCAAAAATGTCGTTGCTATTCCGTAAATAAAAGAAGAGATCAGTAGATGATTTATTTACAACCAGAAGGACTATGTTTCAAGTAATAAGAAAAAATCTACGAAAAGTGTACCCATGATTCTTGTTATACGCGAAATTGATTTCCAAATTTTTTCTGACTAGGTAGGAATGACTCTACTTTTTTATACCTACCTAGTTCTGTTTCATGTTGATGGTGCTTATCCGTTGTGAATCAGGAAGCTCTCTCTTATAGTAGAGGAGAAAGGGGAGCTTTTCATGAAAGAATGGTATGAACAGTTACCGGGGCGCTGGCTGATTCAAGCAACAAACTTTCCCATGTGGCTGTCCGAAAAACGCAAAAATCCTTCCATCACTTACGGTTTACTGGCTACTGAACCCGTGACGCTATCTGATAGAGTAGAATATCGGAATCGAAAGGGGAAAACGAAAGTAATCAAGGGTGTGGATAGTGCAGTTGAAAATGGAAAAAACTTTAAATGGCGTGGTGAAGGCGTTCTAGTCGTACTAAGCAGCTACTGGAGCATTGTAGCAATGGAAGAGAACATTTTGATTATTCGTTTTGAAAAATCCTTAGTGACACCCAGTGGTATTGATGTGCTTATTCGAGAAGGGACTAGTATCTGTGATTTGAAGCTGGAATTGAGAGAGTCATTGGACACGTATGGACTCACCATTGAAGAGTTCAGGAGCCTGAGTTGGCTGTAAAAAGAAAAGTACGGAAATTGAATACAAACAGAGTCCTCTTCGAAAGCTCGTTACCATGCGGCTTTCGAAGAGGACTCTTTTATGGTTGAACAAGTTGTTGAATAGACGTTTCCAACGTTTCGATCGAAATAGGAATAATACGTTCTTTCGTCAGTGAATCGGGTGTCAATAGGGCGTGTTCGCACAATACACGAGTGTTTTGGGAGGCGGTTAGAGCTTGTACGTCAGTGGTCAATTCTTTGTATATTGTTGGGCTGATATGGACATGACAAGTGCTGACAGCTTCCAGCGTCTCTTTATAAAGCAGGTATTTCACATCAGAGTCTGTCACGATATAGGTCTGTAAGTGCGTCCGATCAAGCCGAAGGATTCCGCTTATTTCGAGAGTAAAACGACGTAAAAAGCTAGGATTGATTGCTAGGTCATAAGGTAACTGTTTTGTCCAAGCCGAGATCAAGTCGTCCAATTCCCTATATAATTTGACCTGGCAAGGAGTCAAAATATGCGGTTTTCCGGGAATAAAAAGTTGGTAGTTGTCCCATGCTGAACGGATGAGATGAATCAGCGCCCTTTCAAAAGCTTTATTTCCTAAAAAAGCTTGTTGGAAATGCTGTTCAAGCTGATCGATCAGCAGTCTTACATCTTCGTTTTCAACAATAAAGGCTTGATGAAGCCGCTGAAAGTCCTCTTCTAACAAATGGAAATTTGAGAAGGAATAATCACAGTAATTGACGACTGCACCCAAAAATAACAGCTCGTTTTCGCTTACATAGTTTTTCAACTCAGTCTGTTGCCACGCTTCTTGTATGTAGTGCCAAACAGGTCGTTCTGCCAGATATTTGGCAAATTTTGGTGTAAAACCAAGAGCTGTATTTTTTCTTGTCATACTGATGAAGAATCCTAAACGCAGGATTTCCAGATTTTCTTCATCATAGATTCTGTCACAACGACTATTTAGATGGTCAATGAACTGTTCAAAAGCATGGATTGCATCAGGCTGAGGGAGTTTTGCTCGCCAGCCAAGACGTAAAGAGAGTGTCAATTGCAAGAGCCGATGCTCTATTTCAGTAAATAAAGGGGTATGGTTTTCAATAGAGACACCGCAATTGGTAAGAAAGTCTAATACTTGTTTTTTTAGACTATAAGCTTTGCTGACAGAGATGAACTCAGCTTCGGTCAGCTTGATATAGTCAGTATCTCCGTTTAAAAACAGCTCACAGGTTCTTAAAAAAAGCGAATGAGCAGCCAATTTTTGAAGAAGCTGATACAAGGGTATTGTAGGAATAAAATAAATAGAATAGGTATCTTTTTTGCGTTTGGCTTGGATGATATCCTCTACCAGCTCTTTTTTTAGGCAATTGATATCATTGAGTAAGGTTGTTTTACATACGCCGAGCAGTTCAGCAAAGAGCGCCAGATCCAATTCCTTTTTTGTATAGAATTGCTCACATAAAAAAAGCTGGCGCAGGATATTTTTTTCGATATATTCTTCGATCATTCAAATCCCTCCGTCTTGTTTATAGATGAACAATATCAAAAGTATTATGCCATGGATGGTGGGAAAAATCATCAAATAAGATTCAATTAGAAAGAAATACATAGTTTATTTTGTTATTAAAAAGGAAGTTATGGCGAAATAACTAGAAAGTTCCTTGTGAGTAAGAAAACATGAAGCAGGTATTTTTCTTTTGAAGGTGGATGAAAATGGTACAGAAATTTGTAATGTTCGTTTTTTATCAAAAAACTAAAAGCAATAATTCTCTTTTTTCAAGTATTTTTCGTTAAAATACTCGGACAAACCAGAAAATAATTTTCGTTCTTTTTCTGAAATTTTCTGAAAAATCATGCATTTCTTTTTTTTGGTTGAATTTTGCTGAATTTCACCTATGTTATAAAAAAAATTTTCTGATTTTCCTGTTGTATAGTTATTCCTGTGATACGGAAGCAGCAGTGACGCTTTTCGTAACCAAGTGTTGGCCGACACAAAAATAACTTGGAGGGAAGAAACAATGGGTAAAGATATGGATATTAAAGCACTATTTATTGGCGATAAAGCTGAAAACGGAGAAGAATATAAAGAACTGCTGAATAAAATGGTCAGTGAACACTTAGGATGGCGCGAAAATTATGTACCTTCTGATATGGAGGCTATTCGTGTAGAAGACAAAGAGACACCAAAATACAAAGCAACAAGAGAACATATGCTGGAGGTATTAGAAGAAGTCGGGCAACGAATGCGCGCGGGTTCTATTCCTTGGCATTCTGCTGGTCGCTATTGGGGACAAATGAATACAGAAACGCTGATGCCTTCTTTATTGGCGTACAACTATGCAATGTTGTGGAATCCTAATAATGTCGCTTTGGAATCTTCTATGGCGACTTCTCAGATGGAAGCTGAGGTAGGTCAAGATTTCGCTGAGTTGTTTAGCTTGGAAGATGGTTGGGGCCATATTACTGCAGATGGTTCTATCGCCAATCTGGAAGGATTATGGTATGCCCGCTGTATCAAATCGATCCCATTGGCTGCAAAAGAAGTGTTGCCTGACAAGGTAGCTGGAAAATCTGACTGGGAATTGTTGAATATGTCTGTGGAGGAAATTCTTTCTTTGGTAGAGACATTCAGTGACGAAGAGCTGGACAAGGTAAAAGCAGCTTCTTCAAGAAGCGGCAGACACATTCAAGAGTTAGGAAAATGGCTCGTCCCTCAAACCAAGCACTATTCATGGGTCAAAGCGCTAGATATTTGCGGCATTGGTCTTGAGCAAATGGTTGCTGTGCCAGTACAGGAAAATTATCGGATGGATACGAAAGCACTAGAAGAAAAAATCCGCGAACTGACAAGTAAAAAAATCCCGATCTTGGGTGTTGTTGCTGTAGTTGGGACGACTGAAGAAGGTCAGGTCGATAGCGTACATGAGGTCGTAGCCTTGCGAGAACGTCTACGTAAAAAGGGGATTTATTTCTACTTGCATGTGGATGCAGCTTATGGTGGTTATGCACGTTCTATATTTTTAAATGAAGCAGGGGAATTTATTCCATATGATCAGCTGACTGCACTTTTTGCTGAACATGAAGTATTCAATTATCCGGTAGTGATCGATAAAAATGTTTATGAAGGCTTTAAGGCAATTTCAGAAGCAGAATCTATCACTGTTGATCCACATAAGATGGGGTATGTCCCTTATGCTGCTGGAGGAATTGCCATCAAACATAAAAACATGCGGAACATCATCTCCTATTTTGCGCCATATGTCTTTGAAAAGTCTGTCAAAGCGCCAGACATGTTGGGTGCCTATATTTTAGAAGGTTCTAAAGCCGGGGCAACAGCTGCTGCAGTTTGGACCGCTCATCGTGTGTTGCCGCTCAATGTCACTGGATATGGCCAGTTGATTGGTGCTTCGATCGAAGCAGCACAACGCTTCAGAGATTTTCTTGGTCGGTTGACATTTACTGTGAAGGGGAAGACGATCGAAGTTCATCCATTGAATCATCCGGACTTTAACATGGTCGATTGGGTGTTCAAAGAACAGGGGTGTAAAGATCTAAAAGCCATCAATGAATTGAACGAAAAAATGTTTGACTACTCTTCTTATTTAGAAGGAGACGTATACACGAATCGTTTTATCACTTCACATACAACCTTCACACAAGCCGATTATGGAGACTCACCAGTTAGATTTGTTGAAAGTATGGGGATAGAGGTAGAGCAATGGCAAAAAGAAAAACAAGTGACTTTACTGAGAGCTGCAATCATGACTCCATACTTAACAGACGATAAAATCTTTGATTTTTATACTGCAGCGATCACAAAGGCAATGGAAGCCAAGCTGAATGAGATTATTGAATGAAGCATACTCGTATAGACTATAGATTTGTAGAAATGAAGCAAATGCTGCTTCATTTCTACAAAATAATAAGAAAGAAGGAATGAATCATGTCGAATACTAAATCGTCCAATCAGATCTCGACAATGACGTTTATTGGGATGACCTGTGCCCTGGTTGCAAGTGTACGAAATATCCCGGATGTTGCGGCTGCCGGTTGGACTATGCTCTTTTATATGCTTGTTGCTGTTCTGCTTTATGCATTTCCGGTGTCCCTGATTTCCGGTGAATTTGCCGGAATGTTTCCAGGAGTAGGGGGACCCGAGCTCTGGGTTTCCAATTCTTTAGGAAAAAAATGGGGCTTTGTGGTTTCTTGGTTGTTGTGGGTTCAAATGTTTCCGGGAATGGTCATGGTAGCTTCTGCATTGGCTCCTCTATTTGGCAATATTATTGATAATGTCCCATTAGGCTTAAGCAGCAAATTCACACTCGTCGTGATCCTTATTGTTTACTGGGGAATCACATTATTAAACTTAAAATTTGATATGGCGAAGCTTGGCGGAAAAATTGGTGTCTGGTTAGGGTTGTATCTGCCGTTGGCAATCATGTTGGTATTGGGAGTGGCTGCATGGATGAAAATTGGTTTGCTGCCAACGGGTACACTTGGTCATTTTTCATGGGACAAGCTGATACCAGATATGGCAACGGCTAAATCCTTACAGTATTTTACGCCGATCATGTTTATTTTTACAGGGATCGAAATGTCTTCTGTTTATATTACTCGCTTGAAAAATCCAGTTAAAACGTATCTAAAAGGTATTTTTATAGCATTGATCTTCCTCTTTATTGTAAATATATTGAATGCCTTTGTTGTAGCAAACGTGATTCCAAGTGGAAAGATGGAACTGAACAACATCGCTCAATCAATAACTATCTATTGCCAGATACTAGGACTGCCACATTTTATAGTAAATCTATTTAGTCTATTGGTTTTCATTGGAGTAGCTGTACAATTGTCCGCATGGGCTTCAGGTCCGGCCAAAACAGTGGTGGCAAGCGCAAGAAAAGGGTATTATCCACCTAAGTTTCGATTTTGGAAAACGAATAAATTTGATGTGTCTAAAGCAGTTATCCTGACGCAATCAACGATTATTTCTATTTTTGCCTTTTTCTATCTATTGATTCCCGGGGTAAATCAAGCTTTTTTGATGTTAGTCAATGCAACAACCGTTTTATATTGCCTCGTCTACATCATCATGGGAATCGCTTTGCTTAAATTGCGTCAGTTGAAACCAGAGCTTGCGCGGCCTTTTAGGATCGGTAAAAAGGGAAGTCAAGGGAATGCTACAGTTTGGATGACTGTAGGTATTCTATTTGCAACGATCATTATTTCTGTTGGGTTGACCCTAAAGGCAGGTTCTTTGGTCAATCTGATTGCAGTCATAGGAATCACCAGTATCATGTTCCTGATTCCATTGGGCATCGAAAAAATCAGAAAACCGGAATGGGAAAGTGAAGTTGCGCAACAGATGGAAAAAGAAGAGAAGTGATTCTTTTTGTTGCTAAATCAATCGTTGTTTCATCAAGAAAACAATAAGTAAAAGTAGTTGGAGTTGATTTTATGAACGAGATGAGCTGCCCGTTATGCGGGAAAAAATTTACGTATGAAGAAGTCAGGATGATCGATAGACATGTGAAGAAGAAGATGCCCATTGTTTGTCCGTATTGTGATCAGGTAGCAAAATCAAAGCTATCTCATGGTTATTTTGTTACGTACAAAATTTTATAGTCTGAGAACCCAACCTGTCAACGTATTGTAAGGGGTCCTTAATGCTGTTACGATCTGGATGGCACAAATCAATTTTCTCGGTAATAAGATAACTTGATCAGAAAATGAAGGAGAGACCATCAAGTCCAATTTTTTATTGCTTAGAAGTTCCTTAGGTCCCACCGTTTATCCGATTTTAGATATAAAAAAGGAGTGTGATATTGCGTTATGTTTCACACTCTTACTCAATAAAAAGATTGACAGACAGCTGCTCCTTGTCACGATAAGGACAGCTGTCTGTTTTTATATAATGAAAATGTAGTAAATAGACTGTACAAATTTTTAGTGTTTTCTATCAACTAACGTATAAGATAGAAAACACTATTTTTGTTACTGATGATAGATTGACTTGAACTATAACGAAAGTGTAGGTTTATTTTCGCCTGTTACAATGTCATAAAATTGTTGAATGCGTGGCGTTGCTTGTTGTCCTTTATTAGTCACTAGTTGCATGCTGTTGAATAGTTTTCCTTCTTTAAACGGTAAAGCAACAAAATCTTCTTGCTGACTGCATTTATCTAACAATAATTCAGGAAGTACTGTGATGCCAAGATTTCCACGAACAGATTCAAGCAGTGCCTGTGAGTTGATACTAGTCAAAAAGGGCTGAGCTTGCACCTGATGGAGTAGCAGCCAGCTATCTAAGGTCTGGCGGATTGCACTGCTCTTATCACGAAGTAAAAGTGGTTGCTCAAGAAACTCACTGATTTTAATCGTCCTCCGTTTAGCGAAAGGATGTTTTCTTGAGACAATGATTTTCATCTCATAGGAACCAAAGGGAATAGCATCAAAAGCTCGTGGGTTCACGACGCCTTCAACCAAGGCCAAATCAAGCTCATGATTGGCTAAGGCCAGCAAAATTTTTTCTGCAGTATCGATGGTGATCTCTGCTTGGTCGTTGGCGGCGTGATAGGTAGTCAGGATTTCAGGTAGACGTTGATTGGCGATGGTAATGGTAGATCCGATTTTCAAGGGGAGGTTTTTGATACCATCTGCGAAAGCTTCCAGCGATTCATATTCCTCTAAAAAAGCATGGATACGAGTAAAAAAAAGCTGGCCGACAGCATTCAGTTTGATTGATCGTCCCTTTCGATCGAATAACGGTATATGCAGCTCTTCTTCCAGTTCATGAATCGTCTGACTAACAGCAGGCTGTGATAAGTAGAGCAGCTTAGAAGCCTCGGTCATATTTTCCGTTTGAGCCACTACTTTGAAAATACGTAACTGGCGTAGATTCATAGTCTCCTCCTTATTAAAATTCTTCTTCTTTATTTTAGCATATCTTCTTCTTTTAGGTAAAAATGTAAAATAAATTGGAATCGTTTCATTTTATTTGCTATGATAGTAAAGGAGTAGAGGAGGAATAGTATGAAAGCAACGATGAAAGATGTCGCAACACTGGCAGGAGTAGGTGTAGGCACTGTTTCTCGCGTGATAAATGGAGTAAAGGTAAAGGATTCCACAAGAGAAAAGGTTTTTGCGGCAATCAAAGAATTAAATTATGAACCCGATGAATACGCCAGAGGGTTAAAAACAAATAAAAGCAATAGCATCGCGCTTATCTTACCTAAAATCTGGCATCCATTTTTTTCAGAGTTTGCCTATTTCGTTGAAGAAGCGCTAAGTAAGGCAAACTATAAAATGTTTTTATGCAATGCGGACGGGAGTGCAGAGAAGGAGAAAGAATACATTCAAATGTTAAAGCAGAGTAAGGTGGATGGGATCATCGGAATCACTTATTCTGATATTGACCAGTACATTTCATCTAATCTGCCATTTGTCAGTATTGATCGTCATTTCTCTGAAAAAGTGGCTTATGTGACTTCAGATAATTTTGTTGGAGGTCAGATTGCAGCGCAAGAGCTGTTGAGTCGGGGAGCAAAATGTCTGGCATATGTTGGTGGAAACTCTCCATATCCCAATGAAACTAAAAACAGAAATGAGGGGTTTAAAAGCTTCTGCGCCTCTTTAGGAATCGAAACCAAGACATTAGATATGTTGGAGCCCATCGAACATATTGAGCAGCAGCTGGACACATTTTTTATGGAAAATCCTGCTATTGATGGGATTTTTACAGTGAATGATTTTATGGCACTGGACGTGATGAGGGCATTGAAAAGAGCGGGCAAAACAGCGCCAAAAGATTATCAGATCATCGGCTTTGATGGTATACGAATGGCTCAAGAGCAAGAATTTTTACTGTCGACTCTTGCTCAGCCAATAGCAGAAATGGCCCAACAATCTGTTGAGTTGCTAATTAAAATGATAGTAGAAAAGCATCCGCCGGAACGGATCGTTCTGCCAGTCAAATTTATAGAGGGAAACACGACCCGTAAAAAAATCAACTAAACAGTTGATTTTTTTATTGACAGGAAACGTTTCCAGTGCTATTCTTTAGCTAGGAAATGAAACGTTTCCAATTTTTAAAAACTATTTTGGAAACGTTTCAAAAAAGGAAGGGGCTTTTTGAAAATGAAACGAAAATTGATGTTTATTGCAAGTGTGTGTGCGTTGATGGTAGGTGGGATAGTTGGCTGTGGTACAAAGGAGAAGTCTGGTAGTAGTGATCCGGGAGAAATCAAGGTTTGGGTTCAATTTTCAGATGAGACACCGGAAGGGAAAGCCTGGCAAGAAATCGTAGAGGGCTTCAATAAAGAAAATGATGGAAAGTTTAAAGCAGTCACTGAATACATTCCACGTAGCGGCAGTGGAGGTGGTTACGAGGATAAGGTCAATGCAGCAATTACTACGAATAGCTTGCCAGATGTTATCACGTTAGACGGACCGAATACGGCTGCTTATGCTCATTCAGGCGTTTTAGAGCCATTAGATGATTATCTAGAAGATGCTGAGATGGATGATGTATTAGACAGTATTATTCAACAAGGAACATATGATGGGAAATTTTACGCGTTCGGTTTTTCAGAATCCAGTGTCGGTATTTATTACAATAAAGAACTGTTTCAAGCAGCTGGAATTACCGAGAGTGAATTGCCAACCCTAGACAAGCCATGGACTTGGAGTGAGTTTCAAGCGATTTGTAAAAAGTTGAAAGATAAGTATCAAACCCCGGCAATCGATCTACAGTTGGCTTCAGGCGATGAAATGCTGACATACGCATATCTTCCATTTGTCTGGTCGAATGGCGGCAATTTAGTTGATGAGACAGGCAAGATTGCAGAAGGATATTTTAATGATGAAAAAACAGCCACCGCTTTGAACTTTATCCAAGAGCTGGTGAAAAAGGAGTATACCACGATCAGTCCAATCGAAAAAGGCTTTGAAACGGGAAAATATCCAATGCTTTTAAGTGGTTCGTGGACAATGGCTGATTTAGCTGAAAATTATCAAGACGTAGAGTATGGGATCTTGCCTTATCCTGTTTCTGATACAACCAAAGAGTTAGTTTCTCCGACTGGCAGCTGGCAGTTGGGAATGACTGCAAATACAGAGAAAAAAGAAGGCGCTGCGGCATTTATCACATATGCAACCAATACCGAATCCAGTCGAATCATCAGCTTGGGAAATAGTGTGCTGCCTATCCGCCATTCAACCATTGATTTGATCAAGGATGAGGTTTCTGATGGCATGCGTATCCTAATGGAACAAAATCAACAATCCGGTCATGCGAGACCAGTAGTTGTTGCTTATCCTCAAGTTTCAAGAGCTTTTCAACAAGCTATCCAGGATGTCAGCTACTATGAAGAAAATCCCGATATCCAAAAAATTGTTGATGCACGAGCAGCAGAAATGCAACAAGCCATTGATAGTTCATTGAAATAGCCTAAGAGTAACAGTCAGACAAAAGGCTAAAGTTGAGAAAGAGGGGAAACCATTGTGCAGCAAAAATCAAGCTTAAAAGAAACGCTCGTGGGCTATAGCTTTTTGTCTCCGGCGCTCATTCTATTGATTATTTTTCTTGTTATCCCAGTAGGAATGGTCTTTTATTATGCATTTACAGATTATTACCTATTGACGCCTGATGCGAGACAATTTATCGGGTTAGATAATTTTAAACGGTTACTGGGAGATCCAGTTTTTATTAAAAGCATTTGGAATACTGCAAAATTTGTTCTATGGATCATTCCTGTACAATTGGGAGCGGCTTTGGGGATGGCATTGATCATTAATAAGAAGAGAAAAGGGAATATGTTTTTCAAAGTAGCCTTCTTTGCTCCTGTAGTTATGTCCCTCGTGGTGATTTCCATTTTATGGTTATATCTGTTGAATCCTAATGAGGGATTGATCAATACGCTATTAGCCAAAATAGGTATTGCCTCACAGCCGTTTTTAACCAGTCCTAAGCAAGCCATGTATACGATTGTGTTTGTTTCTGCCTGGCAGGGTGCCGGGTATCAAATGCTGCTTTTTCTTGGTGGAATGCAAAATATTCCTCAAGATGTATATGAAGCAGCTGAGATTGATGGTTTTTCAAAATTTCAGCAATTTCGCTATATCACCTTGCCGTTACTGAAGCCAACCGCAATTTTTGTCTTACTTACGACACTGATTTCAGCATTCAAGCTGATCGTTCAGCCGATGGTCATGACGCAAGGCGGGCCAATGGGGTCAACGATGACGATGGTTTATTATATTTACCAGACCGGATTTACTGATCGTCTGGTGGGGTATTCCAGTTCTATTGCCCTTATTTTTACAACAATGATTGGTCTGATAACGATTGCGCAAAGAAAACTTGTGAAGGAGGATGACTAAAGATGACTCGAAAGATTGGTCCATTAATGATTATTGAGTATCTGTTGCTCTTTCTGCTAGCAGCGCTATTTATCTTTCCTATGCTATGGATGATTGTTTCTTCTATGAAACCGGAAGCAGATGTTTATACGAATCTAAGCTCCTTCAAAGCCTTTTTACCGAGCTTGAATCCGGCAAATTGGTTTAAAACCTATCAAGAGGTTATTGAGCGATTTAGTATCGGAACGTATCTCATCAATAGTGTTTTCTATGGGTTAACCTTTGCCTTTGGTTCGATTGTGGTTAATTCCCTTGCCGGTTTTGCTTTTGCGAAAATCAATTTTAAAGGAAAAAAACTTCTCTTTGGCTTTTTACTGGCTTTGTTGATCATTCCTATGGAGACGGTATTGATCCCTCAGTTTACGATCGTTAATTCGTTGGGATTGGTAAATAGTAGATTAGCAGTAGTGCTGCCGGCAATGGCAAGTGTCTTCAATATTTACTTATTTAGAAATTTTTTTATTGCAATACCGGAAGAAATCATTGAATCAGCAAGGCTGGATGGAGCAAGTATCTGGACGATTTTCTTGCGAGTGATGCTGCCTATGTCAAAGCCGGCAATCGCAACAGTAGGGGTACTTTCCTTTATTAGCAGTTGGAATGATTATATTTGGCCATTGATGGTGCTTACGGATAGAAGTAAATTTTCAATGCAGGTGGCTATCACTACGATCAACACGACGCAGCCTGTGTATATCAATCAAGTGATGGCTGTTTTAACGATATCAACGATTCCATTGATTATTGTCTATATCGTGGCGCAAAAATATATTCTTCAAGGACTGGGTGGTTCTGGAACAGGGATAAAATAGAGAGTGGAGGCAGGCAAAAATGGATGCTGTACAAAAGGCAAATCAATATATACGGGAAAAAAGAACGGAGGTGGTCGATGAGTATCGCAATCACTTTCATTTAATGGCACCAGTTGGATGGATCAATGACCCGAATGGTTTTATCTATTTTCGAGGAGAATATCATTTGTTTTACCAATTTTATCCTTATGATAGTGTCTGGGGGCCGATGCATTGGGGTCACGCAAAGTCCAAAGACTTGCTGCATTGGGAAGAGCTGCCGGTCGCATTGGCACCTGGTGAAAGCTATGATAAGGATGGGTGCTTTTCCGGAAGTGCGATTGAGAAAGACGGCAAGCTATATCTAATGTACACAGGGCACACTGTTGTGGGAGAACAGGTAAGACAAGTCCAATGTTTAGCGGTATCGGAGGATGGGATTGTTTTTAAGAAATATGCGCAAAATCCGATCATCGCAGAAGAACATATCGCTGATGTTGCACAAATAGATGATTTTAGAGACCCTAAAGTCTTTCAAAGGGAAGGACATTTTTATTCGGTAGTAGCTGCGAAAACAGCTGAAAGCAGAGGTCAGATTTTACTTTTTGAGTCGGAGGATCTTCTAGAGTGGCAGTTCTCTTCCGTATTGTTGGAGGGAGATGACGAGCAGGGTGTGATGTGGGAATGTCCGGATTTATTTCATTTGGATGGAAAGGATGTTCTGATTCTTTCACCTATTGAAATGGATAAAAAAGGGCTGTCTTATTGGAATACCAGCTCTACCGTGGCATTCATTGGCGCGGTTGATTGGCAAACGGGACGCTTCATAGTAGAAAATCATCATGAAATCGATCACGGAGTTGATTTCTATGCACCTCAAACCTGTCTAGGAAAAGAGGACAAAAGAATCATGGTTGCTTGGATGCAGATGTGGCATCGAACCATGCCGACACATGATTTAGGGCATAAATGGTCTGGCTCAATGACATTGCCTCGGGAGCTTTTCGTCGAAAAAAATAGACTTCTTCAAAGACCTATTCAAACACTCTATCAATCACTGGATATAACGCTTCAAAAAGAAAATCTCGAGCTTTCCGAGCAACCGATCATACTTGAAAAGGTCATTTCTGATCAGACCTATGCAGCGCTTTCTATTGCGATGAATGACGCACAAGAAGTTGCACTCCTATTTGGTCACGGAGGAAATACACTGGAATTCCATTATTCCGCAGAGGAATCACTGGTCACGGTCAGTCGCAAAAACTCCGGCTGGAAAATTAGTGGAAATGAAGAAGAAACATATGATTTTCGCTGCATGCGTGTTCCTTTGGTAGATGGGAAATTGAAAGTGGAAATAGTTCGTGATACATCCTCTATGGAATGGTTCTTTAATGATTCGACTGCCATGAGTTTTACCTTTTACGAAAAATCTAAAGGACATGATTTGATGCTTTCCGCCTCAGACAGAGCAGTGCTCACATCAATTAAAATTGGCGAGATTCAATAACAAGAGGAGGTAAAAGCTATGGAGATTTATGGAGCGATCGAAGCTGGCGGAACTAAATTTGTCTGTGCCGTTGGGAATGCAGCATTAGAGATTATTGAGAAGGTCAGCTTTCCAACTGAGACGCCGCAAAAAACAATAGCTGCCGTCATTGATTATTTCAATCAATACAAAAAAGAGCTGAAAAGTATAGGCGTAGGTTCCTTTGGTCCTATTGATGTCCAGCCTAATTCTGCTGAGTATGGGTACATTACTACAACACCTAAGCTTGATTGGCAATACGTTGATTTTGTCGGGCTATTGAAACGACATTTTGCGATTCCGATTGCCTGGACGACAGACGTCAATGCGGCTTGCTATGGGGAATATATTAGTGGAAAAGGGCAAGGTCTAGCTAGTGTCGTTTACTATACAATCGGAACAGGTGTAGGCGGTGGCGCGTTACAAAATGGCCGTTTTGTTGAAGGCTTCAGTCATCCGGAAATGGGACATATGCTTGTTCGCAGACATTCAGAGGATTCTTTTGAAGGAAATTGTCCTTTTCATAAAAGCTGTTTGGAAGGGATGGCAGCTGGACCGGCCATTGAGAAACGAGTAGGAAAAAAGGGGCAGGAGCTGTCTTCCGACGATCCTTTTTGGCAGATTGAAGCGGAATACCTTGCTCAGTGTGCCTATACGACGACGCTGCTCTTTTCGCCTGATATCATCATTTTTGGTGGGGGAGTAATGCAACAGAGCTTATTGCCTCAAGTTCATCAAGCCTTTGCAGAATTGATGAATGGTTATGTAAAGACGCCACCACTGGAAAACTATATTGTACAGCCAAAGCTAGGCAATGATGCAGGAACGATCGGTTGCCTTGCGCTGGCAAAAAATCAAAGGAATTTGTTATAAGCGAGTGGTTCATTTCTCAATGAGTAATGAACCTCCTTATAACCTTTTACTTATCATGGTTATCTATTATATATATTTCACTAATGAACCACCCTCCGCTATACTTGATAGAGGAGGGTGGTTATGAAGTCATCTTATTTACGTTTATTTGGGTATAATTTTATGATCAGTGCGTTTACCTTTGGTGGCGGCTATGTCACGATTCCGATGATGGAAAAGTATTTTGTCACACATGGAGATTTATCGAAAGAGGAGCTATTGGAGCTTTCAACGATTGCACAGACTTCCCCAGGAGCGATTGCTGTCAATCTTTCAGTTTTAGTCGGTCGACGCATACATGGGTGGAAAGGAGCGCTATTGAGCGGACTGGCTTCTACGCTTCCAGCGTTGATCATCCTTTATTTTGTTTCTTTAGCCTATACTTCTTTTCAGGAAAATCCGATTGTTCGCAGTGTGCTAAAAGGGATGGAAGCAGCAGTTGCAGCCATCATCGTTGATTTAGTGATCGATATGACGCAGGCACTGCAAAATAAGAAAAAAAAGATTCTGCTGGTCTTGCCGATTTTAGCATTTATCGGGAATGCCTTTCTCAACATTCATCCACTCTGGCTGTTGGGCGGTTCACTGCTCATTGTCCTACTGGAAGAAAAATGGAAAGGGCGTGACTAGATGGGACAGCTCTGGCAGTTGTTTTTGAGTTTTCTACAAATTGGCTTTCTAAGTATTGGCGGAGGTTATGCTACGTTACCGTTGATTCAGACCGAAATAGTTGATGGCCGCCATTGGTTGAGCCTACAGGAATTCACAGATATCGTCACGATTTCTCAGATGACCCCGGGACCTTTAGCGGTAAACAGTGCGACCTTTGTCGGCTTGAGGGTTGCTGGCATATCGGGAGCTGTCGTGGCCACGTTTGCTTGTGTAATTTCAGGATGTTTGATTGCTTTAGGATTGGAGCGATTCTTTCGGAGCAATCAGGAAAATCAATTGATCCAGACTGCTTTTTCCGGACTACAGGCCTGTGCTGTTGGATTGATTGCCGGTGCATCACTGTCGATGCTGACACTGGCCTTTGCGGGTACACTGAACTGGTATGAAGTCCAGACAATCGAATGGCTGCCGTTATTATTTTTTACGGTATACTTGATTCTTTTGAGGAAAATAAAAATCAGTCCGATTTTGCTGCTTATGCTAGCAGGGGCAATGGGATTCCTTCTTTACAGATAGGAGTAGAAAACAGGATCGTTGACAGCACGCCAAGAAAAGGGTGCTGTCAGCGATCTTTTCTTTTATAATGGAAAGAAAGACGAAAATAAAAGGAGCAGAGGGATGAGATTATTTAGACCAGTTGGGAAAAAAGAACTTGAATTGATTGAACAAAGCGGCTTCAAGGCATTTCCGCCGAGGCTTCCGGACCAGCCAATTTTTTATCCGGTTGTGATGGAGAAATACGCAGCAGAAATTGCTGGACGTTGGAATACTAAGGATAGTCATTCCGGGTATGTAGGGTATGTGACAAGATTTGAGGTAGCGGATGATTTCATTTGTAATTATAAGATGGAACAAGCCGGTTCACGTTACCATCTGCAATATTGGATTCCTAGTGAGGATTTGGCGGCGTTCAATGAAAATATTATTGGACCGATCGAAGTGATCCGAACATTTAAAGGAGAAAAATACAGCGAAGAGTAAGAAAAAAGTAGGAGGTTGGATGTATGTTAAAGTTGGTCGATCAAGAAAACAGTCAAGAACTGTATGAGTATTATTGTACAAATTTAGTTGGTACAGCCCCTTATTATCATGAAGCTTCTAAGAAACAATGGCTGGAAAGTTTTTATGAGGATCGGGATTACGAGGGAGATAAAAAATATAGTGAGCTGGTTACCTATTGCAGCCAGTCAGATGCGGGCATAATCAATGGCTTTATTCAGTTTGGCGTGTCGAGCTATGGGTACGATGAAGAGGGAGAAAAGTCTTTTGAAACGCGGACAGGAGTGATCCGTCAGCTTCATTTTTTAGAGGGTCAAACAGTGGTAGGACAAAAGTTATTCAAGACAGCAGTCGATTATTTTCAAGAAAGAACCGTCCCTTTATCCTATGCATTTTTTCATGCGCTTGGACTGACTTGTACAGGGAATCACGGAAAGCTTCATGAGTCTATGCCGGAAATAGCAGCGTTGTTGCTAAATAATGGTTTTGGTATCGAGCATACAAATGTTTATTATAAGAAAAATTTGCAGGTAGCGAAAGAAAAAATCGAATCAACGCTTCACATCAAGCGAGCTGTAAAGACAGAACATCATACTCAAATGTTTACTTTTTATGAAAATGAAGAGGCGGTAGGGCAAGCGAATATTGCTTTTTTACCGGAGACTTCAATTACCTATTTAAGATGGATATTTATGTTGGATGATCAGCAAAACAAGGGCTTCGGGACACAAGCACTGCAACTGATTTTTGCGTATCTCTCACAGCAAGGAATAACAGAGCTGCATACAGATACGGCTGATGCAAATAGTCGTGCCCAGCATGTTTACGAGAAAAATGGCTTTCAGCATTCAGGTCTAACACGAAGCTACATGCGTGTATGAGTAAGAGGGAGGAGTCGAAAAAAATGTTGGATAAACTGAGAAATTTTAAAACAGCTAATGAACTGCGACAGGCGTTTCTTTCATGGGCAGCGATCGATATTTTATTGGAAGAAGAATATGCTTATCGTGTCTATGATTGGATTCCTGTTTGGACGCAAGGACAGGCTTACGGAAAAATAGATAATGGTGCAGGAGATGAGCTGATTGCTCTATTTGGCGAAAATGACTGTATTATCAAGGGCTTCGACCATGAATCTGCTCTATCGCCTCATGCGCAGGAAGAATTTAAAATCTACGATGGGCTTTATGAGCAAGCGCCGAAAGAGCTCCTTGAACGACTTTTTGATCCCGCCATCGAGCATGAGCATGTGACGTTTTGTATTTGGCAGACAACCGGTGATGACTGGCACAAGGAAGAGACCGCGATTCCAGAGGGAGAAGATGACGGAGAAGAATTCTTGATGGGTTATTTTCATTCAACTGTTGAGGCACACAGTGATTGGATTAAGGATTACTATGAGATAGAACTTGATCAAAGTCTAGTGCTTCTGTTTCGACATTTCTTTTATCGAAAGCCGATCACGCAAACACTTTTGATTCAGCACGGCTTTGGCGAACAGAAGGAGAGAATTTTTGAAGAGTTGGAAAAAATCGGTTATCCAGTAGAGGAAGCCTAGATAGATGGATATAGGAGTATAAAGAGCATAATAAGATTAGCGAGTGAGCGTGGGACATAGTCTAAGTCCTGCGCTCTATTTGCATCTAAAACCAAATAAATGGTGGACAGAAGCTTCGTGCTTTGGGCTCACCTTTTTTTATTTTTAATGTTCAGTTAATACTTTTTGTGTATACGAGAAAGGTTCGTTCGGTATGCTGTACCTGTGAATAAGACAAGAACCTGTGTTAGGTTTGTCAAAAAAATTTAAAGGAGCAAAATGATGTATTTGCGTATTATTCGAAATGATATCGTGCAAAGCAAATTGATTACAGCAACAACGACGGTGTTTATTACGGTTGCAGCTATATTGATTACCTTAGCGACAGTATTAAGTGTGAACTTATCCGGATCGATCGACAACTTATTGGAGCAGACAAAAAGTCCTCATTACATGCAAATGCATGGTGGCGAAGTCGATAAAGAACGGATGCAGACATTTGCGCAAGAAAACCAATATGTCGATCAATATCAGATCAGTGAGTTTCTAAATATTGAAGGCGCAAAAATTCAAGTAGGAGACTATACGTTTTCCGACAATGTGCAGGATAACGGGATTGCTGTACAAAATAAGGCATTTGATTTCCTGCTTGATTTGGAAAATCAGCCGATTCAGGTCAATCAAGGAGAAGTGTATGCGCCGATTGCCTATGTGAAGGAAGGGCTGATCAAAACAGGCGATGTGCTAGTGATAGCGGGTAAAAAGCTGGTTGTTAAAGGCGCAGTACGAGATGGACAGATGAATTCTAACTTTGCCTCGTCCAAACGATTTCTGGTGAATGAGGAGGATTACGCTGCGCTTGTTTCAGAAGGAGCGCTTGAGTACATCATCCAGTTTCGCTTGAATGATGTAACAAAGCTAAATGAGTTTGAAGCATCTTATAGGGAAGCAGACCTTGAAATGAATGGTCCGGCAGGGACATTAGGTTTGTTCAAAATTATCAATGCTCTTTCTGACGGGATCATGATTGCAATTTTGCTGTTGGTCAGCTTGTTAGTAGTAGCGATGGCTTTTATGTGTATTCGGTTTACTTTGTTAGCGAAAATCGAAGAAGACTTCAAAGAAATCGGTGTGATGAAAGCAATAGGCCTTCCAGTGAAAGAGATCAAAAAAATCTATTTAGCCAAATATACGCTGGTTGCACTAGTCGGAGGCTTACTGGGCTATCTGATTTCCATACCGTTAAGCCGGCGTTTACTGCAAGACATTAAGCTGATTATGGGTGAAAGCGGTAATGAAGGCTTAGGACAGCTAATTGGTATGGCTGGTGTGATAGTACTACTGTTTTTGATTCTTCTCTATGTCTCTATATTGTTGAACCGTTTCAAAAAACTATCCGCAGTAAAAGCAATTCGTGCGAACGGATCGGATGAGAAGACATCCAACCGCAAACCGATCAGGCTGAGCTTCTTCAAGGGTTTATCGATCAATCCGATTATGGGCTTTGTTGATGTGATTAGCCGGAAGAAAATGTATGTGACGATGTTAGTGGTGTTTATGCTGGCATCATTCATCATGATCGTTCCGGGACTTACATATAATACAATGTCATCGGATTCATTTACAACATATCTTGGCTATGGTCAGATGGATATGATGGTTAGCCTGTATCAAGATGAGGAGGCAGCAATCCATGAGGGACAGGTGGAGAAAGTAGTAGGCAGTGATAAAGAAATCGAAGTATACAACGAGATAACAACGAAACCTTTCAAGGTCAAAGGGGATGACGGGACAGACAGCATTTTGACCGTAGAGCTCGGAAACCATAGCAAGTTCCCGGTTGAATATACAGAAGGCCGTGCACCGGTCAAAGAGAACGAACTGGCTTTATCGGTGCTGAATGCGGAAGAATACAACAAGAAGCTTGGCGATACGATCATGCTCGTTCAAAATGGGAAGGAGAAAGAACTGGTTCTGTGTGGCTTCTATTCCAACATTTTTAATGGAGGAAAAACAGCAAAGGCAACATTTACAGATACTACGACAGAAACAATGTGGAAAAGCTATTTTGTAAAGCTGGCAGAGCCGGAACAAGTGAAAGAGAAGCTCGACGCCTATAAGGAAGAGTTGCCCTTTGCTAAAATCTACGATGTTTCACTTTATAAGGAACAGATTTTTGGTCCAACTATCGATTCACTGAAGATGATGGCGATCGGTTCAGTGGCGGTTGCTTTGTTGATTACAGGATTAGTGACGTCATTGTTTATCAAGCTGTTGATTGTCAAAGACAGAAAAGAAATCGCTGCGTTGAAAGCGATTGGCTATACCAACAAAGATATCTCTTCGCAGTACCTTTCTCGCAGCCTCATTGTTTTGGTCATTGGGCTGATAGGCGGCACTGTCTTAGCAAGTACACTAGGCCCCGTTCTAGCAAAAATCATGATGGCGATGATGGGCATGACCGCGTTTGATTTGAGCGGCAGTCTACTGATTTATCTCGGCTGTCCGGTTCTAATGCTTTTAGTAACGATTGTTACAACAAAGCTTGTCAATAAACAGGCTGGTAAGATCAATATCGCAGAAAATTTGAAGGAGTAAAAACAATGGATAAATTATTAACTGGAAAAGGAATCGTCAAAACCTTTGGCGAAGCAGAAGAAAAAGTGACCGTATTGAATGGGGTCGACATAGCTATCTATAAAGGTGAATTTGTTTCGATCATGGGCGCGTCGGGTTCAGGAAAGTCTACGTTGATGTACGCCTTGAGTGGTATGGATACAATTGACGCTGGTGCTGTTGATTTTAAAGGGCAGCAGTTGAATGAAAAGCAAGAAGAAGAACTGGCACAGTTGCGTAGAACTCAGATGGGTTTTATCTTTCAACAGCCGACCTTATTGAAGAACCTTTCGATTTTGGATAATATCGTGTTACCGTTGATGAAGGACAAGCATGGGAAGTCCAATGAAGGAATGGAAAAGGCACAACGCCTGATGGAAAAAGTCGGAATCGAAGACTTGGCAGATCGGCGCATCACACAGGTATCCGGCGGACAGCTGCAAAGAGCTGGAATTTGTCGAGCGTTGATTGGTCAACCGGATATTTTATTCGGTGATGAGCCGACAGGTGCATTGAATTCAAAGGCTGCTCAAGAGATCATGAATATTTTGATTCGGATCAATCATGAGGGAACAACGGTGCTGTTAGTTACACATGATGTGAAAGTAGCGGCTCAAAGTGAACGTGTGCTCTTCATGGAAGATGGTTCCATTACAGCCGAGCTTTTTTTAGGAAAATATGGGGAGCGAAATCTGGAAGATCGGATGGAGCAGGTCAACGCGAAAATGCTGGAGACTGAGGTATAGAACGCTTTGGAAAGCCAAAAAATGATAGGCGTCAAAGTGAAAGAACAAGCAAGTAAAAATAAAGAATAGACAGAGTATAGGATAGACGAAAGAAAGTATATCCTGTGCTTTTTCTATTTTTTAAACAACAGGCTTTGTTTTCATGTAAAATAGGAATGATAAGAAATATAGTCGAAAAAGAACAGGAGAGTATCCTATGAGCTATCATATACTAGCTGTAGATGATGAAAAGGAAATCATCAAGCTGTTGAAATTATATTTGGAACGAGACGAATTAACACTCCATGAAGCATACAACGGAAAAGAAGCCTTGGTTGTTCTCAAAGAAAGACAGATCGACCTATTGATTGTGGATATCATGATGCCGGAGATCAATGGGTTTGAGTTGATCAAACAAGTAAGAAAAGACAGCAATATACCGATCATGGTCATCTCTGCTTGCATAGAGTCTTCGGATCGTATTTTCGGACTTGAGCTGGGAGCCGATGATTATATCGTTAAACCATTTGACCCACTTGAGGTTGTGGCGCGTGTGAAGGCCTTACTTCGGCGTTTTAATACATTAGGCTCAAATCAGGAGGCGGTCACTTCTTTGCTCTCTGTTGGTGAGGTGACGCTGGATCTTCATTCTTGCAGTGTGAGAAATGGAGCCGGGAAAATAGTTGAGCTATCGGCTGTAGAATTTCGAGTATTGAAGCTGTTGATGGAAAATCCCGGCAGAGTTTTCACACGTGAACAGATTTACGAGCATGGGTGGAAGGAAGAAATCGTCAGTGATAATAGCATTCGAGTGATGATGAGCAAGCTTCGGGAGAAAATTGGTCAGGATAAAATCAAGACGATTCGAGGCTTAGGCTATCGATTGGAGAAAGAGGCATGAAGGAGCTTAGGAATGCCATATTAAAACGATTTGTACTTTTCTTTCTGTTACTATCAGTCATCGTTTCCTTACTGGACAGCTTTGCTTTTGAATATGGACAGTATTTTCTAGCTGGAGAACATAGAATATATGCTGTGGTTATTGGAGCAATTTCTCAGATAGTGGCAGTTGCGCTCTTTTCTTATTTATTTTACCGCTCGATCGATAAGAAAATCACGGAAAAAAGCCAGCAAATTGCCAAAGAGCAGAATGTTTTGTTTGCAAATATCGCACACGATTTAAAGACACCTTTGACCAGTATTAACGGCTTTTCAAAGGCGCTTTATGAAAATGTAGCGACTACCTCTGAGGAAAAAGAGGAGCTGGCGCTGATCATCCATCAAAAATCACAGGCAGCCAATGAATTGTTGGATTTAATGTTTCAGTATACCAAGCTGCATTCAGAGGATTTTAAGCTGAAGCAGGAATCACTTGATCTTAACTATTTGTTGAAGGAGACTGTTGCGGAGATATATGACACGATCGAGGACTATTCTATCGAGCTAGAGCTTCAGATTCCAGAAGATACAGTCATTCGTTTGATTGATAAAACAGAGATGAAACGCGTATTTATCAATTTGATTGTCAATGCATGCCGCCACAATCCTGCTGGGACGACCTTGATGATCGCAGTGAAAGAGCATGAGGGACAAATGCTGATTATCTTTGCGGACAATGGTACACCGATTCCAGAGGTTCAACAAGAGCAGCTGTTCAAGCCATTTGTCAGTGAGAATCAAACAGAACGGAATTTTCATGGCAGCGGACTGGGACTGGCGATTTCCAAATCAATTGTTGAGAAGCATGGCTTTAGCATTGGGGTAAAGCATGAAATCGTTGGGTATACCAAGGAGTTTGTCATTACAGTATAAGTGATCTTTGGATGATAATGATGTGGAATGTTCCGTACTATGACGAAAAAGGAGGGGAAATAAATGGAACGTCCAAAAATTAGTAAAAATTTAGATGAGCAGGTGTTTCGAAGCTTTTATTATTTGAAGGAAGAGTTGGTTGCTTTTTGCCGCCAAGAAGGAATACAAACCACTGGTAGCAAGGAAGAAGTGACGAATAGAGTCGCTCATTATTTAAAGACGGGCGAGAAGCTTCGAACACAAGCAAAGCCACGAGCTTCAAATAAGGCAGAACGAAGCATAACGCCTGAGAGCACCATTGAAAGTGATTTTATTTGTTCTGAGAGTCATAGAGCCTTCTATAAAGAACAGGTAGGTGAACGCTTCACGTTCAAGGTTGCTTTTCAAAAATGGCTCAAAGAAAATGCAGGTAAAACCTATCAGGAATCCATTGAAGTATATGAGCAATTGGTAAATGAGGCTAAGACCCGGACTACAACCATAGATAGACAATTCGAATACAATACCTATATTCGTGCTTTTTTTGCCGATAACGCAGGTAAAACGTTACGTGAAGCGATTCTATGTTGGAAACACAAAAAGGCATTGCCGGGGCATAACAAGTATGAAAAAGAAGATTTAGCTGCTTTGAGTAAGTAAAAAGGATAGAATAATGGAATCACTAACGGAAGGTCGAGCCTATTGGTCGGCCTTTTTATATACTAAATCTGTATTTGTGAACGGTTTTGATTTACCTTGATGAAACGATGGAGCGTGTTCAAAAAAACTCTTTATCACTAAGTAATATAAATGGATGGCACTTCTCTAATTTCTTTTTTATACTGTGTTTGTATAGAAAACGTATTCAAAAGAATAGGAGAAATAATATGTCAGAAAACCAAAGATTTCCCCAAAATTTTCTATGGGGCGGTGCGGTAGCGGCCAATCAATGTGAAGGCGCTTGGTTGGAGGATGGAAAACTGCCAAATGTAACGGATACATTAGTAGGGATCATGAATGAACACCCAAGTATCCAATGGAACGAGGAAAAGCAGATTTGGGAATTGGCATTGGAGGATTCATTGCCGTATCTTTCCCATGAAGCAGTCGATTTTTACCATCGTTTTGAAGAGGATATCAAGTTAATGAGCGAAATGGGTTTCAAAGCCTTTCGAACAAGTATTTCATGGGGACGCATTTTTCCAAGAGGGGATGAAGAGACACCGAATGAAGCTGGACTTGTTTTTTATGATCAACTGATCGATACTCTGTTGAAATACGGCATGGAACCGGTCATTACTCTCAGTCATTATGAGACACCTTTGGCTTTGGTAGCGGAGTATGGCGGTTGGTCAGATCGTCGGTTGATTGAATTCTTTGATCGCTATGCAGTCACTGTCTTTCAACGGTACCAAGGGAAAGTAAAATACTGGATGACCTTTAATGAAATCAATAATGCTTTCAGAATGCCTTATGCAGCAGCTGGAGTTGTTTCTTTTCCACCTGAGGACCCGAGTGAGCCTGTAAAGTACCTGTCCCATCAAACGATTTATCAAGCCTGTCATCATATGTTTGTCGCAAATGCGTTAGCAACTAAACGATTAAGAGCAATCGATCCACAAGCACAAATGGGGATCATGTGTAGCTTTTCTGCATTGGCAACCTACCCGTATGACTGTGATCCGGAAAATGTATTTGGGGCCATGCAGTTTAGAAGAAACTCATGGTTTTTCTCAGATGTGATGTGTCGTGGACACTATCCGGGGTACATCAAACGCATCTGGCAGGAAGAAAATAGTGCACCGGAAATTCGTGAAGGGGATTTAGAGCTGCTGCAAAATTACACAAGTGATTATATTGCATTTAGCTACTACCGCAGTGCCGTCTATACAAAAGAAGCGGAAATGCGTGTCGATACAGGCGGTGCCAAAGGGTATGACAATCCATTCTTGAAAGAAAAATCGCCGGAGCCATGGAGCTGGCCCATCGATCCATTGGGACTGCGCTATGTGATGAACGAGCTGACAGATCGCTATGAGCTGCCGTTGTTCATCGTGGAAAATGGACTCGGTCTGGATGAAACACCGGATGAAATGAATCGAATCCATGATCCGGCGCGCTGCCGTTACCTGAAAATGCATTTGGAAGAAATTGCTGAGGCAATCAAGGATGGTTGTGAGGTACTTGGCTATTTATGGTGGGGCCCAATAGATATTGTTTCTGCTGGAACAGGGGAAATGAAGAAACGTTATGGGTTTATCTATGTCGATCGGCATAACGATGGCTCGGGTGATCTTCATCGCTTGAGAAAAGATAGCTTTGACTACTATAAACAAATCATTGAAACGAATGGTGAAAATCTGGAAATCATGATTTAATAATTAGAGAACCTCCCGTTTGAAATAAGAACTTTCTCACGGAGAGGTTTTTCCCTATGCCATGTGCTATGATTCCAGATAGTATATAGGAGTATGTGGGTGTGTTTCTTGGAAGCCATAGGTCGTTGCTGTTATTGTAGCTTTTTTTGAGGGGGATAGTCATGGAACTTAGTAGAAGGCAATTACAGATATTGGTCTTTCTGACGAATGAGCGCGGTTGGCTGACCAGTGAGAAAATCGCCGATCATTTGGGCACGAATAAGAAAACGATTCAGGGAGAAATCAAAAATATCATTGATGGATTTGACGGAAAAATCTTGTTGCAGAGAAACAAACGCAATGGGTATTTTTTAGAGTACATCGTACCGGAGCTGCAGCAGCAAATTGCAGATGAAGTATCCAGACATAAAATTTATTCCAGTATGAATTTCCGGGCGTCTGCAATTGTTACATTTTTAACGTTTCAAGATACATATATCAGTATGCAGAAGCTAGCGGATATTTTCTTCCTATCAAAAACAGCTGTGTCGATAGAAATCAAAACGATTCAACGGTGGACGGAACGCAACCCGAGTGTAGAGTTGGAAGTATCTGCAAATAAGGGACTGAAAATTCATGCGACAGAGAATATGCGTCGGATATTTATTTCGTTGATCGGTACAGAAGCGGTGATCGATCAGGCCAATCTGGCAGTTGAAGAAACGGAACGTTTTCATTTTCTGCTGCCGATTATTCAGCAAGTGCTGGGGGATATATTGATCGAATATGATTACATTATCTCAGGAGAAGACTATCTTCGTTATGCGCGTTTTATCACTCTGACGATCATTCGTGAGGAATCAGATCACCATTTGGAAAAAATCGAGCAGCAGGTGACGATCGTCCCTATTGTCGATCGACTTCTGGAACAGCTGTTAGTCCAAACGGGGCATATGTTTTCGATGAGTGAAAAAAATGCATTAGCGAATCGATTGTTGGAATTGAATTACCTTTATGTTGAAACCTCGGATAATTTGGAAATCGAAAAGAAATTACGAGCATTTGAAGAGCAGTTGCTGAATTTTCTGGATATTTCAACAAGTCACTTATTTACCAAATCAGAATTTTTAATTACCCATATCAAGCAAATGACCATGAGAATTGCTGCCGGGCATAATGTGATGAATCATTTCGCACAGAAGACATTGAAAAAATATCCTTTGGAGACCTATCTTGTTCGTCGTTTCTTTCCGCGGTATTTCAATTTGCGTCCGAACTTGGCCGAACTGTCTTACTTGGTTCTTTATGTTGCAGAAGCTTTAGAACCTTATCGAAGACAGGAGAAGCTGCTTCTGATAAGTAATCAACCGTTCAGTATGCTGAATGCGTTAAAGCGAAATCTTGAAAATGTTTTAGGCAATCGTATTACAACCATTCAAATCGAGCCAACGTATCTTTTTGAGCGTAGGACAGATCAGGTAGAGGAGTACGCTGTTTTACTTTCTACAGAACAGGAAATCTTATTTAAGGATTCTCGATTTTCTTATGTACCGAATCTACTTGATGATACTGAAGTAAAGGAAATCGGTATGAGTGTGATGAAAATGCTGGATTTGTTGGAAGAACAACGAAAGCAGCAGATTTTAGAAGAATGCTTTCCCACTGAAAATCGAATCAATGTCGAAAAAAACTTGGCTGAGGTGCAGACCTTACTTCCTGTCAGTCCGGAGCTAGTCATGTATCCGATCAGCTCGGAGACACTGTTCGCTTGTATGATTCGAGAGGATGCACAAACCAAGATTTTGGAGTATAGCTTGAAAGAGCCGATCACTTATCAGCAAAGAAAGATCAAACAAGTCATCTATGTTGAATATGATCAAATGAGAAAAGATATCCTGCCATTCTTCCATGCTGTTTCAGAGTTATTAGTATAAGAAAAAGAGAGAAAACAGAGTCAAAAAACGATGCCAGCAATAGCTGAGAATCGTTTTTGATTCTGTTTTCTGCTTTTTGAACAGTTTCTCAGTACAAATAAATTCCTTAGTAGTGGGCAAATTCATTGAATAGCGAACACTGATTTTTCCACTTATACTAATAATGAAGAAAACGGATTCATGAGAATGGACTGCAGCTGTTCAAAATGAACCAGATGGAGGAAAACAATATGGATTACAATGAATTAGCAAAAGCGGTCATTGCCGGTGTTGGCGGCGAGCAGAATGTGGATAATGTCTACCATTGTGCGACTCGTTTACGCTTTACTCTTAAAGACAATGCGTTGGCGGATAAAGCAAAAGTGGAAGCGTTGGACGGTGTCATTACGGTTGTCGAAGCGGGTGGGATGTTTCAAGTAGTTATTGGAAATACTGTCAATGAAGTTTATGAAGCACTTGTGAATCAGACCAATCTTGGTGTGGTTTCTGAAGTTTCCGAGTCAAAAGAAAAGCAAGGCATACTTAATGCGTTTATTGATATGATTGCCGGTGTATTTGCACCGACATTGGGCGTTTTAGCTGGAAGTGGATTGATCAAAGGTGTTTTGGCTCTATTCAGCAGCATTGGTGTTTTACCAGCTGATTCAGGCACCTATATCATCTTAAATGCAGCGGCAGATGCGTTCTTCTACTTTATGCCGATCTTTTTAGCGTATACGGCTGCGAAGAAATTCAAGACAGATGTATTTATTGCTATGGTATTGGGTGCTGCACTAATTTATCCAACAATCGTTTCTGCGTATACAGACGGTACAGCCCTTGATTTTCTTGGCTTACCGGTCGTTTTAGCTAAATACACTAGTACAGTGATTCCCGCAATTTTAGCTGTTTGGGTGTTGTCTCATATCGAACGATTTGTACGCAAACGTCTACATGAAAGTGTGCGTAATCTTCTAACACCATTCATTTGTCTGATTGTGATGGTTCCATTGACATTGCTAGTCGTAGGACCGATTGCTGATTTTGCCAGTCAGATGATCGCAAATGGTTACTTAGCTGTTTATAACTTCAGTCCAATTATTTCCGGAGCTGTGATTGGTGGCTTCTGGCAAGTTTTGGTTATGTTCGGTCTGCATTGGGGACTTGTGCCAGTTATGACGAACAATTTGAGTTTTTATGGACGTGATACATTGGGTCCAGCGTGTATGATGGCAGTATCGGCGCAAGCAGGAGCAGTTCTGGGTGTATTTTTGAAAACGAAAAATCAAAAAATCAAAAGCCTGTCTCTTTCAGCATTTATCAGTGCATTATTTGGAATTACTGAACCTGCAGTATACGGAATCACGTTGAAATATAAAAAGCCATTTTATATCGCTTGTGCCTGTGGAGCTGTATTTGGCGGTGTAGCCGGAGCAGCAGGATCAGCTGCATTAGCAGTAGCAACACGTAGCATATTGTCTTTCCCGATTTATATCGGTGAAGGGTTTGTCTGGGTCGTTGCAGGCTACTTCTTGTCTATGATCAGTGCGTGTATTTTGACCTTCTTGTTCGGCTATAAAGATGAAGCTGAGGTACTTGAAGCTCCTACAGAACGAACAACCTTGACGCTTGAAAAACCAGTTGTCGGTCAAACAATCGATCTCTCTGCAGTCAATGATGCAACCTTTTCTAGTGGTGCTTTGGGCGATGGCTTTGCAGTCATCCCGTCAGAAGGTAAGGTGTATAGTCCGGTCAATGGTCGAATAAGTTCGGTCTTTCCAACGAAGCATGCAATTGGAGTGATCAGTGATAATGGAGCAGAAATCTTGATTCACATCGGGATTGATACAGTCAATTTAAATGGGCAATACTTTGATATTCTGATACAAGATGGTGCAGTTGTTCGAGCAGGTGAACAGCTAGCTTCCTTTGATCTTGAAAAAATCAAAGAGAGTGGGTATGATCCAACCACTATGGTGATCATCACCAACAGCAGTCGTTTTAGTAATATTAGTCTCGACGAAGAAGATTATACGATGCAGGCACAGCCGATTGGTTAGGAGGATGGCAAAATGAACAGGTTTCCGGAAGGATTTTTATGGGGCGGTGCAACAGCCGCCAACCAAATAGAAGGCGGCTACGATCAAGGCGGGAAAGGTTTATCGGTTTCTGACGTGTATACCTTTGACAGTTCTCTTCCAAAGGAACAGTGGACAGATCAATGGCATATGATGACACACGCGCAAGTAAAAGAAGCGATGAATCCCCAAAGTACGAAGTATTACCCTAAACGTCATGGAAATGATTTCTATCATCATTTTCGCGAGGATATTCGATTGTTTGCAGAAATGGGCTTCAAATGCTACCGGATGTCCATTGCTTGGACGCGGATTTTTCCTAATGGGGATGAAACACAGCCTAACGAAGCAGGCTTGAAATTTTATGATGAGGTATTTGATGAATGTCTGAAATACGGTATAGAGCCAATGGTCTCTTTGTCTCATTATGAAATGCCTTTATACTTGGCAACGGAGTATGGCGGGTGGCCCAACCGAAAGCTGATCGATTTTTATTTGAATTTTGCCACGACCGTCTTTGAACGATATAAAGAAAAAGTAACCTATTGGCTCACTTTTAATGAAATCAATTGTGTCAAGCATCATCCCTATGTCAGTATTGGTGTTGTGGAAGAAAACCATCTGAATATCGAGCAGGCAAAATATCAGGGCGCACATCATCAATTTGTTGCAAGTGCTTTGGCTACCAAGGCATGCCATGAAATCAATCCAGAAGCAAAAGTAGGCTGTATGATCAGCTACCAACTACTGATTCCTTATTCCTGTGATCCGGACGATGTCCAAAAAACAGTGGAAAGTCAACGTACGTCTTTATTTTTCAGTGATGTGCAGGCAAGAGGCTACTATCCGGCTTATACGAAACGGATGCTTGAAGAAAAAGGTGTCACGCTGCAGGTAGAACGTGGTGATGAAGAAATTATGCGAGAATATCCGGTGGACTTTGTTTCGTTTAGCTATTACATGTCAAGTGCTGTCAGTGCGCATCCGGAAAAATTAGAGGGTGCAGTAGGAAATTTGATTACTGGTGGCATCAAAAATCCGTACTTGCCAAGTAGTGACTGGGGCTGGCAAATCGATCCCAAGGGATTACGGATTGCGCTAAATCAGTTGTATGACCGTTACCAAAAACCACTGTTTATTGCAGAAAATGGGTTAGGGGCAGTAGATGTGGTCAAGGAAGATGGAACGATCGATGATGCGTATCGGATCGAATACCTAAAGCTGCATATCGAACAGATGAAGGAAGCGATCCATGATGGTGTTGAGCTATTTGGTTATACTCCATGGGGGTGTATCGATATTGTCAGTGCCTCTACCTCTCAAATGTCCAAGCGCTATGGCTTTATCTATGTTGATCAGGATGATGAAGGGCATGGAACGAAAGAACGGCACAAGAAAAAATCCTTTGACTGGTATAAACAAGTCATTGCTTCGAATGGAGAAACATTATAATTCGTTTTCAAAATAGACGTACATCTTAGCTGATTTATTCAGTTAAAGATGTACGTTTTTATGATTTTATCCTTTTTAATGGATTCGATTTATAAGCGTTTTATTGGCTTATCCGCTTCCTTCGGGCGTACACTGTATGTTACAGATGTGTAAAGGAAAGGAAGGATTTTTATGACAAGCTTTGAACCAAGAAACAGCGCAGAAGATGAATTGTTGTCTCCTGAGAACAGTGTATTGGTCGTAATCGATTATCAACCAACACAAATCAATTCCATCAATTCCATGGATCGTCATGAGTTGATCACCAATATCACTTCCGTTGTAAAGCTGGCGAAGGGATTCAAGGTGCCGATCATTCTTTCAACAGTTAATGTAGCAACAGGAAAAAATAAGGATACGATTCCCCAAATAAAAGAGTTGCTTGCTGATCAAGTGAGCTATGACCGAACCTCTATCAATGCATGGGAAGACAAGGAATTTAACGAAGCGGTCAAAGCGATCGGCAGAAAGAATATTCTAATCACTGCGCTGTGGACAGAAGCTTGCCTGACTTTTCCGACATTGGATGCATTGAAGGAAGGCTATCAGGTATATCCGGTGGTGGATGCAGTCGGCGGAACCAGTAAAATTGCTCATGAAACAGCACTGAGACGTGTCGAACAAGCGGGGGCCAGACTGACTAGCTTTGCTCAGGTCGCTTGTGAATTTCAACGAGATTGGAATCGGACAGAGACCGTTCCTCAGTTTGTTCAAGGAATGGTTGAACGTGGCGTTTTTCTAAAGCTTGAATAAGAGATGTTAAATAAGAGAACACCTTTGGAACACTCGAAGGTGTTGCAAACTGAAAAGCAGAGCGTTCGATCTCAGTGGTTGAACCTCTGTTTTTATATATGTTGATGTTCTTCTAGTTGCACAGGTGTTACACTTGTGTTAATATGTGTGTAATGAAAAGAATACTGGGAGAGATCAAGTATGGCAACGGATAAGAATCGAGTAATGATCAGTTTAGATGATAAAAACTTGGAAAAGCTGGAGCATTTAGTCGAAGATGCCCGTGATCGCCGAGGGCTGCGCCTAACGAAATCACAGGTGATCGAGCTGCTACTAAATACAGTGGAAACATTTGACGATGTGATGGGAAATATCAAGAACTGAGAGAAAGCAGGAGAGGAATCTCCTTTTCTTTATCGATTGGGTGTTGCACTTGTGAATCACTAGTGAAAGGAGTGAGTAGGATGGTTGTCTATATTCGAGAAACACCGGTTCCGACCGAAACCAGTATCAATAAATATAATGCCATGGTAGGCTTCTATCTGCGTGGAAAAGAGATCGTTCGTTATCAGTCAATAAATGAAATTGTGGAATTGCGGAAAGAAGATATTGTGGTTGATTACATTAAAGAAACTCTGGAAATCTTACAATTGATGGGCGTTGATACAAATTTTGAGGATTATCCTTCGGAGCTTTCAGCATTTTATGGTCGCAATATTCGAAAAGGAGTGCTGGGTGAAATTGCAAATATCCCTGAAAATTGGGGGCAGTTCGTCAAGCCGCTTTTGGCAGATAAGGCTTTTACAGGCAGAGTCGTGAATGGAACGAAGGATTTGATTGGTATCGGACTACCCTTTGATTTTCCAGTTTGGATCAGTGAGGATGTCGCGTTTCAAGCAGAGTGGCGCGTATTTGTACTAAATGGGGAAATTTTGGATGTCCGTCCTTATAAAGGCGATTACCATCACTTGAAGTATGATGCGTCACTCGTGGACGAAGCAGTAGCAGCTTGGAAAGCAAGTCCTAGTGCTTATGTGTTGGATGTTGGCGTTACTTCAGACGGCAGAACCTTGATCGTTGAGGTGAATGACGGGTATGCAGTTGGCAACTATGGCTTGATGCCGATCTCTGCCTCGCGTTTTCTGGAGGCACGTTGGCAAGAATTGACTGCACCGTATTTTGAGAAACATGAAGTTTTGTTGATCAACAAAGAGAAGCATACGTTCTAGACTGGCAGTTCGCTAACCATGAAACGATTCTTAAAATTTGAAAAATGCCCTCTTAACCTTTCTAAGATTTCCGGTTTTTTGGTAAACTAAAGTAAGAGAAAAAATGGATAGTTGTGTTTTACTTGTACCTTGCCTATCAATGATTATATAAATTTTTCTTTTGTAAGAAATATATATTAAAAAAGATGGATCTGGGGTATAATTTTGTTAGCGAGGATTTTGTAGCAGCTTCTGTGCTTTGGTGGATCAACAGTGGAGGGGATCTTATGAAATTGCAAGAAGTCAGAAAAGCATATGGACTCAATCAAAACGTTTTTTATCAATGGCTGATCGAGCAGAAACTGATTGAAGAGACAGAGAAAGGCTATGCCGTTGGCCCCAATGCTCTTGAAGGAATGAGGACCTTAGCCATGAGTTATTCGAATGATACAGGACAGACCATTGACAGAACGCAAGTGACGATCGAAGATACTCAGGTTCCCGAGCTGATCATTCGTTATGAGGAGTCGGGAGTATCAGAGTTGTATACGGATGAAAGTGAAACGTCTGATGAGCCGCGTACCTTATCTGAGCTTGCTTCTAAATTGGCTTGGTCGGAACGAAGAATCAATGTTTTGGAAAATCAGGTCAAGCTTTTGACGAGTCAGATGAAGCTGATCATGACTCATCTAAGAACGAAATGATTGATACGTAGAAATGTTTTAGAAAAAAAGGCAAAAGTACGCTAGTGAATGTAAAAAATAAAAGTATGAAGTGTGCATCCAGTGGATTAGTCAGATTGTCTATGCCACTGGATGCTTCTTTGTATCATTTTTAAGAAAACGTTGACATTTCCAGTAGGGTTCGATAGAATGAAGACGAAAATTAGAAAAAAAATCGAATCATGGCGCTGTAGTCGTGATTGTGAGTATGTTACTGAATAAGTCAGGCAGAACTCAAGAAAGTGTACAAAAAGCATGAGGCTTTTTGTAGGCTTTCTTGGGTTTTTTTTCTGGAAAGGAGGAAAAAATGAAGATCAGTCAAATATTAAATAACAATGTTGCTTTGGTCAAAAGAGGAGGATGTGAGGTTTTTGTTGTATCGAAGGGGATCGGCTTCAGAAGAAAAAAGGGAGAGCAGGTCACCGAGGATGAAATAGAAAAGATGTATATTTTGGATTCGTACGACATGTTGGATCATTTCAGCTATCTCTTGTCTCATTCAGACCCAAATGACATTATTTTGATCGATAGTATTATTTCCTATAGCGAGTCGGAGTTGGGGATCAAAGCGAGTGATTATTTAAGTTTGACTCTTCTGGATCACTTGGAATTCCTGCTAAAACGTGTGGAAAAGAAGCAATTTATTAAAAGTCCGTTGATTTGGGATATCAAACGATTTTATCCAAAACATTTTGAAGTAGGGCTCAAAGCACTGGAAATGATTACAGAGCAGAAAGACATTGAGTTGCCTGAGGACGAAGCTGTTTCACTGACCCTTCACTTTGTAAACATGGAAGAGAGTCGGGAAACGAAAGAAGATCGCATCAAGGAAATGAGAGCCTTGAGTGATATCGTCTCAATTATAGAACTGCATTTTCAGGTCAAACTGGATGAAAGCTCAACGAATTATATGCGTTTTACGACGCACTTACAGTATTTTGTTCAACGAATCATCCGAGGCGAAATCCACGAGGATGAAAAGGAGTCTTTGGATCTGTACAAACAGGTCAGCCAACTATATACAGAGTCATTCAAGGCAGTGCAGAAAATCAAGGTTTATGTCAAATCGCAGTTTGATACGGTGATCACTGTTAACGAAGAAACCTATTTGATGCTGCATATCAATCGAGTGACCGAACGACTGGAGGAAAAATAGATGAGTTATGAAAAATTAAATGAACAAATCATCACACTTGTCGGGGGCAAGGACAATATACAGGCAGTTGCACATTGTGTGACGCGCTTGAGACTGACATTAAAGGATCGGTCTGCTGCTAAAACCGAAGAAATCAAAGAGCTGGATGGTGTTATCGATGTAGTTTCTAATGAGGTTGCTTATCAAATCATCATTGGTACGCATGTGATGGACGTTTATACGGAATTTATGGCAATGCTTGGCTTAACACCGACCGATAGTACACCAAAAGAGAACAAACCAAAAGGGATCAAAGGAATTGCCGGATCGATCATGGTTGTCATTTCTGAAACGATGACCTCGATTGTTGAAGTACTGTTGGCTGCAGGGATTCTGGCAGGGATCATGGCTATTTTCACTTTGACTGGTGTTGTTTCTGCGGATAGTCCGACCTATATGATTTTCGATACGTTACGTGGAGCAGTTTTTCACTTTTTACCGGTTTTTATTGCGGCATCCGCGGCAAAAAGACTACATGTCAACCAATATTTAGCAATGGTACTGGCAGTTACATTGCTGTCTGCTAATATTGATGGTGTCGAAGGGTTATCCATTTTCGGACTTCAGCTACAAACAATTGGTTATGCCAATACATTTATCCCAATCATGTTAGGGGTCTGGTTCCTTGGCTTGGCAGTGAAATATTTGAATAAAATTATTCCGAAGAGTCTGCACTATTTCTTGGTTCCAGTGCTATCTCTGGTGATTACATTACCAATTATTTTAATTATTTTCGGACCAATCGGGACTTGGATCGGTGATGGATTGAATGCCTTCTTCAATTTATTGATGACGACAGTTGGAAATTGGATCGTTGTGGCAATCTATGCAGCAACACAGCCATTCCTGATCGTGTTGGGTGCTGCGAACTTTACGTATCCGATTGTGTTGAATTTCCTTGGCACATTAGGCTATGACCCTATTTTCAATGCAGCTGCTACGATTTCTGATGTGGCCGTTTGTGGTGCTATGGTGGGTTACTTCTTGCGTGCGAGCAAAGGAAAAGAGAAACAAACCTTTGGAACGGTCAGCTTTAGTGCTTTGATGGGGATTACTGAACCGGCTATCTTTGGGGTGTTCATGAAATATCGTCGTCCTTTCTTAGCTGTTATCATCGGTGGCGGCATCGGTGGTACGATCGCCGGCTTGGCTGGTGTCAAAACAATGGGCATGGTTTGGGGCTTAGCAGCAATGCCAACGTATCTAGCTGGTGGCGTAAATAACTTTGTTTGGATGCTGATCAGTGTGGTCGTAGCATTTGTCATAGCTACTGGAGTTGCATATGGCCTTGGGATTCCGAAGGAAAAGACTGTCGATGAAACGATAGAAGAGGAAGAATTGATTGGTCGTAGTAACACACAAGGCTTGAAACAGGCGGGAATTGGTAAAATCGCTGAAGGCGAAGTGATTGCCTTGAGTGAAGTGAGCGATCAGGCTTTTGCTTCCGGCGCTTTAGGAAAGGGCTTGGGCATCGTTCCAACGGAAGAATCAACAACGGTTGTTTCACCTGTGGATGGAACGGTCACTGTGGTGTTCCCAACGAAACATGCGTATGGTATTCGAACAGAGACTGGGATCGAGTTATTGATCCATATCGGCGTGGATACTGTCAATCTGAATGGGCAGTATTTTGAAAGCTTTGTGACACAAGGTCAGAAAGTAAATAAAGGGGATTGCTTAGCTGTTTATGAAGTCGACAAAGTAAAGGAAGCAGGCTTTGACCCAACGATCATGGCTGTTATCACAAATTCAAATGATTACTTAGATGTCATTTCAGGAAATACAACTGACGCGGACGAGCTATTGACCGTGGTCTTTTAACAGGAGGTAGGAAAATGAGTTTACCAAAGGATTTTTTCTGGGGCGGCAGTATTGCAGCCCATCAATGTGAAGGAAGCTGGCAGGCAGATGGCAAGGGACCTGCGATCATGGATTTTGTGACGAAGGGGTCAAAGGATACGCCAAGGGATATCACGGCAACAATCGAAGCAGATTTAGATTATCCTTCACATCAAGGAATCGATTTTTACCATCGCTACAAAGAAGATATCGCTCTTTTCAAAGAGATGGGCTTTACAGCGTTGCGTCTATCGATCGACTGGTCACGGATTTTCCCGAATGGGGATGACGAGCAGCCAAATCAAGCAGGCCTGAATTATTATGGTGCTGTTATCGATACGCTTTTAGCAGCTGGAATCGAGCCAATTGTTACTCTGTATCATTTTGAGCTGCCGATTCATTTGGTTCATCAGTATGGGGCATGGAAAAATAGACAGGTCATTGATTTTTATTTACGATTTTGTGAAACAGTCATGCGGGAATATGATGGCAGAGTCAAATATTGGGTGACTTTCAATGAGATGAATCATATCGATCCAGAAACGGAGCATTCGGATATTTTCACCTATTTGGTTGCCGGACTAAAATATAGCGAATTAACGGATAAAGCACAGGAATTGGCGACTGTTGGCTACAATATGACACTTGCCGGAGTAAAAGCTGTACGACTGGCTCATGAAATAAACGCAAAGAATAGTGTTGGCTGCGTCTTTGGCTTGAATCCAATCTACTCCTACAATTGTGATCCTGAAAATGTGTTGAAGGGCTTTTTGGAAAATGATCGAGACTATTATCAGATTGATGCGATGTGCAATGGTAAGTTCCCTCTTTATAAGCTGAAGGAGTATCAGGCGGCTGGATTGACGATAGATATCACGGAGCAAGACAAAGAGGATTTTGCGAATGGAACACTGGATTTTATCGGCTTGAACTATTATTTTTCTAGCGTAGCGGAACCAAAGGAAGCGATCGAAGGGGAAGCCTCTCTTTTCGGAGGTGTTCAAAATCCGTACTTGGAACAATCCAAATGGGGCTGGGCGATCGATGCGGTTGGTATTCGCTATGTCATGAATTACTTATACCGTAGATATGAACTGCCGATCATGATTACAGAGAATGGCTTAGGCGCACAAGATATTGTAGAGGCTGATGGTCAGATTCACGACGTGTATCGAATCGAGTACCTTGAAAAGCATGTTGAGCAAATCAGAAAAGCGGTCGAAGAAGACCATGTGGATTGTTTGGGCTATCTTGTTTGGGGACCGATCGATCTAGTCAGTGCGACGACCGGTGAGATGAGCAAGCGTTATGGCTTTATCCATGTGGATCTGGATGATAAAGGGCAAGGGAGTCTGGAGCGAAAGAAGAAGGATTCCTTCCATTGGTTCAAAAAAGTGATCGAAAATAATAGTGAAGTAGGAGTGAGAGAGAAATGAAACGAGTGATGAAGTTAGGTGTTGTTGGATTGGCTGTGGGACTATTACTTGCTGGTTGCAGCAGTGGGGAAAAGGGAAAGACAGATGCTTCAGATACCAAAAAAGAAGCAGCATCAGAAACGGTTTTATATTTTGTTCGTCATGGAAAAACGATGTTCAATACAACCGGACAGGTACAGGGCTGGTCCGATACACCCCTGACCGATGTTGGTGTGGAAGGGGCAGAACAGCTTGGAAAAGGCTTGAAGGGAACGACCTTCTCGAAGGCCTATTCTAGTGATATGGGTCGAGCTGTTTCGACTGCTGAATATATACTGGAGAATTCTGGAAATAAAGAAGTGGAATTGACCACGCTATCTGGTATCAGAGAGTGGGGCTATGGCGGCTACGAAGGACGAGACAATTCAGAAATGTGGATTCCGCTCTTTGAGCAGCATGGGTTGACCTTTGATGAGGACTGGACAGATTATGGCGAGCTGACAAGAAAAATGTCTGATGAGGAAATAGCGAATACAATTGCTAAAAATGATAAGACTGGAACAGCAGAGACCTACGAAGAAATCACCGAGCGTACAAAAAAGGCTTTGGATCAGATCATTGAAGAAACCTCTGAAAAAGGTGGAAATGTGTTGATTGTATCCCATGGTAGTGAAATTCCAACGATTTTGGAAATCGTTGCCCCAGGATCTTATCAAGGCGAAGATATCGGTAACTGTAGTGTAACGAAGATTCTCTACAAAGATGGGAATTACACGGTGGAAAGCATTGGGGATAAGAGTTATTTGGGCGAATAAATTTAGTGGTAACAAGGAATGGTTCTATTTGAACAATTGACCACCATCTAGTTATTTTTAAGAGTTTTGACAATCAAACGTCAAAACTCTTTTTTTATTTTTTTGTTGAAAACGCTTTTATAATGTGATACCATCTAATTAAATTGGTGCCAACAAATATAAGTGGAGGAGGATAAATAAAATGAAGGACTCTTAATCGTAGTGGTTGTTGTTTTTACACAGGGCATTTGTGAGACACTTTTCAAAAAAAGAAGAGGTGTAAGAAATGAATAAGTTTAATTCAGTTTTAGAAGAAAAGCTGCTGCCGGTTGCAGCGAAGCTAGGTGCAAACAGAGTTTTGATTGCTATTAGAAATGGGATAACCTTGAGCATGCCCCTTATTATCATTGGCTCGCTCTTTCTGATCATCAGTAATTTTCCCATAGATTCTTGGATCAATTGGTTGTCAGAAACAGGTATTATTGATTATTTGAATAAGGGGACGAACGGTAGTTTTGGTATTATGGGGCTGGTCGCAAGTTTTGGGATCGCGCATAGTTTGGCGGATCAATATGGGGTAGATGGTGTCTCTGCTGGTGTGATTTCCTTGTCTTCTTTTCTGGTTGCAACACCTAATATTTTATCTGGAGACGAAGCACCTGCAGAGGGGATTCCGGTAAATTATATGGGCAGTCGAGGACTGTTCGTAGCCATTGTATTAGGTATTTTTAGTGCACTTATATTTCAGTGGTTTATCAAACACAACATTCAAATCAAGCTGCCTGATTCTGTACCACCGGCAGTGGCGAAGAGCTTTAGCGCCTTGATTCCCGGGGCTGCGATCGTTACGCTGTGGTTGATCATATTTGCAGTATTGGATACAGCAAATATTGGGAATATTCATGATTTGTTACTGAAAATTTTTGGTGGTCCATTGGGAATCTTAGGGGCAACGATAGGCGGAACACTCATCTCCATTTTCCTGAACAGCTCCTTTTGGTTTATGGGTATCCATGGGGGAAATGTAGTAAACAGTATCATCAGTCCAATCTGGTTGATGAATACAGATGCGAACCGAGTGATTTACCAGGCAGACCGTACAGCTGAACTGCCGCACATCATTACCTCTTCCTTTATTGACAACTTTGTTTATATCGGAGGTGGTGGAGCGACGATTGGCTTGGTGCTTGTCATAGCGATTGTTGCATTGAAAAAGAATTCCAGTCAACTGACGAAAACCATGGCGCCATTAACATTGACTCCAGGACTTTTCAATATCAATGAACCAGCAATGTTTGGTTTGCCGGTGGTCTTGAATATTAGTTTGCTGATTCCATTCATTCTGGCACCTATGATGAATGCATTGATTACCTATTTCGCTATGTCGTCTGGTCTGGTAGGAAAAACAGTCGGAGTTGCCGTGCCATGGACCATGCCGCCGATCTTGAGTGGCTTTTTGGCAACAGGTGGACACGCCAGCGGGGCGATTCTCCAAGTCGTACTCATTATTCTGGATGTGTTGATTTATTATCCATTTTATCGGACGGTTGAACGGCAAAATGTACTTGCGGAAAATGAGCTAGATACACAAAAATAATTGAAAATAGTGAGGGATGAAACAATGGTAAAACGATTAATTAGTGCCAATACTTCAGATTTATTAAGCATGACAGCAGCTGAGCTCAAACAAAGCATCAAGGCGAGCGAAGGCAGAACAATTGTCTCAGAGAATGTTGCAGGAAGAGAATCATTGGTTGGGGATATCACTAATGCAGAGGTTGCTCGGGCATTTGGGGCTGATCTGATTTTATTGAATGGCGTAGATGTACTAAACCCCGTGATTTCGGGACTGGCTGCAGAGTCAGAGAAGGAATGTATCGCAGAGCTGCGTCAATTAGTGGGTCGTCCAGTCGGTGTGAATTTAGAACCCGTGGATCAAAACGCCCGAATGGCAGAAGACAAGCTGGATATTCCTGTCGGTAGACAAGCGAGTGAAAAAACATTGAAGGTCAGTGATCAGCTAGGCTTTGATTTTATTTGTCTGACGGGAAATCCGGGAACAGGGGTAACCAATAAGCAAATCAATGAAGCAATCAAACGAGCGAAAGAACACTTCAGCGGTTTAGTTATTGCCGGTAAAATGCATGGTGCGGGAGTGGATGAGCCAGTGGCAGATATTCAGGCGATTCAAAGTTTTGTTGAAAGTGGAGCGGATATTATTTTGGTTCCGGCTGTAGGGACTGTTCCGGGATTTGATACTGTTGAGTTAAAAGAAGTGGTGAAGGTCGTGCATCAAGCAGGAGCATTGGTCATGTCGGCTATCGGTACCAGTCAGGAAAGTTCAGATGAAGAAACGGTTCGACAAATCGCGATTCAAAATAAAATATGCGGAGTAGACATCCAACACATTGGTGATGCGGGATATGCCGGGGTAGCACCGGTTGAAAATATTTTTGCGATGAGCAAAGCGATTCGTGGCGCGCGACATACGATTTCAATGGTGGCTCGTTCTATTCATCGCTAAAAAGGGGACTATAGGAGAATGGTAAGAGCAGCTAGTAGGAAATAGACTTTTCTGGCATAATAGTAAAGAGGATGTGTCCAGAAGACGGTGCATGTACGAATACTATTTGGCAGGGGTGTTTTTGAGTGGCGAAATATCATGAAATTTCCACCGAATTAATTAAAGAAATAGTGGACGGAAAGTATAAAGAGCGAGGAAAGCTTCCGACAGAAAAAGAATTGAGTCTGCATTTTAATACCAGTAGAAATACGATTCGGAGTGCCATTAATTTATTGACGGATGAAGGGTATGTATACAAGGTTCAAGGAAGCGGTATTTATTTGCGTCCCGTCAATTTTGATGAAAGTACAAACTTGAATCTGATCAAAGGATTTTCGAGTGAGCACCAAGAAGAAACGAGCAAAATCAAGATTTTAGATCTGGAAATCATACAGGCGACAGCAGAAATTGCCGAAGAGCTGAACTGTAAGATCGGTGAACCGTTATACTATTTAAAGCGTGTTCGTTTTGTAGATGATGAGCCTGTTCGGGTGGAGCGCTCGTATTATCGACAAGAGATCGTACCTTACTTGGGAAAAGAAATTGCTCGTGAGTCTATCTATAATTATTTGACTCAAAATTTGAAGCTGCAGATCGGCTTTGCAGATCGGAAGATCCAAGCGGATTATCTTTCGAAGGATGACGCTCAGTTATTAGGCCTAGCAGAAAATGATCCTGCGTTGATTGTGAATGAAAAAATCTATTTAGCAAATGGTCAGATTGTGATACTTGGCGAAGGTGTTTTGCACTTCAAAAAAATCTCGCTCTTTTCAAGTGCAAAGAATTTTGACTAGTTGCGAAAGAGCTGGTTGCTTCTAACAGAACAACACCACTAAGAAACAACGACGAGTCTGGGATAGTAAAACATTCCAGATTCTTCTTTTACAAAAAATAAATAAGGAATAACAGAGTCGAGGAGTTCAAGTAAGGTCGAATACTTGAACTCTTTTTTAGCGGCTGCAGCTCAAGAATGTGTAAGGAAAAAATTAGTTGATAAACTGTAGCTATAAGAGTTTTTATGTTATATGAGCTAACGATTTCCATTTCAAACTGAAAAAGATACCATTTTAATTGAAGCGCTTTCGCGTTATCTTATTACCAGAGGGGGGACGTGCATGAGGGAAACAAAAATCATCCAGTATTTAAAAGAAGCGACAGGCTATAGCACAAAATCGCAGCTTGCAGAGCAATTGGATGTGTCGCCTCGCACAATTTCCACAGATATCAAAACAATCAACGAGACATCCAAAAAAGTGGGGTTTCAAATCAGTCACCTACGGGGAGCCGGATATCAACTTGAGATTCTTGATAAACAGCTATTTGATGCGTACTTTAAACAGCTCTTTCAAGAAAAGCGACAGGAACTGTTGAATCCGACAGAGCGCAAAACGATGATTGCTTTGCTGCTGCTATTTGCAAATGAGTATGTGACGATCAACCAAATCTCAGAAACATTGGCGGTCAGTGCTTCCACGATCAAAAAGGATTTACAGCAATTAAAGGAAGAACTAATGGCGAATGAGTTGACCTTGCATGCTAAGCCCTATTATGGCTACAAACTTATTGGTGCTGAAGAAAAGCGACGTTCGTTGATATTGCAGCTGTTGCGTAACGAAGTGCCTAAGCCTCAGCTGACGGTTGAATATGCAGCATTTTTAGAAGCGTTTGATGAGCAAAAATTTAGAAATTATTTAATTCAAATGATTCGTCAGTACGATATCAAGATGAATGATTCTGTACTGGATAACATCGTTCTTCACGTGATTTTACTCAGCTTCAGAATCAAGCAAAGTAATTTTATCAAAGAGGAACTGCACCTGTTTCAAGAAGCTGGCAGCTATGTAGAACTGACAAAGGGAATAACGAGCTATTTGGCTGAATATGAAAATATCCTATTACCGAAAAATGAACAGATTTATTTGAGTCAACAGCTTTATGGCAAGATGCTGGCAGTCCATGAGTTTGCACAATATGACAAGCTATATAGCTACATCAGTCAGGCACTTTCTGAAATTGATGAGAAGTATTATACGATGTTCAACGAAGATCAGGAATTGAAGGATGCGCTGACCTTGCATGTGGCACCGTTATTACAACGTTTGTATACAGGACATCAGCTTGAAAATCCGATTATTGAGGATGTTTACACCCGGTATGCCAATGTATTCACTATCACGTATGAATTTATTCAGCTAATCAGTGATACGATCAACGTGGCTGTAAGTAAAGATGAGATGGGGTATCTGGCAATCTATTTTGCGGCAAGCTTGGAAAAGAAGTCCCAAGAAGAAATCAGACGGTATAAAAAAATCGCAGTTATCTGTGCGACTGGCGGAGGGGCTTCCTATTTTCTGAAGACCAAGCTGGAGCAGATTTTCGTTAATGCAGAGGTTCGAACGTTTTCGGTCATGGAAGCAAACGGCATTGATACGACTGTTGATTTAATCATTTCCACTGTTCCGATTGAATTAGCTGGAAACAGAATACCGATCATCTATACACAAGCGTTATTGACAGAAAAGGAAGTCAAAAAAATTCAAAAGGATCTGTTGCTGATTCAGGAAAATCAAAAGCTGACGGCAGATTTGGATAAGCAACTGCTGACACTTTTTTCTGAGAAAAATTTTTTGATAACGGATACAACAGAGTACCTTTCTTTATTGAAGGCACGTGCTGATCGTTTGGAGGCAACTGGAGAAGCCGATAGCGGTTATACAGAGCTAGTGCTTCAAAGAGAACAGCTCGTGGATACTGTTTATCAGAATGGGATTGCAGGTCCGCACCCAATGGAGGCTCGAGCAATCAAAGAAGGAATCGACGTCATCATGCTTCGACCAGCTGCACATTTCAGAGGAAAACAAATAAAGCTGGTTTTTTTGATCAACATCAGCAATGGTCATTTATTTTTACACAAAGAAATCAGTCGGTTGATGATTCGAATGATCGATGATCAACACTTAGATACTAATTTGGACAAAATCAAAAACTATCAGGATTTCTCCCGCTACTTGAGAGAGATGATCAAGAAAGGATAATCAGAATGAACGAACAGGAAAAAAGCATTTTTCAAATCATTTCAGCAGCAGGCGATAGCAGAGGAGCTGCTTTTGAAGCACTGCGATTTGCTCGAAAAGGGATGTTTGATGAAGCGGATCAAAAGATGAAGGAGGCCAAAGAAAGAAGCATCGCCGCACATGAGGAACAGACCACACTGATAACCAAGGAAATCAATGGTGAAAAAACAGAGACGAGCCTGTTGATGGTTCATGCACAGGATCATTTAATGAATAGTCTACTGGCACGTGATCTGATTGAAGAAATGATCGAAATGTTGAAGGAACAGAAAAAATAGTCTTAGGAGAGGAAGAAGAGGATGAAAACATTATTGGTTTGCGCAGGTGGTTTTTCAACCACAATGATGATGGAGGCAATGAAGAAGGTTGTCAAGGAATCAGCAAAATTGGAGGCAGAGGATTACCCGATGGAAGCCATTGGGGTCGATAAGTTGGATCGTTATATCAACGACTACGATGTGATTTTAGTGGGCCCACAATTGAGTCATAAGTATGACTACATCAAGGGAGAGGCTGAAAAAATCAATAAGCCGACTGTCCTGCTTACTTCGGATATCTACGGTTCGATGGATGGGGCAACGGTAATGAAGCAAGCGATTTTGGCTTATCGTAAAAGTCAGCAAAAATAATCATTCAATGAGTTGGAGGAGAAAAAAATGGAACAACAAAAAGTATCCGCTTTTGATAAGGTCGAAGGATTTATTCGTAAAACCTTGGTACCTGTTGCCAATAAGGTAGACAACAATGTATACTTGACAGCCATCAAAAAAGGCATGGTCGTTTTAACACCGGCCTTACTTTTAGGATCGATTGCAGCAATTTTTCCATCGATTCCAGAATTTATCAAGGTATCAGCTATCCAGAATTGGTTCGATCAATACGGCTATATTTTTGGGCTTTTGTCTAAGGTATCCTTGGGCTTGGTTGGGTTATATGCTGTTCTGGCAATTGCGTATTTCCTGAGTGAACAGCTGAAGCTGTATACGATTGGTTCGATGATTTTAGCAGCAATCGGTTTTCTGTTAGTTGCGATGGATGTGGATGAAAATGGCAATATCATTGCGACGCATCTGGATTCTAAAGGGCTGTTTGCCGGTATATTTATTGCTATTATTTGTGTGAAAATTTATCAGTTCTTTACGAAGCATAAGCTTGTGATCAAAATGCCGGAAGGAGTGCCGGACTTCGTTTCCAGTTCCTTCGAGCTGATTACGCCTACTGCAGCCATTGGTGTTTTGTTTATCACGATTCGAGCAATTACGGATGGAATGACAGGCGGTACCCTACTGCCTCAAGTGATTATGGAGATGTTAGCGCCAGCTATTGGCGGCTTGGATTCTATGTGGGTCATTTATCTGGTCTTGGTTTTGCGTCTGGTCTTCTGGTTTTTCGGGATTCATTCAGCAGTTTTATCCCCAATTTTATCCCCGATTGCCGTACAGTATCTATCTGAAAACATTGCGGCTCATGAAGCAGGCGAACCGTTGACACACGTGATCACGGGCGGAACCTTGTCTGCTTTTGCGAACTTTACAGGGTCAGGTGTAACGATTGGTTTAGTTATTGCTATGTTGGTTAGTAAGTCTTTGCGTTATAAAAAGGTGGGAGCGGTAGCCTTATTGCCATCCTTGTTTGGAATTAATGAGCCTGTTTTGTTTGGTGTACCGATCATTTTAAATCCGGTATTGATGATCCCGTTCATTTTTGGCGGTGCTTTCGTCGGAATGATCCCGATGATTTGCATGAAATTAGGTTTGTTGAATTACCCAATCTTTGATCCACCGTATGTTCCGGTATTTATGGAAGGCTTTTTGACAGGCTTCGATTGGCGAGCAATCATCATTCAGGTGGTTCAAGTTGGTTTATCCTTTGCCCTGTATCTACCTTTCTTCAAAGTGTTAGAGCGTCAAGAATTGGAACAAGAGAAAACAGCGAAAGAAGCAAGCACTGTTATTAGTGAAGAAGATGAAGCTTTGATAGCAGATCTGGATTTTTAAAAGTAGTAACGGTTACACAATGGATTTAGCATCTATTTACTAAAAGCATGGTTGGGAAGAAGCGGTGTCAACAAACCATTTTCTCAGCCATGTTTCATTTAGGAGGCAGAACGATGAAAGCACGTATGAAGCGTCTTAGAGAGCGAATGGCTGAGCAGTCGATCGATTATTTGCTTGTAACAGACAAGGCCAATCGTCGCTACTTATCAGGCTTTACTGGTTCGAATGGTTTCTTGCTTGTTGGGCAAAGTAAAAACTATCTGATTATTGATGGACGCTATACAGAGCAAGCACAACAGCAAGTAAAAGAAAGTGAAATTCTGACTATTTCAGCTTCAAAGAATCAATGGGATTATCTCTCTGAGATTACCTCACATAAAAAAATAGGCTTTGAAGTGGAGACGATTTCTTATACGACCTTTAAAGCATTAGAAGCCAAAGCAAAGGAATCAGGGAGTCAACTCATTGAAACAAAGCGTTGGATAGACGAATTGCGCATGGTTAAGTCCGAGCAAGAGCTTAGTTACCTGAGACAAGCTGCCAAGCTTGCGGATCAAACCTTTGCCTATATCACGACGATCATCAAGCCGGGCATGTCAGAGATTGATGTTGCAAACGAAATCGATTATTACAGTAAACGAATTGGCAGTGAAGGTCCGGCATTTGAAACAATTGTTGCTTCTGGCACTCGTACAGCACTGCCTCATGCACATGCTTCAAAAAAAATCATTCAGGAAAATGAATTGATCATGATCGACTTCGGATGTATTGTCAACGGCTATTATTCAGATATGACTCGGACATTTGCCTTGGGCTTGGTAGACGATACAATAAAAAATACCTATGAAAAGGTACTTGCTGCACAGAAGAAGGCAATTCAAGCTGTTCGTGTTGGAAAGGCTGTGAAGGAGCTTGATAAAATTGCTCGTGATTGTCTTACAAAAGAACAGTTGGGACGGTATTTTTCACATGGGTTAGGCCACGGAATTGGACTGACCTGCCATGAGTATCCAGCTGTTACTAGTGAGGCTGAAGAAGAAATCATTTCGGGCATGGTGTTTACAATAGAACCTGGTGTCTATCTTCCCGAAACGTTTGGTATTCGAATCGAGGATGATGTCTATATCAATTCAGAAGGTGTAGCAGAATGTCTGACACAAACAAAAAAAGAGTGGTTGGTGATTGAATGAAGCTAAAGAAACGATTGATCGAGTTGTCGAACATAGATGGAATTGCCGGGAGAGAAGACGCGGTCGGAAAATATCTTGCCACATCGATTTCACAAAACAGCGAGCAAGATGCATTCAAAAATTATTATTTTGGAGACCTAACTACAGAAAAAAAGAAGATTGCCGTGTATGCTCATTTGGATGAGGTTGGTTTTTTTGTACGAGACATCAATCCGGAGGGCTTCATCTATTTTCAGCCTCTCGGAGGTTGGTGGGGACATGTGATGTTGGGGCAATCCGTTCGTATTACTGCGCGGAAAAACAAGCGTGTCGTTCAAGGAATCATAGGAACGTTACCGGAAGGGTCGGTAATGGGAGAAGCGGTTGTTTCCATTGATAAGATGTATATCGATTTAGGTGTAGAGAGTAGAGAGGAGGTTGCGGAGCTAGGCATTCAGATTGGCGATATGATCACACCGAATACACTTGCCAGTGAAAGTGTTAACGGAAAATATATTATCGGTAAAGCGCTGGATAATCGAGTTGGTTGTAGTGTAATGGCAGAGGTGTTGGATTACTTTTACGAGCACCCATTGTCGCAACTAGAGGTGATCGGTGTAGCCACCGCTCAAGAAGAGGTTGGTACTCGAGGCTCTAAGGTGGCCGCACCGAGAGTTCGAGGCGATATCAATATTATTATTGATGTAGCTAATGGGAAGGATACGCCTAAAGCAGCGGCCAGAAAAACAAGGATATTAGGGAAAGGGCCAGGTATCTGTCTTTATGACAAAACAGCTCTCGCCAATATGGAGCTGGCAGATGCCTTACAAGAGACCGCTGAAGAGGAGCAGGTACCTTGGCAATTTGATCAGCTTACTGGTGGCGGAACCGACGCCGGAGCTATTCAACTCTATGAAGGCCAGCCGACAATCGTTTTAAGTATTCCCGTTCGTTACTGTCATTCGTGGCATTCATTGGTTAGTATAGACGATTGTAAGAACACGATAGCGCTGATTTGTCGTTACATTGAAAAGGTAGAGAGAAAGCTGAGGGATTCAGATGACACACTTTGATCGCATCGTATCAAGGTACGGAACTTATTCAACGCAATGGGACTATGTACAGGACCGTTTCGGAGAGAAAGAGCTGTTACCATTTTCAATTTCCGACATGGATTTTGAAATCCCTAGCGGCACAAAAGAAGTACTCGCCCATGCAGTAGAAAGAGGGCTGTTTGGCTATACGCGTTGGAATCACCATGCCTTCAAAGGCGCTATCCGTAGTTGGTTTCAGCGACGTTTCCAAACAGAACTGGAGGAAGAATGGATCAGCTACAGTCCAAGTGTCATCTATAGCCTCTCGGTATTTATTCAACTGCTGTCAAGAAAAGGCGGGAAGGTTGTCACACTGACCCCTTGTTACGATGCTTTTTTCAATGTACTGAAAGAAAATCATCAAGAGCTACTTGCTGTCAGTTTACAAAGAGAAGCAAAGTTCAGTATTGATTTCAATGAGTTAGAGGAATGCTTTAAAAGAGAAAACCCCGAAATATTTCTGCTGTGTAATCCTCATAATCCGACAGGTAGAGCCTTTACGGAAGAAGAGCTAGGTTGTATGGTCGACCTATGCAATCAGTATCAAGTGGCAATTATCAGTGATGAGATCCATATGGATATTTTGCGAAAAGGAATTTCCCATATCCCGATTCTCGCCCTTAAGGATAAAATCAAGGTTCCTGTTGTTCTGCTATCTTCTGCATCGAAAACCTTCAATAGCCCTGGGTTGGGTTGTTCATATACGATTGTTCCAGATGACCAATTGAGAGAGCAGTTTTTGAAGGTGCTCAAAGGTCGAGATGGTTTGTCCTCTGTTCCTTATTTAGGCATGTTGGCATTACAAGATTGCTATAACAATCAGGAAGGATGGTTGAATGAACTGAATCAATACCTTGATGGAAACTTTCAAGTAATGACTGATTTATTAAAATCAACGGATTCCATCATTTCTTATATACCAGAAGCAACCTATCTTGCCTGGTTAGATCTTACCAATGTTCCCTTTTCGATGGACAAGTTGCAGCAGATTCTTGTTCATCAGGAAAAAGTAGCGATCATGAGGGGCGATACCTATGGAGAAGAAGGCAAAAAGTATCTCCGATTAAATTTGGGCGCACCAAGAGAAAAAATTATTGATGGGCTGGAGCGGTTATTAAGAGCTGTTCAATGAGAGTGGCAAAGAAGTGTGCACCACTGAGAAATACGTGTCAATTTATGGAAACTACTTGTAAAGGTTTATGAGATGCCCCCGTTTTCGCAGAAGGTACCATTATTATATGGTCGTGTTTCCTGCATAACGGGTGTTTTTCTAAGATTCTTTAAATGAATAGACTAAGCCGCGAAGTCCTCCTGTCAGATGGGCTTCGCGGCTTAGTCTATTTATTCACTTTTGTGATCGATTCTTTTTAGCATTTTTTCATAGTATTTTTTTTCAATCGCTGCTTTTATATAGCTCAGCTCATCTTCTTGAGGTAATGGTTGAGTATAAAGAGTCGGAAGATCAATTGAATAAGGAGTGTATGTATCACTAATAAGTAGATCGGCTTGTGTTTCATCTGTCACAATTGTGACTGGCACCATACTGAACTTAGTGACCTTTTCTTGCAAATAAGTCGTCGCTAGATAACCGAGTTTCGAAAAAATATGGATGCGAACGGGCTGATTAAAACTTGTAAGAAAGCTATGTATAAAAAAGGTGTATCCTAAAGAAAATGTAGCAGTAAATCCTTTGGGACTAAATGAGTGAAACAGAGGTTCCGCTGTTATCTCCTCAAAAAAAACATCGATTTTTTTATTTAACGCATCATTTTCTAAAATCACTAAATTATAGTCAGACATTCGACGAATCCAATGAACCTGCCCTTTAAAAACGAAACTTACCGCATGAGCATTGAGTATCACTTGATACATATAATTGAAACCAGAAGAGTCAATGGTCAATTGGAAAAAATCAATAAAGTGGGTAATCCACATAAATGAGATCTTCTCAATCGTAGTTTCAAATTGATCTATAGTATCGGGAATAGTAACCTTTGAAATTATCTGTTGATCGGAGAAAAGCCCCATTATTGAGTTGAAGATGACATAGAGACAGTGCTTTTCGTTGGCTAATAGTTCTTCTTCCAAAGCAAATTCATGAAACAACTGTTCAAATATGTTATTCCAAGAATAAAGAAAATCTGATTCTGCGATAGGAAAAGTTTTAATGCTATCTATTTCGTCTCGTTGAGTAATGTAATTTTTAGCATGTAGTCGAAAGTAAGTAATGGTAAGCCACAGATTAGTAAAAGTAGGATATCTTTTCTCCCCATTGACCGTTAGAAAATTGGGGATGCTTAGATAATTTTGGACATCATTTAACAAGTAATAGTAAAATGTCCGAATTTGACGTTCAGAACCACGAAATTTTTTTTCAGATTTTAAGTCTAAATCAATTTGCAGAACTTGAAGGTGTTCTTTTAGCTGAGGAAGCTTTCGATAGACAGATGGGATACTAATGAAATTCTTTTCAGCAAAATCTTCGATCGAGATAAATTGTCCCATTAGAATCTCGATCATCAATTTGAAATTGATGGATCGTTCATAATACATAGCTTTGAAAGCATTTCTGTCAAAATTAAATGGGACAATTAGTGTGATACTTCCTTGAGAGTCCACCTGTAAATCCAGTTTCACTGGTGCGTTTATCTGTCGATTATCTTCCATAATACGAAGCAGATATTTATGAATAATTCTTCTATCTGTACTCAATTTTTTTGAAAGATAAGCAATTGTCAAATCAGGATTGCTTCGCTCTTTTAGCAAAACAAGGAGTAGATCATAAGCTCGGCTGTCATCCTTCTCAAATAATTTCACCTTAAGACCCCCTTGATAGAAACAATGATAAAATGGTAGAACTTTCTTTTTTACTATATCACAATTTATTTTTGATTGTATAATCGATAAATATAATTATTATCGTTTTTTACATAAAAATATAGGAGAAGTGTTATTGTTTGGCGATTAAAAATAGTATAAATTATTTTGTGGGAGAAAAACTTTAATAGAATGTGGAATGAAACGGTGGGGGAAAGATGTTTTTTTCTTTTATGTAGCGCATTTAAGAGAAATAAAGAGGAATTTATCATGCTGTAAAAAAAATATTTTGTTTTAACTGTAAATTTAAAAATATTTCAATAAAACGATTATATTAACATGATAATGCACTTTGTTTATTTAGTCTACAAGGAAAACAATAATATTTTTTCATTATTTTGCGAATAAATAGAAAAAAATGAGAATTTATTGTAAGAAACAAGCTTTTTTTTACGCCGTCAAAAAAATAGTCAAAAATTGAATGCGAATGAGGGAGATTTTTATGCCTAGAAAAGGTGAGAATATTTACAAAAGAAAAGATGGTCGTTATGAAGGCCGATATATAAAAGCTCGATCCTTGGATGGTCAAATCAAGTATGGCTATATCTATGGGAAAAAGTATGCGGATGTAAAGCAAGAGTTGACCTTGCTCAAAGCTCAATTCACGTTTGCACAGAACAAGAGATTGAATGCTTCAGAAACAGTAAGAAGCTGGATGCTTTATTGGATAGAAACGAGTATTAAAAACCAGGTAAAGTTATCTACATATATGAACTATCGTGGTCATCTAGAGCGTTATATACTACCAAGTCTTGGAGAAAAGCAATTGATTGCTTTACAATCCCAAGATGTTGAACGGTTTATAAAATATCTCTCTTCTCTAGAATTATCGCCTTTGACTATCCGATGTATTTTCAATATTTTAAAAAGCGGGTTAAAAAAAGCACGACTTTCTTCTTATATATATGAGAATCCTTGTGACAATGTCAGTTTACCAAAATTTAATCGAAAAAAGGTGACTGCTTTAGATATCGATACACAAAAAGAGTTAGAGCATTTAGCGTTAGAAAAGGGCTGCTTCGCGATTATTCTTTCCTTATATACAGGAATGAGAATCGGTGAAATCAGCGGGCTGAAATGGTCAGATATTGATTTTAAAAATGATGTGCTTTATGTTAATCAGATTGTTGTACGTGTACCAGTACCAGATCAACACTTTAAAACCAAAGTAATGTTGGGTTCTCCTAAAACTAGAGCCTCTATTCGGGCAATTCCGATTGCACCGAATTTGAAACGCTATTTGAAAACGATCAGAACAAACAAATCTGAATTTGTTATTCCTTGTGGCGACAGTTTTTCAGAGCCGCGAATCATCAACTACCATTTCAAAAAAATCGTGGAACAGATGGGACGCAAAGAGATTCACTTTCATATGCTTCGCCATACATTTGCGACAAGGTGCGTAGAGAAAGGGGTCGATATTGCTTCGCTAAGCATGATTCTCGGGCATTCTTCAACAAAAATGACATTGGATACATATACTGATTCTATGTGGGAAACAAGGAAGCAAGCAGTATCTATTATTGATAAACAGCTTCAAGACAACGATTTCTTCAATAATTTTATGAAAAAAGTTAGCTGACTTATTAGCTGATAAAAGTTGGGCAAATGAGGAAATGACCTCTTGCCCAGCTTTTTTATTATTTAAATAACAAAAGTTCTTTATTTTTTCGCCGTCATAAGCCCCGTCAGTATGGGGCAAATAGATTGCTATTTTAATGAAAATCAGCAGTTTTCTTAAATGCGCTACATTTAAGAAAACTGCTGATAAAAAAGAACGATTAAGGTTCTTAATTGACTTTTTATTTTATATTAATATGTTTTTTTCTGCAAATATTTGACACTGAGAAAAGAAAGGAAAAAAAGCATGTTTACACTTAATTGTATTTCACTTATTGACGAGCCATTAGTAGAAACATACATGAACAAATTCACTCGTTTAGGTTACTGCGTAACAGCAAGTAATTCTTTTTCAGAAATAGAGCAAGAAAAAAATGTGGATGGATTTGTTATTTTTGAAGAGAATTTAAGCAATATCAGTGAAATTTGCAAATGTATGATTGAGTGGAAAAAACAATCAGAAGCATTGATTTGGATCATTCTTTCAGGACAAGAGCCTTTCACGAAAATGATTTACCTGCAGGTAGGTGCGGATGCTGTATTCACTTACGAGTCAGAAATTGAAGAAAATATTTTGACTATATCGAATGCGCTTAAAAGATATAAATCTGCTAAGAAGCTTCGACAAGTAAAACAGTCGGTGGAAGACAATAAGTTACTTAGACTGAATTCGATGAATCTCAGTGCCATCATTGATGGCTCAAAAGAAGTTCCTTTGACCAGAATAGAGTATAAGATCATGGAATTGCTGATGCAAAATCCTAACATCGCTATTTCTTATCAAGAGATTTGCAAGGAAATCTGGGATAGTGAATGCGATCAAAATAAGTTTCGTGTATCGAATGTCATCTTTCATTTAAGAAAAAAATTGGAAGATAATCCAATTGAGCCAAGATTCATAAAGACGATTCGCTCAAAAGGGTATCTGATAAATGTGTAACCTGCTTTGAATTTCGTCTGAGTAAAAAGGCTGCTCATGAAAATTTAAGTTTTGAGGAAGGAGCGTGTATGAAATGGGAACAATAGGGATTGTAAACATAACGGGAGAACTCGATGAAGAATACATAAAATTATTAAAACAGGAAGATTATCAGGTTATATCAATTGAACCGGAAACCAATATAAATACTGTTTCGAAGAAAATTGATGGGGTAATTATTTTTGATGAGGAGCAAAAAAATGTTGGAGAGACATGTAATTTGATTCTAAAAATCAAAAATGCTTCGATTCCGTTTGTATGGACTTTTTCAAGAGAAATTCCAGAAGTGAATCGTTTAGTTTACTTGCAACTCGGGGCTATAGGGAATTTTCATACGGAATGTGAACCAGAGGAGATGAGGCTGATTATTCGAAATACGATGATGAGTCGGAATAACACTAGCACTATAGTTGAAAAGAGTGAAATATCAGATGTAAAAAAAGCAGATTTTGAACTTTTGATCGATAACCGAAGTGTAGTGATTAATGGAGATAATGAGGTCAGTCTCACGAGACTAGAGTACCAACTGTTGGACTTGCTTTTTAGAAGAGAAAGAAAAGCGGTCACCTACGAAGAAATCCATGAGGAAATCTGGGGACAAAAGAAACCATTTTCCCGAGCGCGTATTGCCAATCTCATGTTTCATCTAAGACAAAAAATGGAAATTAATCCACTTCGTCCAAACTATATAAGAACAGTTCGCTCGAAGGGATATATGCTCGACTTAGGGAGTTCCTCAGAAAAGTAATATAGAATTTCATTTCCTGAAATGGCTGGATCAAACACACTATGAAATCTAATGATCTTGTTCCTTTGAAGGGAATTGAAATAGATGTATCTTTATCAATCGGTAAGATACACAAATATTGAGGAAAGGAGGAGAAAAATGAAGCGAATCAAAAGATATTCTGTTTTTGTTGTACTTGCTTTTTTATTGAGTGTGGTTGCTTATCTATCGTTGAACAAAGGCACAATTCATGCATCGGAAGATAAGTATTCGATAAGCGTCGGTGCTATGAAAGATGAAGTAAATCCGATAATGATAGAACTTAAAAATGTGGAAGATGAAATGTTTATTGTTGATTTCCAACATACAGACCCTGTTTCAGAGGAAGCGTTACTAGCAAGTGTCAATAAGGATTTTAGTGGAAAGGTCACCGTTACTGATTTAGACGAAGGACAGAAGCAAGTAACGGTTACTGACGGAAATGGACAAGAAAGTCTAATTTTTAGTCTGAATGTTGGTGGGTATGGTGACAGCAGGATTGTGTTGAAAGATATGAAGAATAACATTTTGTCACAGGCAGCTTATTCCTTTGATGACAAATTGGTTGCCCCTCCAACACAAACATTAACTGCTTATCGGACAAATGAGCGGATAGCATTAAGAAACTCTAAGTCTCATGATCTTCCAACTCAAGATGAAATTGATGCAGCAAATGATGCAGCAAACGCACGATTTGGTTTTGATCCTACAGTAAAAATAGCTACTGTTTCTAACTGGTTGGATTTTTACACAGCCTATAATACAGCAGATGTCACTAAAATTGTCCTATTAAATAATATTCAAAAGGATACATCTGGTTCATCAAATCTGAATGCCCGTTCCACATCAATTGAAATTGATGGACAAGGATATACCTTAAATCTTTCTAGAGGAACAACCGGAACGACAGAAACGCTAGAATTAGCTGATAACGGAACAGCGTTTTTTCATATGCATGATATAAAGATAACGCAATATATCAGTCGTGGCTCATTAGCAGCAGGTGGTGATACAGATGCGTTTATCGGTGGTACGGGAGGCTATGCTTCTCGTGAGGTTCTATCTGGTAGAGCTAATTTTGCGTTCCGTTTTGGAAATGTGACAACGATTACTGAAAGTAAGGGATCATCCGGATCTAATTGGGGAATTCATCGTTTATTAAGAGCGGGTAGAGCTGAAGTAACGATGTATGGAGATAATTCCATTGAATCTGCCTCAGAAAATTTTTATCTGGGTAGCTTAATTGTTGAAGAAAAGACACGGTATTTTGGAGAAATATATAGCAACAATTACTCCGTTGTTTGGTATAGAACAAGTGCTACCTATTCCAGTTCAAATGCAACAGATACTGGAGCGTCTGAAGAAGCAACTATGAAGAAGAATAGTTTTGTTTACTTGAAAAATACAAATGCAAGTTCTTATCGTTATCCAGGATTATATGCAAATGTGAAGGACATTGTTTTGGAAGAAGGCTCTACTTACTCGACCAATTTCCCAGGTAATGCAGTTTCACTTTATCGTGAGGGAGCATCTCTTAGGATCAAAAATGGAGCGACTGGTAACTTCTTAACTTATGAAAATTCAGCAGTTATTCAGTTTGCAAATAAAGACACAAATGTAACTGTTGAACCAGGTGGAAATATCTATGTATCTGGAAATGTGGATAATGGTACTTCAGCAACTTCCAGCAACTCTAGCTCTCGTCTAGGATTGATAGACTTTGTTGGATCAGATTATACACAAGAAGGTCAAGCTCCATATTCTAATATTGCATCAAATACGACGAATAATCGAACCTTTATTATGAATAGTCCTGGGTCCTATGACTTTAATAACAAGTTTAATAATACAGCGAATTACCGTTCCAGGGTATTGGAGCTACAGGATGACAGAGGGTTAAAATTTGAGATTACCGATACAGATGTAGATATTTGGAATACTAATATTTTATCCACTAGCCCATCCAGCTTTTCTTATTCAAAAGTTGCTAGTTTTAGCATTGAAGGAGCTAGTTCTAGTAAGATAAGTAGTTCGAATAGTGCGCTACAGGCAAACTTTACCTCACCGAATAATTTCCGAAGAATTTCTGGGTTTAATGTTCCGCCAACAATCGAATGGTTTCCAGTAACAGATGCTGATAAAGGGTATAAAGTTCGTATTTTAGTTGGGAATATGCCAGATAGTTTTGACAGTGTTTCAGGAGAGATTATTTATGTACCTGTGTATGCCGGAGTTGATCAAGTGCAAGTAACCTTTACAGATTCTAGAGGTAATACGGTTGGACCAATCGGAACCGATGCTAATGGCTATGTAGAAGTAACCAATGCAGATGGAGATTTTAATTTAGCTGATCAAGATATTAAAGCCAGTGCGGTTCGTGGTCCTTGGGTAAGTGAACTTACAACGAATGTGATCGATATCACACCGCCCGAGCCGGCAGAGCTCATAGCAGGAAAAATAACGAACGCAACCAAGCAATTGATTGCTGAAAATCTTGAAGCCAATGCAAAGGTATTCTTAACTATTTCGGGAACAACAGCGAACGCCGGGACGCTTGTCCCTGCTGGAACGGTTGGCGCTGACGGAAAATGGACACATAATTTGTCTGAATATCTAAATAGTGGTGATAGTGTAACGATTTATCTACAAGATAATGCCGGAGAAGCTGTAGCTGGTTCGAATGACACACACGAATTACTTCCAGCTGCACCCTCAACAAACAGCGTAAATGGAAATATCAATCCTTATCCAAACGATTTAAATTATCGTGACGCAACATTTAAAAAAGCAGCAAATTATGTCGTTGAAGATGTCATTCCTGATGACCCGAGTCTTACAAAGTCAGTTATTTCCAGTGGTGGCACAACCACATCTGTTGGTGATACTTTAACGTATACATTAACAGGCAGAAATAACAAAGCTGATTCTGAGGATTGGGGGGATGTTGTGTTAGAAGATACACTGCCGGAAGGTCTGGATTTTGATGCGAATAATCATGGGATCACGATCAAAAAAGTGAATGCTCTCGGAGTGGAAACTGAGGTTCCTCTTGAGACAGATTCCTTTGAGTACAATACAACAACACGTCTCTTAAAAATCAAAGTCGGAAATGTTCCTACCATGAATGGCTTTATTGCAACATTCAAGGTTACTGTAAACAATAGCAAGATTGGTCAAGATATTGAGAATTCAGCCGATGCAAAAGGTTTTTCACCACAAGAGGATAAAAGTCCTTTTGTACCTGGACCGATCGATCCGACTGGGCCGTTTAAGCCAATTAATGTAACAACAGCTAATCCTGTTGGAGTACCTGGTGGAGTGATTCACGGAATATTGAAATTAACTTCCGCACCAAAAGTAATCAACTTCAAAGAACATGCAGTTACAATGAAGGATACCCGTGTGGAAGAACCGGAATTGAGTGCTCCGTTGACTGTTTCAGACAATCGGGGTAATCGAGAGAGTTGGACACTCACAGCTACCTTGACAAAGGAAATGGCCCATGCAAATGATTCATCCAAGGTTTTAAGTGATGCAATCAAGTTCAATAATGGATCAACAGAAAAAGAACTGGATGGATTTGCGACAGTAATCAAGACACACACACACGATAGCGCTGGAGATTATGTCGTAAGTAATGACTGGAGTTCGGGGGGGACAGGAATCAAGCTGGAAGTGCCAGTAGGTTCTGTTAAGAAACTTGGACAATATCAGGCAGAAATCACTTGGCATTTAGGTGACACGCCTTAAACATGGGGAGGAGAAACATGAAAAACAACATCATTCATCTGATTCGACTCTCCATGCTCCTGTTGCTGACTACCGCTTTTACAGCTGGTGCACCAACCAGTATTGCGGCAGAGAACGGTGGAGCAGTCCAAACCAATGGAGTCATTCAGTTTTATGAAGAAACAACGAGTAGTACGACAATACCCAGTACGTCTACCTCAACACCAGTCACAGAGCCGTCCTCTTCGGAGCTGCCAGTCACAAAACCTACTGGGAAATATCCTTCTACAGGAGAATTAGTGAAGAAAAGTCTAGCTATAAGTGGTTCTGTACTCGTTGTCCTAGTACTCCTGTTCTTCTTCTGGAAGCGCAGAAAGGATGAAAAGGAGGCAGGCAGCCGATGAAACAGAAAAGATTTTCAGTAGGATTGCTTGCTCTGGTGTTCTTAGGTGTAATTTATTCTGAGACAACTGCATATGCAGATCCGAATGTCACAAATGGCGGAACTGTAGAATTCGAAGGCGACTATGGGAAAGGCGTACGGGACCCTGAAAATCCTGGAACGATTGTAGATCCCGGTCCTAGTCCGAGTATGGATAGTCCATTACGGATTGAATTTGTCCCGCAATTAGGTTTTGGTCAAAATAAGATCACAAAAGGGGATCGTCTCTATGAGGCGAATGCGCAGCTGTTCTTTGGTGATACAGAGGCTAGAGGGAATTTTATCCAAGTATCTGACTATCGGGGAACTGGTGCTGGTTGGACACTTCAGGTGCGTCAAACGACACAGTTTGAAAATCCAAATACTCTCAACAACAAATTGAAGGGTGCGGTCATTTCCTTTGATAAATCCTGGGTCAATTCGACGTGGGATCTATCAGCAGCGCCAAGTGTATCGAAGGATGTCATTCGAATAGATAATATCGGAGATACTTATACCTTGGCGGAAGCATCCGCTGGGAATGGGCAAGGTACTTGGCTGATTACATTTGGTGCCTCAGGAGAGAACACCAGTAATCAGACGAATACCCTAAGTCCTAGGCTGTCTCCCAGTGGAAAACAGATTTTGGACACATCATTTGAGAATAAGCCTATTTATAAAAACAGTGCAGTTACCTTGTCTATACCGGAGGCAACTAAAATCGATCCGGTACCTTATACTACGGTGTTAACTTGGATTTTATCTGAGTTGCCATAAATGCAACAAACAAACTTAAACACATATTTTAGGAGGAAAACACAAATGAAAAACACACACAAATTATGCGGAGCTGCCCTATTAGCAGTTATTGGTTTCGCAGTAGCAGTACCAAGTGCAACAAAGGCGGATACTTCAGTGACAGAAAAAGGAATCGTAGAATTCGAGAAAGATACAACGAAAGATACCATTACACCACCGGATACTGATGGACCAGTATTGCCTTACCCACCAGTAAACCCAGATCCAGCAGATATGAAAATCGTTGCAGTTACACCTCTGAACTTCGAAAAGCATGCAATCCTTACAGACGGAAGCAGCCAGCCTTACAACGTTAAAGCATTCAACGATGCAAGCTTCGGCGACATGGAAAACTTCGTAGAATTCAAGGATGTTCGTTCTCTTGACGAAAACACATACATTATTGAAGCAGAAATGACAAAACAATTCAAAAAAGGCAATAGCGAATTGACTGGTTCTACAATCAAATACAATAACGTACGTGTTTCTCATAACAACTCTGCAGGTGCAATTGCGCTGGCTCCAGAGAATGTCGTTACTAATCCGCCTGCACTTGAGTTGAATCAAAAGGTTACATTCTTAAATCACACAGATGGAACAACAGGTAAAGGATTTGGACAATACAAATTAGCTTTCGGTAACCGTTCAGTTGCTGCAGGGCAAGTTGGTTCACCACAACAATCTGTTGTTTTGACTGTACCAGGTACTGTTGCAAAACAAGTAGGTACGTACACAGCTGAAATTACTTGGTCAATCACTGCTGCGCCGTAAATCGCAGAGTAAATAAAAACGATAGTGAAGCAATGAGTACCCCCGATACTATCGGGGGCTCATTTCTGATTGAAGGAAGGGAATTTATCTTGAAGAAAAAATGGACAGTGTTACTTTGTTTATTATACATATGTTTAGCAACAGTTTTTGCTACAAAGGTTTACGGTGAAGAGGAGTCGGAAGTTCTTAGTGGCGGCGGCTTCAGCTTTGAAGTAATTCAGCCGGAGAATCAGCGAGACAAAAATAAGGGATACTTCGACTTGCGAATGACACCGGGGCAACAACAGACTGTACAAATCAAGCTAGTCAACCCTACAGACATAGAAACAACTCTGAGTGTGAAATTGAATGGAGCAAAAACGAATAAAAATGGTGTTATTGAGTATGGTCCAAGTACCATTGAAAAGGATGCTTCTTTAAAATATGCATTTGAAGATCTTGTTAAAGCTCCAGATGAAATCAAGATTCCGGCAAAGGGTGAGACAACATTAGATTTAGCTATCACAATGCCAGCAGAAGAATATGATGGTGTGATTACCGGCGGAATTGAGTTGCAAAATCTGAATTCAGATGCAGAAGAAAATCAAACCGGTGCAGTCATTAATAAATATGCTTATTTGATTGGAATGGTTTTGTCAGAGACGGATACCGAAGTATTACCTGATTTGACATTGAATAAGGTATATCCAGAATTGAGTAATTATCGTAATTCGATTTATGTTAATTTCTCCAATACCCAGGCAGTGATTATCAATGATATGACCGTTGATGCACAAATCACTGAAAAGGGCTCCGACGAGGTGCTCTATGATACGAAAGTCGCTTCGATGCGTATGGCGCCTAACTCACTAATCGATTTCCCTATTTCGATGCAGGGTGACCGAATGGTTCCAGGGGATTATACAGCTAGAATCGTAGTGACAACTGAAACAGATCGTTGGGAATGGACAGAGGATTTCAAAATCACAGATGACGACGCAGATAAGTTCAATGGTGAAGATTTGAGTCTACTTCAGGAACAGGGTGTTGACTGGAAACTGATTGCCACGATTGTAGGCGGAGCATTCCTTTTAGTAATTATAATTTTTGTATTGATTCGTCGTTTTAGCAACAAAGGGAAAAAGAAGAAAAAAGGTAACAAGAAGCGACCGAAGAAAAAGTGAAGAATAGATGCGGAGGATAGGTAAATGAGTGTTTTGGATTGGCTGTTTATAGGATTACTGTCAAGTGCTATCCTCTTTCTACTGTTTATGGTATTGACTGGTTTAGGTGCTATCTTGACAGGACGTAACCTAAAGAAGCTAACAAAGAAACGTGTTAAGAATAAGAAGAAACGTAAGAGGTTGAAACGAGCGGTTCAGCAACTCCGAGAAAAACGAAAACGTCAATGGGGCAACGTGTTTCTATTGTTGGTTCTAGCGATTGGCTTTGGTGGAGGGGCGTTCTATGCTCGTTATTACCAAGGTAAAACCTTGAATGAAAGAGACTCTGATGGAGTTGTCCAAGGGTATTATTTAGTGGAAGAGATTTCCGGTCAACTAGATAATATAAACGATGCAGAGAGTACAGCGAAGGTCGTTAGTAATATTAAGGAATTGTCCGGTCGTTTGGCTAGCTATGGATCACGTACGGCAAGTGGGCGATTGACACTAGAAAACCAAAGTTTGTTGAATAAACAATACAGCTACATGATGGAGCTAGGGGTCAATCTGAATGGACAAGCAGATTCCATTTTAGACAGTGAAGAGAAACTTACGGATTTTAAAGAGGATTTGAAACGAGTACAGGACCATCAACAAAAGGTTCTGAAACAATTTAAAATCAATGAAAACTCATTAAAGAAAAATGGGTAGGGACTAGGAATCGAACATGAAAAAAAATGAGAAACGAGCACGAAAAAGGGCAAGAATCTCTGAAACGGCCGAGTATCCGATTATTACTACGAAAGAAAAGAAAGCAAAAAAAAGAAAACGCAACCTGAGTAAGAAGAAGCGGATATCTTCTGTTGAGGATAGTAGGCATTCGACTAAACAAGTAGTAAGGCGGAAACGAAAGAAACGGAAAATAGGGCGTAAGAAAAAAATCAAGAAGACCTTTTTTCAATTAGGTGCTAGCCTGGTTTTGACAGCAGGTGTGGTCTACCTAATTTCCTTGTTTACCTTTACGATTCACCGAACAGAAGGGTATATGATGAATCCGGCAGCAGCTGATGGAGATGTGGTGTTTGTCAATAAACGCCAAGCGATTCGACGTTTTGACTTGGTATTGATTAAGGATGAGGAAGAGGACACTCTTTCTATTCGTCGAGTGATTGGCTTACCGTTGGAACGAGTTTTCTATAAAAATGATGAGCTCTTTATTAATGATGTATATCAAGTTGAGCGCTTCTTAGAGAAGAAGCAGTATGACAGCCATCAGATGGGGATGATACTCACGAAAGATTTCACCTTGTCTCAAGTGATTGGAGAAGAGGTAATCCCCAAAGAAGAGTATTTTGTCTTAGGCGACAACCGAATTTACGCGAGAGATAGCCGGGATTATGGGACAGTCAAAAAGTCACAGATTGTAGGCGTTGTTAAGATGCGGCTCTTCCCCTTTCATAAAATGAGTGGATTGTAATTTCTCGTCGAAAGGAGCTGTTTTAAAGTGCAGAAGAGCAAAAGAAGAAATCAAAAAGGTAGTGCCAGCAATAGACAATACGGGAGAAAGAGACACGTACAGAAACAGATATCTAAAGAGCTGCAGTCATGGTTGATCAATAGTCTGCTGGTGGTGTTTCTTGTGGGTGTTCTCTTTTTTTTATTTGCTTTTCGCAAACATACTGTTGACGGGGTTTCCATGGTTCCCTTTTTGAAAGATGGAGATCGAATTGTAGTCAAAAAAACAAAGGAAGTGGAACGATATGCATTGATTACATTTGAACCAAGGGATCAGCCAGGAGAATCGTTTGTCAAACGAGTAATGGGGCTGCCGGGGGACTTTATCAAAGTGGAGGAAAATACTCTGTACTTGAATAGTAACGACTCTTTTGAAGGACAAAAGGGATTACCTGATGGAACGTTGAAGATTACCATCGCTTCTGAAGTACAGCTGATGTTAGCTGGCAGTAGCGAAATCCCTGAAAATCACTATTTTGTTTTGGGAGACAATCGGGCAAAGTCCAATGATAGCCGCAGCTTTGGATTGATTTCGAAGGAGCAAATAGAAGGGATAGTTGTTTTTCGCTATTTTCCCTTTGCTTCAATCGGTTCACTGCGTTAAACAGTTGGCTGCGGAAATGAATGGAAATTGGAGGAGAAAAGGAGAAGTATGATCAAAAAGAGAATGAAGTTTACAAAAGAAACGGGAGTATGGCTGTTATTAGGATTCACCTTGCCAATTCTAATTCTGATAGTTGTATATGGACTGTTTGGTATTTACCCAGGCAGTACGAAGAGCATCATGGCTAGCGATTCCTTCAGTCAGCTAGGCAATTTCTTTGCTAGCTATAATACCATGTTAAAAGGAGAAGAAAGTATCTTTTATACTTGGTATGCTTCATTTGGGCTGAATTACTGGTCATTTATCTCCTATTATTTAGGGGGGATATTTACACCGTTAGTATATTTTTTTAATAACCAACAAATTCCTGAATTTCTCTATTTCCTAACGTTGTTTAAGTTTGGCTGTTCAGGATTAGCATTCTGTTATTACAGTTTGAAGACCTTCAAGCTGCCGAAGTGGGGGCATGTTGGACTAAGTATTTCTTATAGCCTGATGGGCTTTGCTTTGGCCTTTTCAGAGATGGTGATGTGGTTGGATACCTTCATTTATTTGCCATTGATCATCCTGGGGATTCATCGGATACTAGAGAAACGACAACCAACACTGTTGTTTGTTAGTTATGTCTTGTTATTTATTTCCAATTTCTATATGGCTTTCATGGCCGGGCTCTTTACGTTCCTTTATTTCTGTGCACGAGCACTATTGTTGCAAAAAGGGCAACGAAAACAGCCGATTCTTATGTATCTGACGACCTCCTTATTAGCAGGTGGGGCAGCCATGGCGATGTTGTTGCCCACCATTCTGGATTTGAAAAACAATGGGGAAGCGATGTCGAAGGTACAAACGATCTTGACCGATGGCACTGGTCCATTGGACCTGATTGCCAAGAATTTCGTAGGGGTCTATGATACGACGATGTTTGGGGCAGTCCCTTTTGTATTTGTTGGGTTACTGTCTTTGATCCTCTGTCTGTATTTCTTTGTCAGTAAACAGACCACGAAACGAGAGAAGTTGGTTTATGGCGGTTTATTCGCTGTTCTGATTCTCAGCTTCTATTTGGAGCCGCTGAATCTGTTCTGGCATGGTCTGCACACGCCGAACATGTTTCCATTTCGTTATAGCTTTAGTTTCTCCTTTCTAGTTATTGCGCTAGCTGGCTATGGCTGGGAGCGTTTGAATAAACAGGGGATTGATCGACTGCTAAACATCGTATTTGTTTTAGTGTTGCTGTTTACTGGTGTCAAATTGATTGGTTCTTACAGTGATTTGTATAACTATGTGACCTTGTTATCTTTTGGTGTGACAGTTGTTCTATGCTTTGGTTATTTAGGTCTTCTATTTTTGCAGAAGAAACGTCACACGAAATGGCTAGGACTGCTCTTTGTTCTTGTGGTCAGCGTAGAGGGCGGAGTCAACGCCTACAGTATTATTTCCGGCATCGAAGAAGAATGGTCCTATCCCACTGTTGCACGATACAATGGTTCTTATAAAGATATCAAGTCATTGGTCGATCAGACAAAGTCGGAAAACAATTTATTCTACCGTATGGAGACCTTAGATCCAGTGACGAAAAATGATAGTTTGGCTTATGGATACAGCGGAGTAGCCATGTTCTCCTCCATTCGTAATCGCCATTCGTTGTCGTATTTGCATGATCTAGGCTATCGTTCTTGGGGGACGAACTTACAAATCAACTATTTGAACAACACGTTATTAATGGATGTCATCTCAGGAATCAAATACAATCTGACCAAAGAAGATATGCATAAGTTTGGTTTCACGAAGCAAGCTGAAAGCGGGGAGTATTCTTTGTATGAAAATGAGTATGCGATGCCATTAGGTGTACTGACAGATGAGCAGGTCTATGAAGACGGTAAAGTTCGGAGTCAGACATCTCTATTCAATCAGTTAGCGGAGAAAGACGTCGAGTATTACACCTTTATGGAACCGGAATTAATTGAGTTGGACAATGTGGAGCTGGAAGAATCGGAAGGGTTGGTGACCTATCGGGCAGAGGATGAAAAGAAATATTCTGAAAAGATTGTGACATGGGAAGCTGTGATTCCAGCTGGAAAACAAGCGTACCTCAGCTTATTTCCTTATAACTATGATGATTTAGGTGGAGGAAATATTGAGTTGAAAGTGAATGGTACCAGTCAAAAGACACGAATTAACATGACGGGTCAATATTACGATCTGGGCATGTATAAGGAAGAAACAACGGTAGAATTTTCAGTGACACTTACAGGGAGTAAGGTATTCAGCTTCTTGACACCAGATATCGCTTTGTTAGATAGTAACTTGTTTGAAGAGTCTGCCAAAGCAATTCAAAAAAAAGGTGTTACTTTCAAGGTATCTGGTCGTAGAGCAAAGGCCGAGGTGGTAACCAACGAAGAGCAAGTGCTCTTTACCACAATTCCTTATGATCAAGGCTGGACAGTTTTGGTTGATGGGAAACAGTCAGAAATTCCTCGTTTCAAGGATGCCTTTTTGACGGTGAAAATTCCAATGGGAACTCATAGTATTGAGTTTGTGTATCTGCCACCAGGACTGAAGGTAGGTACAATACTAACCATTGGCAGTGTGCTGCTGTTCGGTGGATACCTGTTTGTCTTAAGCGGCCGCAAAAATGATCCATTTTATCAAGTGACAACAGGAAGTACTATCGGGAATGATCCGAAGCTGATGAAGAAAACAGCGGATAACTTGGATAGTGAAGCAAAGGAAGAGTTGATTTTGCCAGCCGAAACGCAGGAAGATAAAGCGACTCTGGACATATCAACGGCTGTAGAAGACAATGCTGCTATTTCTAAGGATTCCAGCTTTGTTCAAGAAAAGGAACCGGTAGATGCTTCAGAGGAAAGTTCATTGATGACGCGCTTCTCCTTCAGCGAGAATGATGAATTTGGGTTCGCTCTCCACACAGAAACACACTTAAAAAAAGAGCTGTCCTTGGATAGCCCCAAAGAAGATAGGCAAGAATAAGCTCTCTTTGCCGAATCAGACTATGAGACATTCACTTGTTGCGTGACATTACTACAGGTGAATGTCTTTTCCTTTCATTTTTTTCCATTTTCAAAGTGGTAAATCTTTTGATTTGCGAATAGTTTCCACTTTAAAAGTGGAAAAGAAAAATTTTAAGTTGGATTGAAAACGTTTTATAGTAAGTATAGAAGAACAAGGAGGTCATGCTATGCTGAAAGAAAATGATTTTAGTACAGAATTAGATTCTATGGCGATCATTCTGCATGCGGGAAATGCCAAAAGCAGTGCTTATGAAGCGCTGATTGAAGTGAAAAAAAACAACGATGCGTTGTTTGATGAAAAATATGCGGAAGCAAAAGAGGAAATAAAGTTGGCTCATAAGGCCCATGCAGAATTGTTACGCAAGCTGTCATCGGAAGAACGGATGAAGGAAGTAGATTTACTACTTGTACATGCGGAGGGACATCTTTCCTCGACAGATATTGCTGTGGACATGATCGGAGAATTAGGTGAATTGTATAAATGGAAGGAGACGGTAAGCAATGGATAAAGATTTCTTATGGGGCGGTGCAACAGCTTCTTATCAGTGTGAAGGTGCTTGGAATGTAGATGATAAAGTAGAATCAATGTGGGACCATTATCTTCATGAGGCAAACTTAGAAAATGGGGATATTGCCAGTGATCATTACCATCGTTATGAAGAGGACATTCGGATGATGAAAGAGGGTGGTCAGAATTCCTATCGTTTCTCATTGGCTTGGCCGAGGATCATCAAAAATAAAGCCGGAGAAAGAAATGAAAAAGGAATCGAATTTTACCATAAAGTTTTGGATGCTTGTCATAAATATGGGATCGAGCCTTTCGTTACACTCTATCATTGGGATTTACCTCAGTATTGGGAAGAAACAGGCGGTTGGCTGAACCATGAGGTGTGTGCTGCGTTTGAACACTATGCAAAAGTTTGCTATGAAAGCTTTGGCGATAAAATCACGAAATGGACGACCTTCAATGAACCAAAATGGTTTGTAGTCAACGGGTATAAAATCGGCAACTATCCGCCAGGCTATCAGGATACTCAGAAAACGATGCTTGCTGCGTACAACGTTATGTATGCGAGTGCTTTAGGTGTAAGAGCTTTTAGAGAGGGAAACTACAAGGGGCAAATCGGGATCGTTCATAGTTATACCCCTGTCAATGGAGTAGATGATACGATTGAAACCAAGATTGCGATGCGGTATGCTGACAACTATTGCAACAATTGGATTTTAGATACAGCAGCACTTGGTGAGTTTCCGATCGACCTGGTGGCTGAGTTGGCGAAGAACCATGATATCAGCTTTATGCAGGCGGACGAGTTGCAAATCATCAAGAATAATACGGTGGATTTCATTGGACTGAACTACTATTCTCGGACATTAGTCAAACCATATACTGAGGGTGAAACACAGTTGACATTCAACCATAGCGGGAAAAAAGGTGAGAGTAAGGTACTAATCAAAAACTGGTTTGAACAAGTCAAAGACCCGAACAATGAAACAACGGAATGGGATACGGAGATCTATCCGAAGGGGTTGGAAGATGGGTTGATTGAAGCATATCAACGTTACCAGCGTCCGTTATACGTGACTGAAAATGGGATCGGTGTTCGTGAAGATGTGACCGTTGATCGAGTCAACGATGATTATCGTATTTCCTTTATGAATGATCATATCAATGCAATCATGAATGCAATAGATACTGGTTGTGATATACGCGGGTATTATGCTTGGGCACCCTTTGATTTGTATTCATGGAAGAATGGTGTTGAGAAACGCTATGGCATCGTAGCTGTCGATTTTGAGAATAATCAAATTAGAAAGCCAAAAGCTTCTTATTATTGGTTTAAGGAAATCATTGAAAGCCAAGGGGCATTGATCAAGCGTCGTCCGTTCAATTAATAGTGATGCGATCGGCAAGGATCTCTTGTGAGATGTTGAAATAGAAAAGTTGGTGTGAGGAGCAATCGTTCCTCTCAGCCGGCTTATAAGGATCAATTTCACCAAAATAGAAAAGGAGCGGAAAGAAAATGAAAAAAATCATGTTAGTGTGTAACGCAGGAATGTCTACAGGGATTCTTGCAAAGAAAATAGAAGCAGCTTCAGAAAATTCAGTAAAAGTCAGTGCTTATAGTGAATCTGAATACAAGGATTATCTATCTGATGTTGATTTGGTCTTGATCGGACCACAGATTCGCTTTCTGCTTCCGCAGATCGAAGCAGCAGTGAATGTACCTGTGCAGGCAATTTCTCCAGTGAAATATGGCATGATGGATGGCAAGGGTGTTTATGAAGATATCAAAAGCTTGATAGGAGGATAAAAAAATGGGGTTTAGTACATTAAGTGGAAAAATGGATCAGTACATTTCTCCAATTGCTAATAAGTTGAGCCAGCAGCGACATTTGAAAGCGACTAGAGATGCGTTTATGTCCATGCTGCCAATTACATTATTCGGATCGATTCCAATCATTTTGAAGGCTGCACCTGTCACAGATGATACAACGAATGGCTTCATTCTGGCATGGGCTGATTTTGCCGAAAAAAACGGGATGATTCTCAATTGGATCAGCGGAGTTACTTTGAGTGCAATGTCGTTGTTCATCTGTGTTGGGATTACTTATTATCTTTGTCGTCATTATCAAGAGGATATTCTGCGTCCGATGATGTTTGCGATTGCGGGATTCTTAATGTTGGTATTAGAGCCGTTGAAACTGGGCTGGGACGGCAAAGAAGTTGAAATCAGTTTTCTGGATGGTCGCGGAATCCTACTTGCAATCTTTGTCGCAATTGTTACCGTAGAAGGCTACCATTGGATGCGTAAAAAGAATATTGGACGAATAAAAATGCCTGACAGTGTGCCCGCTTCTTTATCAGAGACATTTGCGGCATTGGTTCCCGGTCTTATTTTAATGACATTTTTCTCAGTGATTTTCATTATCTTCCATTCTATGGAAACAACAGCTGTTCAATTTTTATATGATATTATGGCTCCAAGCTTTAAAGCGGCGGATAGTCTGCCATTTACGATCCTAATTATTTTCCTGATCCACCTATTCTGGTTCTTTGGTATCCACGATGCAGCACTTGCCGGGATATTGGGACCGATTCGTGATGGAAATCTGTCGATCAATGCAGCCGAAAAAATGTCCGGCTCTGATTTATCGCATATTTTTACAACTCCTTTTTGGACATATTTCGTCATTATTGGTGGTTCTGGTTCCGTTCTTGCTTTGTCGTTCTTGATGATGCGCTCTCGTTCAAAACAATTGAGCACGGTAGGGAAAATCGGCTTCTTGCCTTCGATCTTTGGAATTTCAGAGCCGATCATTTTCGGAACTCCTTTGATGCTGAATCCGATCTTCTTCTTTCCATTCATCCTAACGTCCGTATTTAACGGGATAGTGACGTATTTATGTATGTCTTGGGGAATTGTTGGAAAAACATTTGCCGTCTTTTCTTGGCAAATGCCGGCACCGATCGGGGCTTTCCTGTCAACTATGGATTGGCGAGCAGTAGTACTGGTATTCGTATTGATCCTATTAAACGGACTGATGTATTATCCATTTTTGAAGGTGTATGAAAAAAATCTAGTCGCTTTGGAAGCTGATTCTGATGCAAAAGCAGAATCAACACCCGCAGCAGAAGCGTCTACAAAAGGGGAATGAAAGAAGGAAGGATGAGGTCAGTAAACAGCTGACCTTATTCCCTATTATTTTTCGGGTGTATTGTTATTTAATTGATGGAAATGGTATACTGTAGAGAGGCGAAAGAGTTTCGGGAGGTAAGTATGAATATCTCAAAAAGGCAAACAGAGTTGATTAAAAAACTAATGGGAAATCAAGAGTTGATGACAGCGAATAGTCTTTCTGAGGCTTTGGATGTTTCCTCGAAAACCGTGCGGAATGATATTCAGCAGATCAATAATATGTTTCAGACATCTGTTATTGAATCGAAAGTAGGGAAGGGGTATTTTGTTCATGATCCTCATCATCATTTAGACAATTTTATGATAGAAAACGAACCACAGAATCTACAATTTGAACTGCTGAATCGGATCATCGACGGACAGGATACTGGATTTTATGAATTAGCGGATGAGTTTTTCATCAGTGAGTCCACTCTCGATCGAATCGTTAAGGAATTGAACCGAGTAATTGCTCAACGCGATGAATCTCTTTGTGTGGTACGTAAGCATAACCGTTTATTGATTGAAGGAGAAGAAGAGCAAAAACGGCAAATTTTCAATATATTTCTCAATCAGGAAATAGAGAGTCATAAGCTAAGCTTAGATAAATATGCGGATTATTTTGAGTTTTGTGATTTGAAGCGACTATCTGGTTTAATTGTTTCTTATCATAAAAAAAATCAATTTGCGATGAATGATTATTCTACGATTTCATTTATTCTTCATGTAGCTGTTTTGATTGAGCGAATCAGTAAAGGTAGTTATGTACAAATTGACCGAACAAAACAAATTGATGCGCGTAGCTATGAACTGGCGAAGCAATTCATTGAAGAATTGGAGAAGGAATTATTGATCGTGATCCCTTCACAGGAGCTTTATTATATTGCTCGCCTTTATTCAGGAAAGTTTATAGTAGCAGATCAAGCAAATGAGGAGCAGTTCGTTGCAGTTGTGGATCATTTACTGACCCATATCGCTCTGGTTTTTCACATTGATTTTTCGGCAGATGAACGAATGAAGGACTACTTGATCACTCATTTATCCGCACTATATAAACGAGCAATACAAAAGCAATATTTAACGAATCCGTTGACGGAGGAAATGAAAAATAAATTTCCTTTTATCTATAATGTCAGTGTTTTTGCGGCTGATTTTATTCAGAAGGAATTGGGCATTACTTTTCCTGATGATGAAATTGCTTATATTGCGCTGCATTTCCTCTCCGCATCGGAAAATATCAGCTATGGGAAAAAACGAAAGCTGTTGTTGATCTGTCCATATGGTGTAGCCAGTCGTCGGCTTGTGCGGAACAAGATGAAAAAAATCACAAAATATTCAATAGAACTGATTGAATCGACTTCAGTGTTTGATGTGGAGGATTTACTGGGCGATGAAATCGACTTGGTTCTATCTACCGAACACCTGACACTCTCAAAAAACATCCCTTTTTACCAGTATGATTCCTTTTTCACGGATGAGGATGTTAAAAATATTCAAGTACTCCTTGATGAACGGCACTCATCTGAATCCATCTTAAATCAATTTTTTAAAGAAGAATTGTTTTTTTCAAGACAAACCTTTAAGAGTCGAGAAGAGGTCATCACCTTCTTATGTAAAAATCTTACAGATCATGGATACTGTAAACCGGATTATTCAGAAAAAGTGTTAAGTCGAGAACAGCTATCCAGTACTTCCTATGGCAACTATTATGCGATCCCCCATGCGATTCAACGGAGCGCATTAAAGAATGCGGTAGCTGTTTGCTGTTTAGAGAAGCCCATTGACTGGGGAGGAAATCGTGTTCGCTTGGTTTTACTTTTAGCGATGAAAGAAGAACGAGACAATTCTTTTGAAGAATTATTTAGTCAATTAGTCAAAATTTTAAGTGAAGGTCGCTTTGTGAAGAAACTATCGAAACAAACGGACTTTAAGACATTTATTGAAATGTGCAAGTGAGTGCAACTGTAAGTCTTCTGATACTTGCATGTGTAATATAAAAAGTAGGTCTTCGTATTTAACAGGTTGAGAAGGCGTTTAACGTTATATCATAAAAACTGAATTGCATGGTCATGCCACGTATTTTTGCTGTTTCCCGTAAAAACAAACAGTAAAAATACGTGGCTTTTTTTGTTTAATATTTTTTATAGTAGGAGGTATATATGGAAAAAAATAAACTGGCTACAAGAAAGCTGCTACCATTGATTTTAAGTATGTCGTTACCACCGATAGTATCAATGGTCGTGCAGTCTTTATATAATATTGTTGATTCGATTTTTGTTGCAAAAATCAGCAATGAAGCATTGACGGCACTCTCTGTTGCATTTCCTGTGCAGAATCTGATTTTAGCTTTATCTGTTGGATTTGGTACAGGAGTAAATGCGTATATTGCGAGAAAAATGGGCAATAAGGAAGTACGAGAGGCAGAACAGGCAGCTGTTCAAGGATTGATCCTTTCGTTTGTTCATTATCTAGTTATAGTGATTCTTGGCTTGCTTTTAGCAGAGCCGTTCATGAAACTATTTTCGAGCAATGAAGTGGTCATAAAGCTTAGTGGTGATTATACACTCATTATCATTCTTTTTAGTTTTGGTCAGAGTATTCAGATCACGATCGAAAAGATTTTGCAGGCGTGCGGCAATATGGTTGCACCTATGCTCTTTCAGCTGATCGGAGCAGTAACAAATATTATTCTGGACCCAATCTTTATCTTTGGTTGGTTTGGTTTTCCAGCAATGGGGATTCAAGGTGCGGCGCTTGCCACGGTAGTGGGTCAGATTTTTGCTATGCTGGCAGCTATAAGTTCATTGGTGTTTCGCAAGCAAGTGCTGTCGATTTCTTTTCGAGGATTGAATTGGGATGGACGAATGCTCAGAGAAATCTATTTCATAAGTATGCCATCATTCCTGATGTTGTCGATAGGTTCTGTCATGGTAAGTGGAATCAATCTGATCTTAAAAGGTATGTCTGAAATTGGTGTTGCGGTATTTGGGATTTATTACAAGCTGCAGTCCTTTGTCTATATGCCAATTAGCGGATTGGCTCAAGGTACCTTGCCTATATTGAGCTATAACTATGGCGCAAAAAATAAGGAGAGAGTATTAGAGACCCTGAAGCTTTCTTTCGTTCTATCAACGATTTTCAGTGTAGCTGGGTCGCTGCTATTTTTATTGCTTCCAAAGGAAATCATGGGGTTATTCACTACCGATGAAGCAGTGCTTTCTGTGGGAATCAGTATGTTGAGGATAATGAGCATGAGCTTTGTTTTCGGTGCTTTTAGTTATATTTTCGCTTCTTATTTTCAGGCAACAGGCAGCAACATTTTTTCTCTAAGCATCACTTTGCTGCGCCAACTCATATTGCTTTTACCCATTGCTTGGCTATTTAGCAAATTAATAGGAATCCATGGTGTTTGGCTTTCTTTCGTGTTGGCAGAAACTCTAGTGGCGGCTCTGGCTATCTATTTATTCAAGCTTGACTATGCTCGGAAAGCCATTTATAAGAAAAAGGCAAGCGCTGATCAGAAGTTGCTATCTATGAATAAAGAATACCAAGAGTAAGCAGTAAAAAATAAGCTATTGTTGATTGACGATTTCTGACTAGTGAAAAAATGGAAAGGATAAAGCGTAAGAATAGGTAAAAATCTGTTCGCCTATTAGTGTGCAAAAAAAGAAAGAAAATTTCTCTTTTTTAGGAAATAAGAACCAGATATGTGTGTATTTGATAAACTCTGAAGACCGTTTAGAATGGGATGAATAGCGAGTAGATCGCAAAATATAAGAAGAATTCGACTTTAGTCTGTTGTACAATGTGGTAGATTTTCCTATGATGAAGGTAACGAAAGAAAAGAGGGCAGGGAAGATGAAAAAAGTATTGGTTATTGATGATGATCGTGAGCTAAGAAGCCTGTTAAAGCAATGCTTGACTAAGGAAGGCTATCAAGTTAAAACTGCTGAGGATGGAGAAACAGGAATAGCACACTCTCAGAACGAAGAATTTCAACTGATTATTCTAGATGTCATGTTACCTAAGCTGAACGGTTTCGAGGTGCTGCAGAAAATCAGGCAGTCTAGTGTAGTGCCTATTTTGATGCTGACAGCGAAGGAACATGAATCGGATAAAGTGTCTGGGCTGCGTTTGGGGGCCGATGATTATTTGACGAAACCTTTTAGTATTCAGGAACTACTTGCACGTATCGAGTCACAGATTCGTCGCTCCACACAGTTTAGCCAGATGGAAGTCAAATCTCAAAATGCCCTGACAGTAGGACTTTTTCGAATAGAGCCTGCGCTTCATTCGATCAAAATCGGCGAAATAATGCTTGAACTGACGGAGTATGAATATCGGTTGCTGTATTTTTTCATGCAACATAAAAACCAGGTATTTACTAAGCAACAGCTATACCAACAGGTCTGGCAAGAGGAATATCTGGATTCAGATAACACGGTGATGGCATGTATTAGTAGACTTCGTTTGAAAATCAGACAGGTAGATCCACAGCAGCAGCCTATAGAAACGGTGTGGGGTGTTGGCTATCGCTTCAAGGTAAAGGAGGCATAAAACATGTGGCAGTATATAAGTATTGCTCTTTTTCTGTTTAGCGTGTCGATAGGATTGCATCATTTCGCTTATCGCAGAAAAATCAAGCACCAGTTGAATCGCATCAAGACCATCTTAGTTGAGTTATCGCATACGGAGCATTCACGGCAAAAAATTGTCTTACCACCTAAGGAGCCGTTGGCAGAAATCGGTTTTTCACTCAATCAGCTTCTTGCTGATAAAAATGACGAGATTTATGAATTGCGCCGTATTGAACAATCACAGCGTACCTTTTTGAACCATCTGGCTCATGATGTACGAACCCCTTTGACTTCGCTGATTGGTTATTTGGAAGCTTTTGAAAAAGGCTATTTAGAGAAAGAAAAACTGCAAGAATATTTACCCCTTGTGCTGAAAAAAGCGGAACAGTTAAAAACATTGACGGATCAGTTGTTCTTCTGGTTTAAGCTGGAAGATAGTCAAGAAGCGTTCACAGATCCAGCTCTTTTGGAGACGCTTGATTTGAATGAGCTGACCAGAGAAATCACGATTCAGTGGCTACCGCAATTTGAACAACAAGGACTACATTATCATATAGAGATCGGAGAAGAGCCGCTGCTGTTTAAAATAGATCCAGTGGCTTATACGCGAATCGTTGAGAATTTGCTGAACAATTGTCTGTTACATAGTCAGGCAAGCTGTCTCTCTCTCAGCTTGAACGCGGAATCAGAGGGAATTAGATTAAAAATCGCCGATGATGGTATTGGGATTTCCAAAAAGGATATGCCTTTCATTTTTCAAAAGCTGTATCGTTGCGACCCGGCGCGCGCTCAAACGGGCTCAGGATTGGGGCTTGCGATTACCAAAGAGTTGGTGCGGCGCTTTGGTGGTAGTATTACGGCAATAAGTGAAGGTCAAGGCTGCGTCTTCGAAATCTATCTCCCTAGTAGCAAACACTCCTCTTAAGTAATGTCAGACTCTACTATGATTTGAGTAAGAACTCTGTAAGATTTGGCTGTTATGCTTGGATTATCAGGAAAGGAGTGACGAAGTATGTCAAAATGGATGATTCAAACGAAGGCGCTGACGAAAGAAATCAATGGGCAAACGATTTTGGATCATATAGCGATTCATATGCCTGTCGGAAAAATTTACGGACTTCTTGGACCGAATGGTGCGGGCAAAACAACCTTGATGAAGCTGATTTTAGGCTTACAAAAACCATCGTCTGGTGCTATCTATTTCATGGAAGACAGATTGTCAGAGAAGAGTACGGAAATTTACACGCGCTCCGGATCGATGATCGAAGAACCAGCATTTTATGGAAATCTAACAGCTGCGGAAAATCTCGCGATACTCGCGGAAATGCGTGGGGTCACACGTTATCGGGCAATTGAGACAGCCTTGGAGGATGCCCGCTTGGATACTGCCGAAAAAAAGAAATTCAAGAATTTCTCAATGGGGATGAAACAGCGCCTGGGGATTGCGGCAGCATTACTCCATGAGCCAGAGCTATTGATATTGGATGAGCCGATCAACGGTCTTGATCCGATGGGCATCAAAGAAATCAGAGAGCTACTGCTGTTCTTAAACGAGAAGCATGGAACGACGATTTTGATTTCCAGTCATATTTTATCTGAAATCGAGCAGATGGTCGATACGATCGGTTTTCTAAATAAGGGACGGCTGGTCGAAGAGGTCAGCTTGCAAGAATTACGAGATAGAAATCGAGACTTTATTCGCGTACGGGTTGATGATGTGAAACAGGCAAGTTTTTTGTTGGAGGAAAAGCTGGATCTAACAGACTTTGAAGTTTCAGAAGACGAGTATCTACACATTTATAGTAAGACTTTAGCTGCCGGGAAAATGGCGGAGTGTTTTGTGAAGGCGGGGATCCTTGTCTCCGAAATTTCGAATCAGACCTTTCATTTGGAGGAATACTTTGGTCAGTTGGTAGGAGGTGAAGGCAATGCTCTCCACAATAAAAATTGAATGTTTAAAGCTGCGACGTTGTTCGCTGGTTTTGGTTTGCTTGTCTGGCAGTTTTTTATTTACGCTTTTAGCAGTGATGAAAGATGTTTTACGCAGTGGACCAGTACAACAAGTGCCACAAAGTGTCTGGATAACTGAAAATATGATGATCAACAATTTTATGGTTACTTTCTTTTTGAGTACGATGTTGTTAGGGTATTTGATCCACAGAGAATATGAAGAACGGACAATAAAAAATTTGCTGGTGACAGGTGTCTCGAGAGAAAAGATTCTGTTTAGCAAACTAATCGTCTGGTTGGTCCTGCACTTTTTCATGTATTTAGTGGCTAGTCTAGTCGTATACTTAGGCTATCGCTCTATTTTCGAAACACAAGAGTTTGCTTTTCTCGATATCTTAGGAAAATTCATGTTGTCAGCCGGAACAGCAGCAGTGGTCATGCTGCCGCTGGCTTGGGTAGGGATAAAACAAAAACAATTATTCTATCCAACGATATTATTTGGGATTCTGATTGCTGTTTTAGCTGTGACAGGAATCACGTTTCCAGATAGATGGCCGGTCATAGTTCCATGGTCCGCTGCGTTTGCATTATCATCAATGGAACTTGGGGCAACGGAACAGACGATTGCCCTCGTATCGGTGGGAGGAACAGGGATTATCGGCTTATTGCTGATGTTCTTTAGCTTTAAGCGGCAAGAGATATAACGTAGGAAGCGAAGAGCAAGACAATCATTCAGCGTGATTGTCCTGCTTTTTTTGTTTAAAGAGTATGAAATTGGAGAGAGACAAATCCGACAGTACGAACCTTAGACAGGAGTTCAGTCACTAGCTTTTAGCGCGTACACAGTTTTTCTGACTCAATGTGTTCTGATTTTTGAATGAATAAAACGCCGAAATTCTTCGAAGGTTGCAATATGTTTGAGTTCAGAATAGATTTCAGGAGAATCAAATAAAGAAATCAACGCTTCATAAATATCAGCAAACAATTGCCGATCCAAATCGTTGATAGCGGCAAGCAAGACGATGTGAACTCTTCGTCCGTTCCAATCGATGCCGCTACTTGAAAGCAGAACACCGATTGTTGTTTTATTGGCATCCATATAAACAGAATGAGGGATAGCAATTGATTCAAAGGCAGTAGAAGACGCATTTTCCCGTTCAAGAACATGTCCATAGAATTCAGAGGTTACGATCCCATCTTCTTCCAGTTTCGCACACATTTCCCTAAGTAGTTCATCTCGCTCTTTCTGTTTATTTGGGATAAAGAAAAACGCTTCATCGAAATATGCGTCGAAATTTTTACTTAAAATTTGCTTTTTTTGGTTCAAACGAATGTTTGCGACTTCTGATACCAATGCTAATCGTTGCTCTTCTGTGTAGAACGGCGCAACGTTGATAACTTTATAGCGCTCGTTTTTTGGTACTGGGATTGTGCTTATCAGCAATTCAAAGATCAAGTCTTCAATCGCTGAAAATTGTGAAACGACAGCTTTGATGTTCAGCTCATTACCAAACTGCTGAGAGAGCTTCGCATACAGTTTTTCATCCAGTCCCATATATTTAGGGCATAGGACTACAGCTTTGATTTTAGAAAAATTTCGTTTTTGTCCCTCCAGTTCTGCACCGATATGTAAAGCAATATAAGCACTTTCATCTTCGTTGATCGTAATGTCAAATCGCTCACTCAGACGGAGGGAAACAAAAATCGCAATATCATAAACGATTGGGTACTCCTTTTTCAACGAATGCAGCATTGGATTTTTCAAATAGGACCCTTGCTTGGCTCTGGAAAAAAGCCCACTCAAATGCAAAGCGAAAGGAACCATAAAGCTCTCACTATTCAAGCTGATTCCAAAGGTTCGATGCACATTTAGAAGGACTGATTCCATGGCGGTAAGGATTTCAGCTCCGGCAATGTTTTCCAGTTCTTTCAAATTATTGGATGGAATGTAATTGACATTTGCCTGAAACAGCATATGAATTTCTTCTTTTTCCAGTTCATTCAAGGTGAGCTGGAAATTTTTTTCGATTTCTTCAATCAAACGAGTGACGAGCATCGCTTTATCCTTTCGAAGCCATGAGCTGAACCAATCGCGCGAAATCAAGGATTGCCCATTTCGAACCGATTCAACAAGAATCAATAAATGTAATAAAAGGTTCATAAAAGCGAACTCATTGATGTGATAGTTCGATTCTTTCATGACCAATTGGATGATCGTAGATAGCTGCAACACATCAGCCGGTTTAAAATTTTGCTCAAGGATTTCCTGATCCATGAACTGGTAAGGCATTTCTTCAAAAATAATATAAGAAATCAGCCGGCGCTTTTCCTTCTCCTCACCTAGGATCAAGATACAGTCATTTTTGATCGCAAATTTCACCTTGTACTTTTCAAAGGTCTTATTCATTCGTGATAGATCGGCTTTCAACGTGGAATAACTGATGAATAGCTCTTCTGCCGTATCAAAAGTATCAAGCTCAGCATTTTCGATCAGTAGTTTTTTTATAATATAAAAAGCACGTTCCTTATAGGTTTGCGGGAGGATTACCTGTTCCTCTTCAGCGTTTAGAAGCGTTCGAGCTATCTGTGGATCGATCATATACCCTGAATTAGACGAGAATATAACAGGTTGACTGCTTATTTTATTTAAATCAGCCACATAGCTTTTGACTGTTCGGACGGAAATATCCAGCGTTTGTGCCAATAATCGGGAAGACAGCGGTTGATCCTGCTGAAGCAGGAGATTGAGTAGTTGCTCCTGTTTTTCTTTCATCTTAGACGATCCCTTTCTATGTATATCTACACTTAGTATAAAGGTTGTGAAAACGATTTTAAATAGAAATTTGCACCGGTGCAGTGCAACTATTCAGTTGAGATAAATAGCTGAAAACGGAATAATCAAGGCAGACAAAGCGACTGGCAGACAAAAGAAACTGGCAGTACAAAAAAACATTCTGGAGGTTATGAAAATGGAAACAATCAATATGCTGTTGTGTTGTGGGGCTGGGATGTCCAGCGGGTTCTTAGCTCAGAAAACAAGAAAGGCTGCTAAAAAAAGAGGGATTTCCGGATCGATCGATGCACGGAGTGAAAGTGAGGCTGCCCAGTATCTAGATGCTATCGACATTTTACTGTTGGGTCCTCATTATGCATCATTCAAAGAAGAAATGACGCAGCAGGCAGCACCACATAAGGTTGTAGTAGATGTGATTCCACAGAATATTTACGGCATGCTAGACGGTGAAGGACTACTGGATTTCGCAATAAGCAAACTAAGTAAGTAAAAAACGAAGGGAGTAATAAACATGAAAAAATTCATGGACTGGCTGGCGAATTCCTTTGCGCCGAAAGCCAAAATTTTGACACAAAAGCCAGCGATAGCTGGGCTGTCAAGTGCAATGCAGAAGCTGATCCCCTTTATCATGACAGGATCGATCGTCTTCTTTTACAATGTGTTTCGCTCTTATTTACCTTCATTGCCTGATTTAGGCAATATCTCTAATTATTCTTTTGGGATGATTGGTCTGATTGCGGCCTTCATGGTAGCCAATCAGTATATGGAAAAATTCAAACACCCGAACTACTCAATTACCGCTGGGATCGTCTCTGTTTGTTCGCTAATGATGTTTCTTCATCCAGTCGGTGCAGAAGAAGGCGTTTATGATATGGGACGGGTCGGTCCTACAGGGATTCTGATTGGTGTAATTACAGGCGCAGTAGTCAGTGTGATTTTCCATTATTTCAGTAAATTAAAGCTACTACAAAACAGTGAATTGCCAGATTTTGTTGTTGAATGGATCAACAATATCATTCCTATTTTCCTGAGCTTGGCACTATGGTCAACATTGATTTTCGGCTTGAAGATCGATATTTTCCAAGTAATTATTGGTTTGTTTGAACCTATTCAGAATTTTGGACAATCGTTACCGGGCTTGATTTTACTGGTTTTGATTCCGGCGTTCTTTTATTCTATGGGGATTTCTACATGGTTGTGGTCAGCGATTCAAAATCCGATTTTCATTGCGGGTATTGCTGCTAATACATTGGCTTTACAACAAGGAACAGACCCGATGAATATCGTAACGAATGAAACGGTTTATAGTATTGGTCTAATTATGATGGGCGGAACGGGTGCGACGCTAGGCTTGAATCTCTTGATGTGTTTCTCTAAAGCAAAAAAATTAAAAACCTTAGGGCGAATTTGTATCGGACCATCTATTTTTAATATCAATGAACCAATTGTGTTCAGTACACCAGTTGTAATGAACCCGCTGTTGATGATGCCGATGTGGATCAATTCGATCGTGGGCAGCTGTGTGATTTGGTTTGCTATGCGAGGTGGATTGTTAAATATACCAGCAGAGTTGATGCAGCTGGCGCAAATTCCAGCACCGATTTCAAGTGTGATTTTGACGAAGGATTTCCGTGCAATTCTTTGGTATGTCGTGTTGTTTGCGATATATATGGGCATCTGGTATCCGTTCTTCAAGGTTTATGAAAAAGAAGTGATCGCTGAAGAAGAAAAAGCGGAAAAAGCAGTACAACAACCGGAATCAGTGGTCGGAGCAGAAGTGGTTTCTTAAAAAAATGAGGTGAAAAGCAGAATGGAAAATGAGCGATTTGAAGAAGTGGAAAATGAACTGATTCCTGTAGCAATGCAGATTATCCTTCATGCAGGAAACGGCAGAACAAAAGCACAGGAAGCCATTAAACATGCGAAAGTAAAAGAGTTTGAAGCGGCTAGAGTCTGTTTGAAAGAGGCTAAGGACAACATTGTACTGGCCCATAAATCGCAGACAGCAGTTATTCAAAAGGAAGCAGCGGGCATGAGCTACGCGCCGTGTCTATTGTTTACACATGCGCAGGATCATTTGATGACGATTTCAAGTGAAGTCAGTATGACGAGAGATTTGATTGATCTATTTGAACTGGCGCTGACACAGTAAAGGGGAAGACGAAGGGGTACTAAAAATGAAGAAGATAAAACTATGGTTGATTCTCGTATTGACTGTTGGATTGAGTCTTGCGGCGTGCGGCTCATCTGCAGCAGAGCAAGAAAAAAGCAGCACCTCTGCATCGACGGAGAAGACCGATGAACCAATCACTATTTATCTGGTTCGTCATGGAAAAACGTGGTTTAACACGATGAATCAAGTACAGGGGTATAGTGACAGTCCGTTAACTGAAATCGGCGAGAAGCAAGCAGAAGCAGTGGGCGAGGGCTTACAGGATATTGTCTTTACATCAGCCTTTTCCAGTGATTTGGCACGTCAAAGAAACACCGCTAAGCTGATTTTAAGCCAAAATGCAGAGAAAGCACCTGAGCTGACAGAGCTTGTCGGTTTTAGAGAAAAAAATTTCGGCAGCTTTGAAGGGCAATCCAATGATGCCATGAACATTGCGGTAGCAGAGGACTTGAAGCTGGACTATCCAACCGATAGTGACGAGCTGTGGAATTTTTTGAAAGAGCAGCTTGGTGAAGAAGAGTTAGCTGACCATATTGCCAAGGTCGATCCGGAACAAGAGGCTGAAACCTATGAAGAAATCAAAGCCCGTGCTGCGGCTGTGATGGAAGAAATGATCGAACAGGCAGAAAAAAACGGCGGCGGCAATGTGCTGGTCGTTTCCTCCGGTGGGATCATTCCCATCATCATGGAGGCAATTGCACCTGGCGAATACAAGGGCGAGAAAATCAGTAATTGCAGTGTAACTACGCTGACCTATGAGGACGGAACATATGCCATTGAAAAAATCGGTGACACGACCTTTGCGGACCAAGTGAAACAATAGACCGTGAGAAATCTGAAGCAGTCCGTTATTGACTCATCCTTCAGTTTTTAATAAAAAGATGAGGAGCGAATATTATGAACAAAGAATTTCCCAAAGACTTCCTGTGGGGAGCAGCAACAAGTGCCTATCAAGTCGAGGGGGCAGCAGAGACAGACGGAAAAGGCTTGTCGCAACAAGATATCATCAATAAAGAAAGAAATGAAAAATTTGGCTTTGCGGATGCCAGTGTAGCTAGTGATCACTACCATATGTACAAAGAAGACATCGCCTTATTCAAAGAGATGGGTTTTACCAGCTATCGTTTTTCGATTGCATGGTCTCGCATTTTTCCAAATGGGGACGATGTTGTCAATGAAGCAGGGGTTCAGTTTTACCGTGATTTAATCAAAGAGTTGAAGGACAATGGGATTGAGCCGATTCCGACCTTGTATCATTACGATTTGCCTTGGGCACTGGTAGAAAAATATGGCGGTTGGCTTTCTCGAGAGGTCGTCAAGGATTTTGAAATTTTTGCTAAATATGTCATCAATGAATTCAAGGATGACATAAAATACTGGATCACATTGAATGAGCAAAGTATCATCGTTCAATATTGGACACAAAAATGTTATGTCTTGCCGGAATATCAAGAGAATAACCAGTTACGTTATCAAATCAATCATCACATGAATCTGGCTCAGGCAACAGCAGTCAAGTATATTCATGAAGTTGGCGGCTTAGCTGGTCCGGCTTTAGGCTATGCTCCGGTTTATGCGAGAACCTGCAAGCCGGAAGACCAATTAGCAGCCCTGAATGCCAATGACTTGAGGAACACCTATTATCTGGATGTTTACTTTAAAGGGTACTACAATGTTGCGGCATTGACCTATTTGAAGCAGGCGGGATTGGCACCGGTCATGGAAGACGGCGATGAAGCGTTCTTTGCAGAAAATATTTCTGATTTCTTTGCCATCAATTATTATGACAGTCAGTGCGCACATGCGTGTCCGGAAGGGGCAGAAAGAAGCTGGTCAGGATATAATCTAAGTGGGAAAAAAGGAGATATGTCTGGATTTGAAACACATCCCGGCTTCTATCAAATGTGTCCAAATCCTGAGTTGCGTACAACAGATTGGGATTGGGCGATCGATCCAATCGGGTTGGAATATGTCTATCGCGATTTATACACGCGCTACAAGATTCCTTTCATGATCACTGAAAATGGTTTAGGTGCCTACGATGAGTTGACTGCCGATGAAAAAGTTCATGACGATTATCGGATCGATTATTTTAGAGAACATATCCAGGCTACAAAACGAGCAATGGACATGGGTGTGGAGGTCGTTGGTTACATGCCATGGTCGGCTATCGATCTGTTGTCAACAAGTAACGGTTATAAAAAACGCTATGGCTTAGTTTATGTTGATCGGACAGACGAAGATCCCAAAGCGTGCAGACGTATCAGAAAAGATTCTTTTTATTGGTATAAAAAAGTTATTGCTTCTGACGGTGTGGACTTGGATTAATGAAAAAACTGTTTCGATATTTGCTATCGATTGTCGGCTCTTCAATTGTTGGAATCGGTGTTGGCTTATGCGTGGTCACTGGATTAGGTGCAGATGCTTTAGGCGTTTTATGGGAAGGGCTGGCGGGGCGACTGCCAGTCTCCGTAGGTCAAGCATCGTTACTGGTCACAGGTCTTTGCTTAGTTGCTGTATTTTTCATCAATAAGAAGGAGCTAGGCTTAGCGACGATCCTAAACCCAATTGCAACAAGTATTTTCACTGATCTGGTTATTCGTCAGTTAGTGATCGAATGGCCCTACTATCTAAAGATTGGTGTGGTCATTGTAGGTATCTCGTTGATAGGGATTGGTTCAGGAATTGCCGCAGCCACTGATACTGGGAAAGAGGGATATATTGCTCTGAGCTTTGCTTTGAGTGATACGTTTCAGGTTGATTTGGCGAAGGTAAGAATGGGGCTCGATTTGATCTGTTTTATGGCGGGTATGCTTCTTGGAGGGAAATTCATGTTGGGACCAATTATAGGTGTTCTCCTAATTGGCCCTTTGTTGAAGCTGTCCAGTCAGTACAGTAGCCAAATGATTCGACCGTTGCTGAAAGTAGAATAATAAAAATCTTGAAAGGCATCTTACGCAGCGTAGTGCTTTTCAAGATTTTTTTGTCTATTTTTTAACTTTCCCGTTTTCTTCGAGAGCAGGTATAGATAGAATGTAGAGGTTATTGTCTTTTGCTCTTTCATCATGTCCTAGAGGGACTCACGGTTCGATACGTGTGAGACTACCTTCAAAAAGCGTTGAAGCTCCTTCATTGAGGTAAACACTTGGTATTCTTCACACATCAAATCGAAGATTTTTATGTCTTCGATCGAGAGTGCGGCAGAAAGAGAACGAATGTAATAATACTCTGCTCGTTCTTGCTTATCCAATATCCGATAATTTTCAGCGATTTCATACAATAGCTCAGGCAATCGAGCTGTAGAATGATGAGATAATACCCAATTTTTACCTGTTACTGCCATTTCCAGTGCCTGTATATGCTTGTTCAAATATTTGTAGTTTTTGCTGGCACTGTAGTAGATGATGGCCAGCTCCGAGGGGTGATCCCGAAAAGCCTGATCGTTGATATTGTTGCAGGCCGTCACAAAGAAAGGCTCGGCCTCCTTGTATTTTTTGTCAAGATGCAAAACTGCGCCGATGGAACCAATCAACAAGGTTTCTGTTTTCTGAAAGATTTTTTTCCTAGTAAGAATTTCATGCAGATTTTTGTCCTTTAATGAGAGTGTTTCTGTTAGCCCTAATTTTAAAATATTCAGAGCTTCCGCATTTTCTTTCAAATGGAAGCAGGTGTAGATTCCTTGATAATACAAAAGCCGTTGACGATCTGTCTTTTCGTAAGCCGCGTGCCAAATTGTTTGGTCTGTCAGCAGTCGATCCATTTTTTCATATTCTCGATTCAACATAAGAAAATTGAGCCGTTGAAAGGCCGTCGTTAGCAATTCTATATGATCGATGGATTTTTCTGTGATATCTTCAATCGATATATTCAGCCTACTGCACAGTTTCAAAAGTACATCGTAAGAAGGCGTTCGTTTTCCTTGCTCGATCAGACTGATTTCTGATTGAGAACAAATCCGTTCAGCCAACTCAGCCTGTGTCCAGGCCTTCTTTTTTCGATAAAATTGGATGTGTTCGCCTATTTTCATATACCCCTCCGGAATATTACAAATGTCATAAGACAATCTATATTGTCTATATTATAATCTATTTAGGATATATTGAAAGTGTTTTCCCCAATATATTGTGAGGTGATAATATGTTTGAAATTCTTTTAATTACGTTATTGGAACTTCCTATCTGGTAGTTTGCCGGAGCATCTCTTTTGATGATCAAAGAGGAAATAGTTGATTTTTGAAGAAAGAACAGTAAAAAAGCAACTAAGAGTAACGATGAGCTTTGGCTTCGGTTGTAGAGGTTGTTGTTTTTGATCGTGTGTGTGGCAAAGCTCAGCGAAGTTTCCAGTCAAATGGAGAGCGGTCTGCCAATTTTTTCATCAAAAGTACCATGAATCTTAAGATTGGACGTAGGCAGTTTACTTTAAACTAAGAGTTTTAAGCTTTATCTTCCTACTTTTAATATATTTGTTTAGTGACGTTTCATGCTATTTCGCTTTTTGAAATAGACATAAATACAGTCAAAAATAAGCTGCGGACAGCTTTGTGTCAACGCAGCCCTCATATTACGTCCATGACTACAGGCTCGCTGCTTTTTGCAGTGAGCTTGTTTGTCTTAGTGAACAAGTGAATGAGAGCGGCTCGCTTTCAAATCGTCCGGTGAATCATAGCAGAAGAGTACTACATATTGTCGAAATAAATACCCAAACCAAGTTGACTGATCAATCCATAGTTCTATTGGCGTTGAAAAAGAGGTGGACAAAAAAACGGGTCCATTCTCTTTTAACTAATGGTACTATAAGAATAACAGTAGAAAAAATGATGGGGCGGAGTGGCCTGGCCTCATATGAATGAGAATAGGAGTAAGGATGGGAAATAAAAAGGAAATACTCGAAAAGGCTGTTAAGTTGATTGATTATCATCGCTTAGGGAGATTAGGCGGGGAGGTCATGCCGGAAGACAGCAATCCTCATTATCCGATAGGGAGTAAAGAAAATTATTTATATTTTACTTTACCGATGGCATTGAATTATCAACGGAATGCTTATAAATTATGGGAAAGTGCAAAAAGCTCAGCGCAGGATTCATTCGTTGCGGATGTATTTATTCCGGAGAAAGTGCTGCTTATGAGCGAAGATGAACTGAGAGCAAAGCTGACAAAGCATAAAATTGCTCTACAAAAAAATAAACAGCCAATTATCTGGCAACGATTGTGTTCGACCTTTCATGAAGATTTTTCAGGAGACGTTCGTAACTTTTTTAAGAAAAATGACTACAGTGTGGCAAAAATAAAGGAGTATATGCTCGCTAACAAGAAGTCTTTTCCTTATTTATCTGGAAATAAGATCATGAACTATTGGCTGTATGTCATGCTTCAATACACGGATGTACAGTTCGAGGATCGATGGAATATTTCCGTAGCACCAGATACAAATGTCATTCAAGGAAGCGTAAAGTTGGGTTTGATAAGTGAAGCAGAAGCAAAAAGCAGTAAAGTTCAGCAAATTACAGCAGCTCGTTGGGAAGAGGTATTTAAAGAGACGGATTACGATCCAATTGATATCCATACTCCGTTATGGCTCTGGAACAGAGGGGATTTTCCTTACTCAACTGATTTTTTTGACTTGTAGCAACGGGTGGAACGATGAAAAATGAGCACTTGGAGGAAACTATGTTTAATCAACTGAAAAAACTATTTACTAAAAATGAACGGACTGAAAAGCAGATAGCAGAGGTGGTGCCGAAATGGACACCCTTTACAGGAGAAAGACTGACGACCGCACATGCAACGTATATAAAAGAAATGGTTGCTGCTGCAGGGAGAGTAGACAAAGAGCGCTCAGTTTTTGGTGCAAGTACGCACAAGTATAGATTGAAACCAGTGCTGTCAATGGCTGAGGTTGAAGCTTTTGAAAAGCGCCATCAACTCACTTTACCGAAGGACTATGTGTTTTTCCTGACACAAGTAGGAAACGGCGGTGCTGGGCCCTACTATGGTTTATCTGCGCTGGAAAAAGTAATCAGTTCTGATGAGCATGCTGCTGCAGTGAGCAATGAAGCGCTAATTGATAAAGCCTTGACCAAAGAAAAATGGAAGCGAATCATGGATGAAACCGAAGAAGATGATGACTTATACGATGAGGCGATGGCTCGTTTGTATGGCGGGATGTTGATTGTTGGGACACAGGGATGTACCTACGATAATCTGCTGCTAGTCAACGGATCAGAAACCGGAAAAATCGTTTATATCGATTGGAATCTTGACTCGGATTACGGTCCATATCTAACAGGAATGCCCTTTTTGGACTGGTATGAACAGTTTTTCAAGGAAATCATTCAAGGCAATAGCACTACTTCGTATGGTTATTACAGGTTAGGAACAGAGGACGAGTTGAAACGTGCCTATCCTACAGCTGAAGATAAGGAAAAGCACGATATTTTAAGAAGCTTGTATCGATTTTCAGAAGTAAAGGAGAGTACGATTGCCTTTATCCAACAAAGAGATAACGAAGAACTGGATGTCTTAAGAGTAGAGCTGCTGTTGAAATTTAATGAGAAAGCAGCAATGACCATGTTTGATAGACTGCTCGATGGCGAAAATATCTCTGCGGCAGTTGCTTGTGCCAGACGAATACCGGATGAGCTGAAAGATGAGTATTATGGAACACTGAAGGATTTGTTACGCAATGAAGAGCTCCAGGATAAAGACAGTTTGATTTTCTTTATGAAGGATTGCGAGTTGTTTCGTGGTAAAGATTTGATTGACTTTGCGATGAATGAATCGGTGGAAGAAGCTGACCGGAAAACCGCAGTCTGGGCTATCAGCAATGCAAAGGATCGAATGGATTATCTCGATAAATTTATTCTTTGGATGGATGAAGGTTCTTATTGGGTCGCTCATGCAGCTCTGCAAGGAATGGCACGCGAAGAACATTCAAAACTAGTCGAAGCTTATTATCGAATGTGGGAAAAGTATCATGAAGATCAGATGATGCGTTCGAATTTAGTGACTGCGTTTAAGAACAATGGGGTTCAGATAGAGAAAGGTAGAGGGGGAAAATGATAGTAATACATGAGTAGAGGTGCATATGGTTTATTATGTGGAAGTAGGTAATTTAGGTATGGGCTCTGTAGTTAAGAACTAGCAGGTGATAATCAGTGTGAACAATAGCTTCTCTCTGGAAAGTTATTCAGATGATAAGTTGATTTTTTTATGTTTAATTTAAATTTTGTTTACAAAATAGCAGAACAACAGTAATAATCGTGTGGTATAATTATTTAAAACGAATAAAGGATAATAAGCAATTATCGTTTAGTGAGATGGACAGGAGATATCTATGGATAATAGGGAATTCTTTGATTTTGATTTTGTTGATAGACTTGAAGAACGTGAGATAGCAAAAAAATTTTTAGAAGAGAGTTCGAGTTCTCCACATGTTCTCTGGATTAGTGGAGACAGAGGAGTAGGAAAAACTTATTTTATTGATAATGTGTTTAATAAAAACATTGAGTGGTTTCTTATTCATGTTGAATCAGAAAAAGATGAAAATGATATTAGTTATATCTCGAATTTCATTCAAAAATTACAGGAAATATCTGGAAATAAATTCATAGACTACATTAAGCTTAATTACTCTTCGTTTGTTGAGACAGGTACAAATATTACAAAAACAATTCTAGATATATACAAGATTCCAGACTTTGGGGTTTCAGATATCGTGTCAAACTGTATTCATGGTTTCATTGACTTTAAGCAGCAACAATATACACTTTCAAAAACTGTAGCAAAGTACATCCAATCTATTATAAAGAAAAAACAAAAAATAATTTTTTGTTTTGATAACTTTACTAGATGTTCGCCTTTGTTGATAGATATTATCGAGATGACGATTATAGAAAATTTATCTAACGATAATCTTCGTTTTATTATATGTACAACAAATGAAGATTTAGAACTGGCTCAGTTTCATAAAAATTTTTTGGTTGAAAAAATACCTAATGTTAAGTTGAATATGGAGCCGTTCAAAAAAAATTATTTTTTTGTTGAAATATTAAGTAAAACTTGTGAAATTGATGAAGAAATAAGAGAGTGCTTGAATACTCTCTTTTATCAGTGCGGAGGATATCCGCAAAGATTCAAGCAAACATTGATCAATTTATATACCAAAAATGGCATTATTTGTAGGGAGAAACCTAAAGCATATTTTTTAGTAGATAAATTTAAGCAATTACTGTTAACAGAAAGTGTAGATTTTGATTATGAAAGCACAACATTTGAACAGAAACTTATTTTAACAATTATGTCTGTCTGGAAGATACCTTTTCCTATAGAAATATTGCAATCATACTTGGAATATCTACTTAACGAATTTGGAAATATAGCGTTTTTAACTAGCTCTGAAAGCGTTAGAAAGTCAATTGCTGATTTGATTAATTTGCACATAATAAAGATAGAGTCTTATTGTAAAACAGACTGTTTAAAATTCAAACATGATTCTTTAAACGAAATAATTCTTGATTTAAATGAAGATATAGTTCAAAAGAGTTATTTAGCATTTTTTAACTATGACTTTCTCGAACAAAAGAGAATCCCAAATCTACAAACAGATTATTGGATGCTGAATTTAGATTACATTCGATCTTTTCAAGCTTATTATAGTAAGCGGAGCAATTGGAAGGAAGTTAATTATGAATACGCAGTTAAGTTATATGGAAATGGGCAGTCTTATGAGGCCTTACAAATATTTAATCGATTAAATGATGAAATAGGAACGATTCCTCCAAGATGGTTGATTGTAATAGCAAAAAATTTACTGGATTGTGGGGAATTCAAACGTTCGGAGGAAATGTTAGTTATCATAGAAGACAGGTATCTAAATGAAATATCTATCAAAGAAAAAATAACTGTTTATTCTATGCTAGCACGAACGAAATGTCATTCTTATGACTATGAACAGTCATTTGAGTTTATTGATACAGCCATTCATCTGTCAGAAATTAACCAACTACCTTTTACTGAGTTATTGACACAAAAGCAATCCATTTTTTTTGTGTCACCAGGAAAGTTCGAAGCTGCAAAAATTATGTTTGAAGATCTTCATGCTCGTGATCTGGATCATCCATCAATGATAGGAGTTTACCAGTCTTCCATGGATTTTTACGAAGGAAGAAAATCTATTGAACTACTAGATAAAGGGTATCAGTTAGCTCAAAAATATGATGAGAATGGTCTGTCTTCTTCAAAAATTCTTCACAATAAAGGGTTTGAACATATTAGATGTTCGGATTTTGATAAGGCTATCTTGTTAACTGAAGAAGCTAGAAAAAATTTTGAAAACACTAGTGTTCATTATCAAGCTTATTCCTACAACAATTTAGCAGTTATTGAAATGATCAACGGGAATTGGCAATCTGCAGTCGAGCATTTAATGAATGCATATGTTTGGAATAAAAATAATTACATCTATAATATCATAAATACAAATTTTTTCGTTTGTTATTCAGCATTAAAAGATAGTAAAGCTGTTGTTTATAAAAAAGAACTAGAGGAATTAATCAGTACTAATTCAAATTTAGATGATAGAATCTACAAAAAGATATTGATCAATTTAGCCATAGATTCAAAAAATAATAATGATTTTTATTCAATGGAACGATATCTCAATCTTTATAGACCTCGCTTTCAAAACGATGTCCCTTCTGGAAAATGTCGTTTTATAAGTCTCTATAATAATTTTTCTAGCGAACAACTTTGTATGCCAGATGTTCCGCTTGAAACAGAAAGATATTATAAAGAAATTGAATTTGAACCATGGTTAACGACTATTACTCATGGGTAAAGTGAAACCTTAATTAATCTATTTAGTATTTATACGTAGAACAGCACTGTTGATAACGGCTTCCAAATAGAGTCTTGCTGGAGTTTGTCTTTTCAGAGATATCAGTCCTAATTCAGATGTTTCACTTAATACTGGATTAGGACTAGCTTCTAGAAAATATAGTTGCTTGTTGTTCAGTCTATAATCAAACCGAGCATAGTCCTTCAAATTTAAGCACTTAAAAATTTTATTACTCATTTTTTTTATATATTCTATTTGGTTTTTTTGGAGAATTT